>CALZHR010000064.1 GCA_945787335.1 uncultured Desulfuromonadales bacterium
GCGAAAATGCATGCCTAGCCAAAGGTTGAGAGAACTTGCGCCGCTGTTCGCTCCCCTGGCCGTGGCGATGGGGGGCAGCCTGCAACTGGTCGACGGCCAGGCGACCGGCTGTTGCTTTCTCGCATAGCGCCTCAAAGCAGCGGGCGGGAAAACACGCAAAAAAAAGCGGGAACCGAATGGTTCCCGCTTTTTTACACGTACGCCCTAACTTAAACAGAGAGGCTTAACGGGTCGCGCCACAGAGAACGTCGACCCGACGGTTCTCCTTGCGCCCCTCGGCCGTCTTGTTGTCGGCAATCGGCTGATCCTCACCGAAGCCACGGGCGGTCAGCCGCGAGGCGGGGATATTGTACTTGTCCACCAGCGCCTTGACCACTGCGGTTGCACGGCGCTCGGAGAGCCCCTGGTTGTATTCCGAGGGCCCCTGGCTGTCGGTGTGGCCGTCGATAAAGACCTGGTTGCCGGGGTATTCATTGATGCACTGGGCGGCCTTGGCGATTTCACCCATGTATTGATCGCCGACGACGTTGCTGTCATGGCGGAAGTTGATCTTCAGGGTCAAACGGGTCGGGCAGCCGTCGCTGTCGATCGAGACCCCTTTGGGGGTGTTCGGGCACTTGTCGAGGTAGTCGAAGACGCCGTCGCCGTCACTGTCGAGCGGGCAGCCGACGCTGTCGACCGGCGCGCCACGCGGGGTGTTCGGGCACTGGTCCTTGTCATCGGTGACGCCGTCGCCGTCGCTGTCACGTGGCGCGGGCGCCGGTTTTGGTGCGGGCTTTTTGCCGCCGACGAAGACCTGATCGACAAACGAGATCATCGCCGCATCACCGGCCAGCTCGGCATCGGTGGTGGCCAGGCCGCACTGGCCGATATCGGCCAGCTGCTTCATCATGTCCTGCCCGGCCCCGTTGTTCTCGTTGCCAATGGCGACGGTGTAGAGACAGAAGTTGTCGCCGAGCATCCCTTTAAGGCTCTTCGCCGCCGCCGGTGCGTTGTCCATATGCAGACCGTCGCTGACCAGGATCAGCGCCGACTTGCCCCCCTTGAGATCGTTGCCGGCCGCCTGCAGGGCGGCAGCCATCGGGGTCGGGCCACCGACGTACTGGATTTTCCCCAGCGCGTCATGGAAGCCGGCCTGCTGGTAGCTGGTCATGCCGTACAGCAGGTCGGTCGGGTTTTGTGACTGATGCGGGTCGTGACCGATACTGCGCAGGCCTCCGTTGTAGCTGAGATCGGTCGGGATCGCCTGGTTCATGCGCCGGACGATGTCCCGCGCCACCCGGAAATCATTTTCCCCGGTTTCGTCCATACTGAACGAAGAATCGAGAATCACTTGAAAGTTATCCACTTTCGGCAGGTACTGGCCGCCAACAGTGCGTGAGGCGCCAGAATCGAGTGGCTGCAGAGCCGGTTGCATGAACGGGGCACAGCCTGCCACCAAGGCAATCGAAACAAAAAACATAAGCAGTTTAATCAGTGGTTTCATCACACAATCTCCCTTTCAGATAATGAAAACCCATGTCTTCAATAAAACACTTCCCTATCTTTTATCACCGATATTAAGCAAGTCAAGTCAGGCACTTAAGATTTTCATTAGCTAATCCGCTGATGGGTCTGTTATCACAAAGAAAAGCGGAGGCCTTGCGGCCCCCGCTTCTTATCGCGAGAGATCAAAATACAATTATTCAGGCTTCAGGACGCAGCAGATGACCTCGACCCGTCGATTCTGATAGCGCCCTTCCTTGGTCGAGTTATCGGCAACCGGTTGCAGCTTGCCGTAGCCTTTGGCGATCAGGCGTTTGCCATCGATCCCGTAATTCTTGATCAGGTAATCACGTACCGCGTTGGCCCGGTTTTCAGACAGGGTCTGGTTGTATTCCACGGTACCGTCCCGGTCGGTGTGCCCGGCGATCATGATGTAGGGGACATTGCTGTAACGCTTGATATAGGCGGCGGCCCGATCCAGATCGGACTTGAATTCCGGCTTGATATCATATTTGTCGTGAGCGAAGTTGATGTGCAGGGTCAGCTTGAGGGTGCAGCCGCTCTCATCAACAAAGTCGCCGCGCGGGGTATTGGGGCACTGATCCTTGTCGTCGGTGACGCCGTCGCCGTCGCTGTCGCCAATCGGTTTCGGTCTCGGCGCGGCAACCGGCTTGGGTGTCGGTTTGCCGGCGATGAAAACGTTGTCGACAAAGGCTGCCATGCTGGCATCATCGGCCAAAAGCGCATCGGTGGTGGCAAAACCGCACTGGCCGACATCGGCCAACCGCTTCAGCATGTCCTGCCCGGCGCCGTTGTTCTCGTTGCCGATGGCGATGGTGTAGATGCAGAGGTTATCGCCCAGCATCCCTTTGATGCTTTCCGCCATGGCCGGCGCGTTCTCCATGTGCAGGCCGTCACTGACGACAATCAGCGCCGATTTGCCGGAACCCGCTGCCAGATCTTTTCCGGCGGCCTGCAGCGCGGTCGCCATCGGGGTCGAGCCGCCCACATAGTTGATCTTACCGAGAGCGTCATGGAAGCCGGCCTGCTGGTAGCTGGTCATGCCGTAGAGCAGCTCAGTGGGGTTGGGTGACTGGTGGGGGTCGTGACCGATGCTGCGCAGGCCACCGTTGTAGCTTAGATCGGTTGGAATCCCCTGGTTCATCCGGCGCAGCACATCCCGGGCGACGACAAAATCATTACTGCCGTACTCGTTCATGCTCAGCGAAGAATCGAGGATGACCTGGAAATTATCGACTTTCGGGGCATACTTACTTCCCACGGAACGTGTAGAACCGGGGTCGAACGATTGCAGAGCTGGTTGTTTGAGCGGGGCACAGCCGGCCACCAGAGCAATCAGAGCGAAGAAGGTCATTGCGTAGTGCAGGGGTTTCATCTTGTTAGCTCCCTTTCAGATGATGTCAATTTAGTTCTCTAATAAAACGCTACATATCTTTTTATCATCGATATCCGACAAGTCAAGTCAGGTATTCTCATTTATGGGCACTTCAGCTGCCGATGATATCATCGATGAATTAATCCGCCTGGGCTGGCCGAAGGGATTCCTGTAAACTGGCAAAAAATGCGCTCACATAGCGAGGGAGAACTGATGGTTAAACATTACTGGATGATGATTATTGCGCTGCTGTTCCTGCTGCCAGCTGGCGGCTCCGCAGCAGAGCAGCAGCTCCGCCCGGGTGATCCATTCCCCGAGCTGCAGCTGGCTTCGCCAGGGACGGTCGCTGAGCGCGACTATCTCGGGCTGACCGCCCCGGGCTTCACCCCCAGCCAGGTCAAGGCCGAGGTCCTGCTGGTGGAGCTGCTCAACGTGCATTGCCCGCACTGCCAGATGCAGACCCCGTCGTACAATGAACTGTTCAAGCGGATCGAAGCGGGTCCCGCGAGCCGCGGCAGGATCAAGCTGCTGGGGATCGCGGTGGGGAATCTGCCGGAGGAGGTGGAAAAGTTCCGGCAGAATTATCGTGTCGAGTTTCCGATCCTGGCTGACCCCGGCTTTGCCGCCTGGCGCGAAATCGGCGCCGGCTCGACCCCTTTCACGATCTATGTCCGGCAGGACCGCGCAGGGCGGGCAGGGGTTGTCGCTGGTCTTCACCGCGGGCTGAATACCGATTACCAGCGCCTCTACCAGAGTCTGCGGCAGATGACTGACGAAGATCCCGCCGCGCTACGCCGCCGGGCGCAGGCGGCGGCGAAGAAATGGCAGGCCCGGCAGCTGCCGCCACTGCTCAGCGCGGCCGAACAGGAATATCAGGTGCGCTCGGCGCTCACCCGCCACGGGATAATCATGGACTTTACCGCGCTCGCGCTGCCGAGCGGACGTCAGGTCTATAGTGCCTGGCTGCGCAGCCCTCAAGGGAACCAACGGCTGTTCGCCGAAGTGACCAGTCGCGGCTCGATCTGTGATATCTGTCACGACATCCACTTCATCTACCTGTTCGACCGTTCCGCCCGGGTGGTCGGCTTTGAACCGCTGAAACTGACCAAGTACGGCAACGTCGACTGGACCCCGCAGGAGGTGGAAAAGATGCGCCAACGGGTGATCGGTACATATCTGAGCATGCCGCAGCCGTTCGAACCGAAGGTGGATGCGATCAGCTCGGCGACCATGACCTCGGCGATCATTTTCGACAGCCTGGCTCAAGGGGAGGAACTGCTTCAGGAGCTGCGCGCGCAGGGGTTGATGTGAAGGTGAAGGGGGAAACCGCCGGCAAACTGCCCAGCCCGCTCTACCGGAGGATTTACGCCCTGGTGCAGCAGATCCCGCCCGGCCGCGTCGCCAGCTACGGGCAGCTGGCCCGACTGGTCGGCTGCAGCGCCCGCACCGTCGGCTTCGCCATGGCGGCCCTGCCGGCGGGTAGCGCGGTCCCCTGGCAGCGGGTGATCAACAGCCAGGGAAAGGTCAGCCCGCGGCGCGACGGCGAAGGCAATCTGCTGCAACGCGACCTGCTGGAAGCGGAAGGGGTGCGATTTGATCGCTCTGAGCGGATTGACCTGCAGCGCTTCGGCTGGCGCTTCGCGGCGCGGGCAGGGGAGAGTGGGAGCGGTTGCTGAATGGTCTTTATCGGCTAATTTCCATTTCCGGCTCAGTTCAAAGCCGCCGCAGCCGGTAGACCTCTTCCTGCAGGGAACTGAGGCCGGCGTCCTGCATCTTTTTGTGCATCCCCAGGGCCGACTCGCTGTGCAGTTTTTCCACTGTGCATTGCTGCCCGAACAGGCCGCGCAGCTCGGCTTCCGGCACCGAAAACGGCGGACCGTCCATCTGTGCCTGCGGGTAGTCGTAGCTGATGGTCAGGATGTCTTTGCCGGCGGGGCACAGCTCGAGCAGCTGTGCCGTGTAATCGGCGCGCATCTCCGGGGGCAGAGCGACCAGTGCGGCACGATCGTAAATCGCATCGATCGGCCCGAGCTGCGGTGTCTTGAGCTGGAAGAAATCGCCGCAGTAGATCTGCAGCCGTTCACTCTGGTAGCAGGAGAATTCCCCTTCCCGACTGGTGCTGGCCAGCAGATCGTTTTCAGCGAAAAATTCTTCGACCGCCATCAGGCTCAGCTCGACCCCGAGCACGTCGCAACCCTGCCCGCACAGCCAGAGCAGGTCGCGGCTTTTGCCGCACAGCGGCACCAGCACCCGCGCCCGGTCCGGCAGGCTCAGCCCAGGGAAAAATCGCGGCAGAAAAGGGTGCACTTCATCCCGATGAAAACCGATCTCGCGGCGCTGCCAGCGCTCGTGCCAGAACTCTGCGTCCAAATCCACTCCTGTGAAACTTTTTTTCTGGTTTGAGAAACCGAAGCAGCTTATCTTAAGCAGCGTTTTTTGCTCAAGTCTCTGGGGGAAAATGTGACCGAAAACACCCGTCGGCTGCTGCCGATGTTCAGCCTGGTGCTGGCGATGCTGCTCTGGGCCAGCTCCTTCGTCGCCCTCAAGCTGGCGTTTCGCGGCTATCACCCGATGCAGGTGATCTTCGGCCGAATGCTGATCGCCAGTCTCTGCTTTTTACCCTTTGTGGCGAGCTTTCGCAAGCTTAACTACCGTCGCCGCGACCTGAAGTACCTGCTGATCATGGCAGTCTGCGAACCCTGCTTCTATTTCCTCTTCGAGGCCAAGGCGCTGGAGCTGACCAGCGCTTCGCAGGCGGGGATGATCACCGCCATGCTGCCGCTGCTGGTGGCGATTCTGGCCTGGAGCTGGCTGAAGGAGAAGATCAGCCGTCTGACCCTGCTCGGCTTCTCCCTGGCGATCGTCGGCGCCGTCTGGCTGAGCCTGGCCAGTGACACCAGTCCGGAGGCACCCGATCCGCTGCTGGGGAACTTCTGCGAGTTCCTGGCGATGGTCTGCGCCGCCGGCTACACGGTGTCGCTCAAGCACCTGTCGAGCAACTACCCGCCGCTGTTTCTGACCGCGGTGCAGGCCTTTATCGGCAGCCTGTTCTTCTTCCCTTTTCTGCTGCTGCCGGGGGTCGGTTTCCCCGGCCATTGGGAGAGCCTGCCGGCGCTGGCGGTGATCTACCTCGGCACCTTCATCACCTTCGGCGCCTACGGTTGCTATAATTACGGCGTCAGCCGGATTCCGGCCAGTCAGGCGGCCGGCTACGTCAACCTGATCCCGGTGTTCGGGGTGATCCTCGGCATGCTGATTCTGGGCGAGACCTTGAACCTGCCGCAATGGCTGGCCTGCGCCCTGGTCTTCAGCGGGGTCTGGCTGAGCAGCCGTGGACATCGCCCCCCGGTGGTACAGCCGGTCAATTAAGCAACAGGAATGACAATGAAGATCGCATGCCAGCCGATCGCGCTGATCCGTTCGCCCTACAAGGAAAAGTTCGCCGCGCCGCGCCAGCCGAACCTGGCGCCGAGCGTGCGCGCCGAGGTCGAGCTGCTGCCCGAGTTCGCCAGCCCCGAAGCGGTGCGCGGTCTGGAGGGATTCAGCCATATCTGGCTGATCTTCCTCTTCGACCAGACCTACGGCAAAGGCTGGAAACCGACCGTGCGCCCGCCGCGGCTGGGCGGCAACCAGCGGGTCGGGGTGTTCGCCTGCCGCTCGCCGTTTCGCCCCAACCCGCTCGGCCTGTCGGCGGTCAAGCTGCTGTCGATCGATTGTGCTGATGGCAGGGTGGTGCTGCAGGTGCAGGGGGCCGACCTGATCGACGGCACCCCGATCCTCGATATCAAGCCCTACCTGCCCTACACCGACGGCATCCCGGAGGCGACCGGAGGCTTCGCCGGCCGGGCCCCGATGGCATCGCTCGCGGTGGTTTTTTCGGCCCGCGCACAGCAGCAGCTGAGTGATTTTGCTGCGCAGTCGCCGCAGCTGGAAACCCTGATCGTTGAAACCCTGAGCCTCGACCCGCGGCCGGCCTATAAGCAGGAAAACGATGCAGGGCGCGAATACGGCGTGCTGCTCGATCGCTACAATGTCCGCTGGCGGGTCGAGGGGGAGCGGGTTCTGGTGCAGGAGATTGCGCTGGCAGAGTAATCGCTAATTGAAGGAATTCTTCAGCAGCAGGCCCTTCTCCAGGAACGCGCGTTTCAGTCGCAGGGTGATATCGGTCGCCATGGCCCGTTCCAGGCGCACATCCATGACATAGGCCTTGACCTTGAATTTGGTCAGGTGGGCCATCGCGTAATCATCCTCAACGGTGACGGCAACCGGCTTGCGCAGATACACATAAGGGGAGGCGACCGCGGTTTCATAGGCCAGGTTGCGCACCACAACCGGGTCGAGGCTTGCAGGCAGGGTAAACTCGACCACCACCAATTCATCCAGCACCCCGGCATTCGAGTTGCTGATCGCCTGACTGAACACCAGCGCGTTCGGCAGGGTGACCAGGCTGTCGTCAAAGGTTCTCAGCTGGGTGGCCCGCA
>CALZHR010000065.1 GCA_945787335.1 uncultured Desulfuromonadales bacterium
ATAGGGTGGCAGTTTTCGTAGGCCTTTGACCGCTTTCGTCATGCTGCTGATCGGGCCGCTGAACTCAAGCGACAGGACGTTCAACCTGCTGAACAGGCCGGCGCTCCCCAGCCCGATCAGGATGACCAGCAGGTCGCTGGCGATCAGCAGCATTCTGGTGACCTCCTGCAGGGAACTTTTGAAGGCCATGGCCGAACCGATCCAGCCGACCGCCAGTCCGATCAGGCCGTAGGTGAGTGTGCGACCGATATTGTACAGCAGGTGAAACGCCAGCCCGCTGTTGCGACCATCCTTGGTCAGCGACAGGGCACTGACCAGCCCGCCACACATACCGATACAATGCGCCGAGCCGAGCAGGCCGGTGGTAAACGCCATGGTATATAAAGGGTTCATCAATCTCTCCAAGATTCTGAATCAGAACATTCTAGCACAGACCAGCCATATAGTCCGGTAAGTAGTCGTAGAATTACTTCTCCGCCGGAGGCTCTTCATCCTCATCATCAAGCATGCGGTACTTGGCCCCCTCGATGTCGTCGAAGTCGCCCCGCTTGACCGCGGAGAGAAAGAACAACCAGACACCGGTGCCGATACAGAACGACAGGAAAATCAACAGCAGGATCGATTTAAGCATTTTCGAGCCTTATCCTTTTCAAGCGCAGTGAATTCGCCACTACGCACACCGAGCTGAAGGCCATCGCCGCAGCCCCGTAAACCGGGGCAAGGTTGCCGCTGGCCGCGAGGGGGAGGGCGATCAGATTATAGCTGAAAGCCCAGCAGAGGTTCTGACGGATGATGCGCATGGTGCCGCGGGCAAGCGCCAGCGCGGTGATGATTTTTTCCAGCCGGGGGCGGGTGAGCAGCAGGTCGGCCGATTCTACGGCGATATCGCTGCTGCCGGCCAGGCTGCAGCCGACCGCGGCGGTCGACAGGGCCGGGGCGTCGATGATCCCGTCGCCGACCATCATCAGCCGCTCTTTCGGCAGTTGCTCCAGGAAGGCGGCCTTTCCCGCCGGCGTCAGCCCGGCCGCAAGCGTGCCGATCCCCAGCGAACTGGCCAACCGCTCCGCAACGTTCTGGCGGTCGCCGGTCAGCAGCAGGGTTTTGAGGCCACGGGCGTGCAGTTGCCGGATCATCTGCTCGGCGCCGTCGCGGGGTTGATCATTCAGTTCGACGTAGCCGCAGTACTGGCCAGCGGCGGCGAGATGCACCTCGCTATTGGCGCTTTCCGTTTCTCGCGGTGGTGGCTTGACACCCATTTCCTCTAAAAACAGGGCGCTGCCGGCGATCAAAGTTTCCCCGGCCACTTCGGCGATCAGACCGCGTCCCGGGGTGGTCTGCAGCTGCTGCGGTTGTCCCGCGGTCAGTCCCGAGGCCTTGGCGTAGTGCAGGATCCCTTTGGCCAGCGGGTGCAGGCTGCCCGTTTCGGCGTTGGCAAGCCGCTGCAGCAACTCTTGTTCGCTGCATTGATGGGGATGAACGGCGATCACCTGTGGCTGGCCGTTGGTCAGGGTGCCGGTCTTGTCGAAGGCGATCTGCTGCAACCGACTGGTTGCCTCTAAAATATCTCCGCCACGGAACAGCAGCCCGTTCTCCGCGGCACGGCCGGTGGCGACCATGACGGCGGTCGGGGTCGCCAGGCCGAGAGCGCAGGGGCAGGCGACCACCAGAACGGTGACGGCATGCAGCAGGGCCGCCGAGTCTGCGCCCCAGAACAGGAAGGTCCCCAGCGCGATCAGCAGCACCAGCGGGATGAACAGTCCGGCGATCCGGTCCGCCAGCAGCTGGATTGGCGCCTTGCGGGCCTGGGCCTGCTCGACCAGCTTGGCGACCCGGGCGATGAACGAATCGGCCGCCGCGGCGGTGATTTCGACTTCGAGGCGGCCGCTGAGATTGAGCGTCCCGGAAATCACCTGCTGGCCGACCTGGCGCAGGACCGGCAGCGATTCTCCCGAGACGGCCGATTCATCGAGCTCGCTGCTGCCGAGGCGGATGACTCCGTCGGTCGGCAGCCGCTCTCCGGCCGCGACCGCGATGAGATCACCCGGCTGCACCTGCTCGCTGTCGACGCTGAGCCATTCGTTTTCCCGCCGCACCAGGGCTTTTGCCGGGGCCAGCTTCAGCAGCCGATCGACGCCCGCCGAGGCCTTGCGCCGGGCGCTGTTCTCGAACAGGCGGCCGGCCAGAATCAGTGTGATGATCATCGCCGCCGTGTCGAAATAAACCTCCTCCCCGCGACTTAAGGCAAACAGGCTGTAGCCGTACGCGGAGAGAGAGCCCAGGGCGATCAGCAGGTCCATATTCGGCTGGCGGTTGCGCAGGCTGTACCAGGCGCCGCGCAGGAAGGGGTAGCCGGAATAGAACACCACCGGTGTGGTCACCAGGGCGGCAAAGACCTGCAGCAGGTTGCGGGTTGCCGCGTCGATGCCCTGAAAGTAGCCGGCGTAAAGAGCGATGGAGAACCCCATCAGCTGCATCGACAGAAAGGCGGCGGTGCCGAACCGAAACAGCAGGCTGCGCGTTTCTCTTTCCGATTGTTTCTGCAACTCGTCTGGCGAATAGGGGCGGGGCAGGTAGCCGATGTCGGCCAGCTGGTTGCAGACCTCCAGCGGCGTGATCCGCTGCGGGGCGAATTCGAGCAGCAGGCGATGGGTGGCGAAGTTGACCCGCGCCGAGAGGATGCCCGGCTGTTTGCCGAGGATCTTTTCGATCAGCCAGATGCAGCTGGCGCAGCGGATGCCGTCGATGATCAGGCTGAGGCTGGCTTTTCCGTCGCTGGTGGTGACGAAGCGGTCAAGGTAGTCGCTGTCAAAGCGGGATTGAAACGCCTCTTTGACGGTCCCTGCCAGGCGGTCCTGACGCTGGTAGAAGCTTTCCAGCCCCGCGCCGCTGATGATCAGGTAGGCGCCGCGGCAGCCGAAGCAGCAGAAGTTGTGGGTTTGGCCCTCGACCTCTGCGGTGACCAGGTCGCCTGGTGGGAACAGGTCGCCACAGTGGCGGCATTCCAGTGACGCCGAGTTCATCTAGATATTCAGCAGCAGCTGACGATTGATGCGGGCTCCCTCGCGTTCAAAGTCGATCCTGACGCTGATTTCACCGCGCAGGTGGGCGGGCAGCTGGACCCGGTAGGTTCCGGGGGCGGCCTCGGCCAGGGCCAGCGCTGGCACGCTGTGATTGTCCTGCCGATAGAAGCTCAGCTGCCCGCTGGCCCCGGTGACCAGTTGGCCCTTGCCGTCGACCAGCCGGATCTGCAGCCGTCCGGCTTGCAGTTCGGTTTCCAGCTTCCAGCCGAGCACCGAGGCGGCGCGTTTCTCGATCAGGGTGGTGTTATACCTGAGCCCCTTGCTGTAATAGTCACGGTCGGTGATCAGGCTGCCGTGGATCGAGGCGCGGTAGGCGGACCAGCCGGCAAAGAGCAGGAACGCACCGAGCAGGGTGATGATCAGGCCGGGGTAAAAATGCTTGGGCATGTCAGTTTTCCTTTGGTGCTGCAATCGGGGTGAGCTGGGCGTTCGCCAGGTCGAGTTCGCGCTGCAGCTGATCGAGCAAAACGAATTGTATCATGTATGGCTGCCTGACGGCAGGGGAGACCAGCACGAAGTCGAGCTTGCGGTTCTCTCCGCCCTGCAGTTCCAGGTTGGTGGTCTGCCCTTTGATGGTCAGCGGACTGCCGTCGGTTCCCCGGGCCGTCAGCCTGTAGGTGGCGTTTTCGGTGGTGCGGTTGTTCAGCCAGGCGTTGAAGAAGGTCGCCTGCTGGCCGTCTTTAAGCAGGCGGCTGCCGGCGGTATGCGAGACGGCGATTTTCAGGGTCGCCTGGGGGCGGTTGACGATCGCCACGCCGAGCACGGTCAGCAGC
>CALZHR010000066.1 GCA_945787335.1 uncultured Desulfuromonadales bacterium
GAGCGATCGAGCAGCAGGGGGAAAAACTCTGCACAGCCGAAAAAGCCGAAAAGGACCTGGCCGAACTGGTGATAAAACGGACCGAACTGGAAAAACAGCAACAAGCCCTCGCGGTAAAAGCCGCCAGGAACCAGGAGCGTGCCAACCGCGCCGAGACCATACAGCCGCTGCTGGCACAAAAGCTCTCCGAGATCACCAAGCTGCTCCAGAAACTCGAAGGCTTTGCCGGCCTGGAGAAACGCATTGCCGCTACCGATCAGGAACGGAGCCGCCACCAGCAGGCGCGCGATGCCTACCAGGGGCACCTCAAGGTGGCCGAAGAGCTGCCGGGAAGGCTGAAGACCCTCGATCGCTACCGTCAGGCCCTCTCCCAGCTCGAAAATGAGCTGGAGTCCCTTGGCCGTGAGCTGAAAACCCTTCAGGACGGCTACCGCGGCGATGAACACAGCGCTCTTCGCCGCGACAAGGAGGGCCTGCTGGCCCGCTGCGGAGCCCTGGAACAGGAACTGAAAGACCTTGGCCGCGAAAAAGTCAGGCTCAACGGTGAAATCGAGACCCTGCAGAAAGTCCAGGCCGACATCGATGCCAAAACCCTGACACTTCGATCCATGCGGGACAAGGAGCGCCTGGTCAAATTTCTCCGCTCCCAGGTGTTCAAAAACGTCTCGGGGCGTCTTTCGGAGCGCTTTCGCGAAGAAATCAGCCGCCGCGCCGACCGGATCTACCGCACCATCGCCGAAACCGACGAGGAGCTGAGCTGGGGAGAGAATTACCAGGTTGTGCTGCGCGACCTGGCGCAGGGGAAGATCCGCGAGCGCACAGACGACCAGCTCTCGGGAGGCCAGATGATGAGTGCCGTCGTGGCCCTTCGCCTGGCGCTTCTGCAAACCATCGGCGCCCGGGTTGCCTTTTTCGACGAGCCCACCTCCAACCTCGATGCAAGTCGCCGCGAAAACCTCGCCCGGGCCTTTCGCGCCATCGACATCGGCCAGGAGGAGGTCACCGAACACTGGTACGACCAGCTCTTTCTGATCAGCCACGATGTCGCCTTTACCGAGATTACCGACCAGCTGCTTGATCTCGGCCCCCAGGACATCTGAGTAGTAGCTCTGCCCCCCGTGGGTCGAAAACGCGCCCTCCCCTTCTGCCCCTGACATCTCAAACACTTCGATTATTGGCACTTCAATTGCATTCATTCGGCTACAAATTCCGCAACGCAAAGCATTTGCGAAACCGAATGGCGGAGGGGGGGGGAAACAATGGACGGAACGGCCAGGGGCCAGCAAATGAAATATCTACAATGGCGAATTCGGGAACTCGAAACCGAACTCAGCCATGCCAACCAGCTCAATAGTGGCTTGCAGCAACAACTCGAGTTCACCAAGACGCTGTTTCGCACCTGGCAGTACGACCTCAACCGTTCGGTTGGGCGCTCAGGACTGGAGAACCGCAAGCGCAAA
>CALZHR010000067.1 GCA_945787335.1 uncultured Desulfuromonadales bacterium
AAAAACGGCGACCTGGAAGGTCGCCGTGAACTGTTTAGGAGCGGGAAACGGCATTTGAACCCGCGACTTCAACCTTGGCAAGGTTGCACTCTACCACTGAGTTATTCCCGCTCAATCGTGCCCGCCTGGCGAGCGGGTGTATGTATAGCAAAACGATTTGGCGACTGTCAATAAAAAAACTTTCCGCTGAGATCATCGCCGATCCGCTTATTTTTCAATGACTTATTTCGCGAAGACGCGGAAAAACTTGGCCAGGTAATCGCCTCCCGACCAGATGGTCAGAAACAGGGCGATATAAAAGAAGAAGATGCCGACATTGTGAAACGAGGGGTAGAGAAAATCGAATTCGATGCCGAAAAACCAGTAGTACTTGTAATGCAGCAACAAAGCGGACAGCGCGACCATCTGAAAGATGGTCTTGTATTTGCCCAGCGAGCTGGCGGCGATAACGATCCCTTCCGATGACGCGATCGAGCGCAGGCCGGTCACGAGCATCTCCCGGGCCATAATGACAAAAACCGCCCAGGCCGGCACCCGATCGAGAGGGATCAGCATGATCATGGCCGCCATGACAATCAGCTTGTCGGCCAACGGATCGAGGAACTTGCCGAGTACGGTGACGATTTCCCATTTACGGGCCAGGTAGCCGTCGAGCCAGTCGGTGAGCGACGCCAGACCGAAAACCGCCGCCGCCCAGAAGCAGTTGGCCTTCGATTCGAACAGCAACAGGACAACGATGATCGGAACAGCCGCAATCCTCGCCAGGGTGAGGATATTCGGGAGGTTCATCAGTTTCACGTCCTGGGTCATCAGAGGCTGTCCTTCTTGCGGTAGTAATCGAAATAGTACTTAACCCGCTTCACGTATTTACGGGTCTCTTCATAAGGTGGTATGCCGCCATACTTGCGCACGGCATTGGGGCCGGCGTTGTAAGCAGCCAGGGCATAATCCAGATTATAATTAAACGAGTCAAGCATTCTTCGCAAATAAAGACTGCCGCCATAGATCGATTCGGTCGGGTCGAAGGGGTTGCTGACGCCAACTTCCGTTGCGGTTTCCGGCATCAGCTGCATAAGCCCCTGCGCGCCTTTGCGCGACACCACCTTGGGGTTGAAGTCGCTTTCCACCTTGATCACCGCTTTGATCAAGGCCGGCTCCAGTCGGAAACGCTCGGCGTAATGGCTGATCAGGTGTTCAAGGTGGAGTCCCCCTCCGTCATCACGATAATAGCGATAGTGAGAGGTGGTTGGCACATTGGTGAAATGGATTTTCCCGTTGGCATCGACGTAACGATAGATAGCGCTCTCACTCGCCGGTGGCATGATCAGGCAAACAATCATCAATGCAGTTAACAGCTGGCAGGTTTTTATGAACATTTTGTAACCTTAATCGAAATCCCCCCCTTTTTCAACCGGGAACTGACCGGCGAACGTCTTGACATCGCTTATTCGGCAACCGATAATGCCGCTCATGAAGTTCCGCTTCCGCACCTCGACGGCCCACGCCGGTCAGGATTTATAACATCATGAAAATCACTTCCGATTTCCTGGTTATCGGAACCGGCATTGCGGGCTTGTCCTACGCCCTCAAGGTCGCCGACCAGGGGACCGTCTCTTTAATCACCAAACGAGATATCGACGTCACCGCGACCCAGCTTGCGCAAGGCGGAATTGCCGCAGTCTCCTCTGCTGACGACAGCTTTACGGCGCACGCGGAAGACACCATGGTCGCCGGCTGCCACCTCTCAAACCCGGAGATTGTCGACCTGGTGGTCGAGGCCGGCCCCGCGGCGGTCGCCGACCTGATCGACTGGGGAGTCAATTTCAGCAAAAACACGACCAACCAGTACGACCTGACCCGCGAGGGCGGACACAGCCACCGCCGTATACTGCACGCCAAGGACGCCACCGGCCGGGAGATCGAAAGAGCCCTGGTCGAAGCCGCCCAGCAGCACCCGAATATCACCATCTACCAGCACCACATCGCGGTCGACCTGATCACCGAGAGCAAAACCCTTAACAAGCCGCTGGCCGAAAACCGTTGCCTTGGGGCCTACATTCTCGACATCGACCAGGATGAAGTTTTGACTATCGGCGCCCGCTTCACCATTCTGGCAACCGGCGGCGCCGGCAAGGTTTATCTCTACACCTGCAATCCCGACATCGCGACCGGTGACGGGGTCGCGATCGGCTGGCGGGCGGGCGCGGATGTCGCCAATATGGAGTTCATGCAGTTTCACCCGACGACACTTTATCACCCCAACGCCAAGTCGTTTCTGATTTCCGAAGCGGTTCGCGGCGAAGGGGCGATCCTGCGGCGCAGCGACGGCTTCGCCTTTATGCCCGGCTACCACAAGCTCAAGGATCTGGCGCCGCGGGACATCGTCGCCCGCGCCATCGACAATGAAATGAAGCTGCATGGCGATGACTGTGCCTTTCTCGACATCACGCACAAGCCGGCCGATTACATCCGCGATCGCTTCCCGACCATCTACCAGACCTGCCTCGATTACGGCATCGACATGACCCGTGAGCCGATCCCGGTGGTTCCGGCGGCCCACTACCTTTGCGGCGGGCTGAAGACCGACCGGAGCGGAGAAACCAACATCCGCAACCTGTTCGCCATCGGCGAAGTCGCCTGCACCGGCCTGCACGGCGCCAACCGCCTGGCCAGCAACAGCCTGCTCGAAGGGGTGGTGTTCGCCAAGTTGGCGGCCGAAACCTCGCTGCAGCGACTGAACGACCCCGCCCCGCCCTATCCGACCATTCCGACCTGGGACAGCGGCTGCGCCACCAACAGCGATGAAGAGGTTGTCGTTGCGCACAACTGGGACGAGATCCGCCGCTGCATGTGGAACTATGTCGGCATCGTTCGCAGCAACAAACGACTGCATCGGGCCATGAGCAGAATCGGTCTGATTCAGGAAGAGATTGTCGAGTACTACTGGAACTTCTACATCACCTCCGACCTGATCGAGCTGCGCAACATCGCGACGGTTGCCGAATTGATCATTCAGAGTGCTTTGATGCGCCAGGAGAGCCGCGGTCTGCACTACACCATCGACTACCCGGAAACCGATGAGGCCGGCCGGAAGGAGACCCTCATCCCCGGCGCCGGGAATTGACAAAGGATCTGTTTTGACTATCGACGAGATCAGGCTGAGGATCAATCAACTTGACGATGAGCTGTTGCGGATCTTCAACGAACGCGCGGCGCTGGCTCTTCAGATCGGCCACATCAAGAAACAGCAGAGTCTGCCGATTTACGACCCGAAACGGGAAAAACTGATCTTCGAACGGATGACCCGGGCCAATCCGGGCCCGCTGGACGACAGCGCGATCGTGCGGCTCTTCGAGCGGGTCATCGATGAAAGCCGCAGCCTTGAGCGGATCCGGTCGAAAGGGGATTAAGCGATGCTGGTCATTATGAAAAAATCGGCCACCGACGCGGACTTGGAGGCTGTTAAACAGTTTCTGGTCGAGCGCGATTTCGACTTTCACCAGTCGACCGGCGCCGATCGCAAAATCATCGGCGTGGTCGGCAAGACCTACTCTCTGAATTGCCAGTACATTAAGAAACTGTCGGGTGTCCTCGACGTCTACCGGATCCCGAGTGAAGACGAGTAAAGAAACAGGGCGCTGATCATTTAACCAGCGCCCTGTTTTCATCTACCGTAGGGGCGCCATACATGGCGCCCGCTTATCCCTAAGGAATCGGGCGAGATATATCTCGCCCCTGAAATTTCCTTAACTGACGACTTCCGACTTGGTAAACACCGCCCGCAGCTTCTGCCCGGCCCCTTCGATCGCCTCGCGGGCGCCCTCTTCCCGGTCGACCAGGGTGACGATGCCGAGCACCTCGAGCCCTTCTTCCTTGGCCCGCTCGACCGCCTTCAGCGACGAGCCGCCGGTGGTGGTGACATCTTCGACGATCACCACCCGCGAGCCGGGCGGCAGGTTCTTGCGCCCTTCCAGCCACTGACCGGTGCCGTGCCCTTTCGGCTCCTTGCGGATGATAAATGCGTGCACCTCGGCGCCATCGAGCTGTGCGGCGATGGAGGTGGCGGTGGCGATCGGGTCGGCCCCGAGAGTCAAGCCGCCGACCCCATGAATCGGCCCTTCGAACTGCTTGACCTCGTCCCAGAATGCCTTGCCGACCAGCAGGCCGCCCTTGGCGTGCAGGGTGGTCTGCTTGCCGTCGAAGTAGAAATTGCTCTTGCGTCCCGAGGCGAGGGTGACCTCTCGCTCTTCGTAGGACATCTCGCGGATAATCGCTTTCAGTTCCGGCTTAACGCTCATCTCTCTCTCCTTGAATTTACTTTAAATAAAATCAGCAACTCACTGTTTTAGCTAAAAAAGACCGAGCTGATCATCATCCTTCATGCGCGGAAACTTGACGGGATACTCGCCGCTGAAGCAAGCGTCGCAGAAGCCCAGCTTCAGGTCGCCGAACTTCTGCAGCGCGTCGTGCAGCCCTTTGAGCGACAGGTAACCAAGACTGTCGGAGGTGATGTAACGGGAGATCTCATCAATGGTGTGCGACGCGGAGATCAACTCTTTGCGCGACGGAGTGTCGATCCCGTAGAAACAGGGATAGCTGGTCGGCGGACTGGAGATCCGCACATGCACTTCTTTAGCGCCGGCGTTGCGGATCATCTTGACGATCTTCCGCGAGGTGGTCCCGCGCACGATCGAATCATCGACCACGACCACCCGCTTCCCTTCGATGACTTCACGCACCGGGTTCAGCTTCAGCTTGACCCCGAAGTGGCGGATCGACTGCTGCGGCTCGATAAAGGTTCGACCGACATAATGGTTGCGGATCAATCCCAGCTCCAAAGGCAGCCCTGCCTCTTCGGCATAGCCCATCGCCGCCGGCACCCCGGAATCGGGAACCGCCATCACCAGATCGGCGTCGACAGGATATTCGCGGGCCAGCTGACGGCCGAACTCTTTGCGCACCGGATAGACCATGCGGTCGAAAATCCGGCTGTCGGGGCGGGCGAAGTAGATGTATTCGAAGATACAGGGGGTGTTCCTGGTCTCCTTGAACGGAAAGAAGCTTTTCATGCCGGACTTGTCAATCACGATCATCTCGCCCGGTTCCAGCTCGCGAATATATTCCGCTTCGATCAGATCGAAGGCGCAGGATTCGGAGGCGACGACGAACGCGCCGTCAAGCTTGCCCAGGCTTAAAGGGCGGAAGCCATTCGGATCACGGACCGCCACCATCCGGGTTTCGGTCAGGAACACCAGACTGTAGGCGCCTTTGACATTATGCAGCGCCTCGCAGATCCGATCGACCAGCGAATCGGTCTGTGCTCGCGCGATCAGGTGGATGATCGTTTCGGTATCGGCGGTGGTGGAGAAGATGGAACCGCTCTGCTCAAGCCGGTTACGCAGCTCCTGGGCGTTGACCAGGTTGCCGTTATGGGCGACCGCGATGCTGCCGCGTGAATAATCGACCATGATCGGCTGGCAGTTCTTGAAATCATTGCCGCCGGCGGTGGAATAGCGCACGTGGCCGATGGACGATTTACCCGGCAAACGATCGAAGATATCGTCCTTCTTGAAGACATCCGCGACCAGTCCCATTCCCAGGTGGGCGTTCAACTTAAGCCCGTCTGAGGCGACGATGCCGCAGCTTTCCTGGCCGCGATGCTGGAGAGCATAGAGACCGAGGTACGTCAGGTTGGCCGCTTCCGGGTGACCGAAGATTCCGAAAACGCCACATTCTTCATGCAGTTTGTCAAACATCAGTTAGCGTGACTCCTCAAACAGTGCCGCTGATCAAAGCAGCTCTTCGCGAATAAAGCGGATCGCGTTCTGGTATAACCACAGCCCCATCCCCTCTTCCGGCAGCTCTTCCCTGGTCCAGCGCGGGTGATGGGTGTAATGAACATAGGCCTCCGGGTGGGGCATCAGCCCGAACAACCGGCCCGACGGATCGCAGATGCCGGCAATCGCCGCCTGGCTGCCGTTCGGGTTCGCCGGATACTCCATGGTCGGACTCATGTCAGCGGCGGCATATTTCAACACGCTCAAGTGCCGCTCTTCCAGTTGCTGCAGGGTGGCGGCGGAATCGGTGACGAACTTGCCTTCACCATGTCGGACCGGCAGATAAAGACCTTCGATCCCCCGGGTGAAGACGCAGGGAGAATCCGGATCAACCCTCAGGTAGCTCCAGCGGTCCTCGAAGCGTCCACCATCATTATGGGTCAGAGTGCAGGTCTGTGTAAAACTGCCGTCGAGCGATGGGAGCAGGCCCATCTTGACCATCAGCTGGAAACCGTTGCAGACCCCCATCACCAGCTTGCCGTCGGCGACGAACTGCTTGAGCTGGTCGGCGACCGACTGCTCGCTGCCGGCGACCCGGGCGTGCAGCAGGCGGTTGGCCCCGGCTTTGGCACTGCCGAGGTCGTCGCCGTCGAGAAAACCGCCGGCCAGGTTGAGAAAGTGATAATCCTTCAGCTTGACCCGACCGGCCAGCAGTTCGGCGACATGGACGATATCGGCAACCTCCGCCCCGGCCTGTTTGCAGGCGTGGGCGACCTCGCGCTCGCAGTTGGTGCCGTTGCCGGCAATGACAATCGCCTTGACAGTCTTGCTCATCTTACATCTCCCGCAATGGCGCTTGCCACGCCGCTTTCAATTGTTCGATCGGGGCGTTGATCAGCGCCTGCCCCTGCAGGCCGGTCACCAGCAGCTCCGGCTGCTCCCTAACCTCGCCGATCAGGCTGCAGCTCTGCCCGGCGAAGAGCGCTTCGAAGGCCTCCTGGCTGCCCGGCTTGATCGTCACCAGCAGGCGGCTCTGCGATTCGGAGAAGAGCAGTTTGTCCTCCCGCAAATCCGCCGGGGCGGCAACTTTGCGCAGATCGGCCTGGATGCCGTAGCCGCCGGCAAAGGCCTTCTCGGCCAGGGCGACCGCCAGGCCACCGTCCGACAGGTCGTGACAGGAGGCCACCAGCCCCTGCCGCTGTGCCTGGTTCAGGGCCCGGTAGCGTTTTAGCGCCGAGTCTGCGTCGACCTTCGGCACCTGGCTGCCGAGTTCGCCGTGCTCGGCGTAGTATTCGGAGCCACCCAGCTCATCGAAGGTGTCGCCGAGCAGATAGACCAGATCGCCGGGGCGCTTGACATCCATCGACACTGCCTTGCGCGCATCAGCGATTTTTCCGATCACCGAAAAGAGCACCGTCGGCGGGATCGAAATCTTGGTGTCGCCGATCTGGTAATCGTTCTTCATCGAGTCCTTGCCGGAGATCAGCGGCACGCCGAAGGCGACGCAGTAATCGTAGAGCGCCTTGTTGGCCCGCACCAGCTGGGCGGCCTTGTACTCGCCGTCGGGGGTCTTCTCGCTCTTGACCGGGTCGCACCAGCAGAAGTTGTCCAGCCCGGCCACATGTTCGATGTCGCCGCCGACTGCAATGTAGTTGCGCAGCCCCTCGTCGATGGCGCTGGCCATCATATGGTAGGTATCGATATCGCTGTAACTCGGGCAGATTCCGTGGGAAACCACGACACCCTCGAAGGAGTCGAGCAGCGGGCGAAAGACCGCGGCGTCGGACGGGCCGTCGTTGGCCACACCGACCAGCGGCTTGATGACGGTGCCGGCCTGCACTTCGTGATCGTAGCGGCGCACCACCGATTCCTTGGAACAGATATTCAGCCGGCCAAGCAGTTTTTTCAATTCGCCATTGAGATCCTGCGGCTGACCGAACTCCGGCTCACTGAGCACCTGCGGCTGCCACTTGGCCGGGATGACCATCTGCGGCACCCCCTCGTGAAGGAATTCCATCGCCAGGTAGGAGACGGTCTTCCCCTCGTAGAGGCAGTGAAAGTAGCCGCTGTCGGTGAACATGCCGAGGTCGGTCGCTTCGACGTCCATCTCATTCGCCAGGGTGACGAATTCTTCGAGCTTTGCCGGCGGCACCGCCAGGGTCATCCGCTCCTGGGCTTCGGAGATCAGAATCTCCCAGGGCTGCAGACCGGGGTACTTGAGCGGGGCGCGGTCGAGATGCATCTCGAAGCCGCCGGTGTCTTCGGCCATCTCACCGACCGAGGAAGACAGGCCGCCGGCGCCGTTGTCAGTGAAGGAGTTATAGAGGCCGCGGTCGCGGGCGATGGTCAGGAAGTCGAACATCTTGCGCTGGGTGATCGGATCGCCGATCTGCACCGCGGTCACCGGCGAGCCCTCGTGCAGCTCTTCGGAGGAGAAGGTCGCGCCGTGGATACCGTCCTTGCCGATCCGTCCGCCGGTCATGACGATATGATCGCCGACCTGGACCTGCTTTTCGTGGCAGGGCTTGCCGTTGAGCATGCGCGGCATGATCGAGGCGGTGCCGCAATAAACCAGCGGCTTACCAGCGAAGCGCTCATCGAACACGATCGAGCCGTTCACCGTCGGGATGCCGCTCTTGTTGCCACCGTGCTCGACCCCTTCGACCACCCCTTCGAAGATCCGCCGCGGGTGCAGCAGACGCGGCGGCAGTTCTTGTTCCAGGAAGGGCGAGGCGAAGCAAACGACGTCGGTGTTGAAAATCAGCCGCGCCCCCATGCCGGTGCCGACGCCGTCGCGGTTGACGCCGACGATGCCGGTCAGCGCGCCACCGTAGGGATCGAGAGCGGATGGGGAGTTGTGGGTTTCGACCTTGAAGACGATGCTCCAGTCGTCGGTGAACTCGATGACCCCGGCGTTATCCTTGAAGACTGACAAACAGTAGTCGTTCTCGCCCATCGCCTTGCGGATGTCGCGGGTCGCGCCGACGATGTAGGTCTTGAACAGCGAATCGATGGTCTCTTTGTTGCCGTTTTCGTCCTCGTACTCGATCTTCGCGGCAAAAATCTTATGCTTGCAGTGCTCGCTCCAGGTCTGCGCCAGGGCTTCAAGCTCGACGTCGGTCAACTCGGCACCAAGTCCGACCTTCTGCCGTTCAGCCACCACCTGGGGATCGGCGATATGCTGCTGGATCTTCAGCATCTCTTCCAGGCTCAATGCCAGCATCCCCTGGCGGCTGATCTCGAGCAGTTGTTCGTCGGAAACCTTCAAATCGACGCTCTGCACTTGCGGGAGACTGTCGCTGATCACTTTCGGGACACTGACCGGAACACCGGTCTGCGGGTCGAGATCGTCGGCCGCGAGAATGGTCCAGCGTTGAATCAGGCCGTTGGCGAGGAAATCCTTGGCGATCTTCTCCGCGACCGCCTTATCTGTCAGGCCGCTGAACAGATATTGGGTCGAAGTGTAAACCCCTTCGCCGGCGGTGAAGGGACGGCCGGTCAGGTACTGGATCGCTTCCTTGGCGGTCCGGCCGGGATTGTCGGTGACCCCGGGGCGGAAACCGACCTCGATCAGCATGTCGAAGCCGCTGGCCAGCGGCCGGTTGATGGCGACATCCTGAATCACCGGGTCGGAAAACGGGCCCCTGGCCGCCTGCTCGATTTCGTTGTCGCTCAGTGCGGCATCGACGGTGTAAACATCCAGAGTGCGCACCGACTTCAGCTGATAACCGAGATGCTCCAGGATCTCGCGACGAACCCGCTCACCACGTGCATCCTTTACTCCATCTTTCAGTCCTACGACGATTCTCCAGGCCATTCAATTACTCCGGGGGGTGCTGAGGCGTATCGTTGCGCTGTATACAAGCAGAGCAGGAAATCGACCTTCCTGCTCCACAGTTAACAATCGGTAGAATTATCGACTATATCATGAGACCCGAAATAACAGGTACTCGGCTGATGCTGGTGGCCGATAATGATCTGCAGGTCTCGCCCCGAACCGTTTAATGCGCGACGAAACAGCTCAGCGACCAGCTCCGGACAGTTGTTCTCTTCACTCAAGTGGGCGAGAAACAACGCTTCCAGCCCCGGCCAGGCGACATCCTGCAGCAGACGCTCGGTTTCACTATTGGAAAGATGGCCGTGCCGCCCACGGATACGCTGTTTGAGCGGCCAGGGATAAGGGCCGTCCCAGAGCATCTGTTCATCGTGATTTGCTTCGACGATCAGCACCCGACACTGTTTCAGGTGTTCGGCGACCAGCCGCGTCGGCATGCCGAGGTCGGTGGCAAAGCCGACCTTCCCTTCCCGCGACTCGATGACAAATCCAACCGGGTTGACCGCGTCGTGGGTGGTGGAGAAGGTCTGGATGCTCAGATCACGACAGACAAACTGCTCCCCGGCGGAAAAAAATCGCAACTGCTCGATCTTGCCGAGTTTCGTCAAGGCGGCATGAGTTTGTCGGTCGATATGAACGGGTAGCTTGTAACGACGCGCCAGAGGTCCGATGCCTCCGACATGATCATGATGTTCGTGACTGACGAGAATTCCGTGCAGATCTTCGCCGGTCAACCCAAGCGTTGCCAGTCGCTTTTCGGTTTCACGTCCGGAAAGTCCGGCATCCACCAGCAGTCGGCAACCATCGGCCTCGATCAGAGCACTGTTTCCGCGGCTGCCACTGGCCAGCAAGCAAACACGCACGTTGACGATCCTTTCATCCCCCGTGGGCGTTGCCCTTATACCGGAAAATTAGATTGCCTGCAAGGAGAAAAACGGTTGTGATTTTTAAGGTTTTTTTTCCCGGAAAGTGATTTGCAAATGAGAAAATTTTATGTATTCTTATGGCCTGGTAATTAAGCCGAATTTCCGCATACCTGGTGTGCATTTCCAAGACGAAATCCGTAATCCTGGACAGCTAACAAAAAAGGGAGGTTACACATGTCCGTGAAGGTTG
Organism: uncultured Desulfuromonadales bacterium; assembly: GCA_945787335.1. Lineage (GTDB taxonomy): Bacteria > Desulfobacterota > Desulfuromonadia > Desulfuromonadales > Geopsychrobacteraceae > Malonomonas. Next base: position 10,729 of record CALZHR010000067.1, read on the forward strand.
CAATTAATGGCTTTGGCCGTATCGGCCGAAATGTAATGCGCATCGCCAGCAATTCGAGCGCACTCGACGTTGTGGCGATCAATGATTTGACGGATGCTGCGACCTTGGCCCATCTCTTCAAATACGATTCGGTCCACGGCACCTTTTCCGGCGACGTGTCCGTTGACGGCGACAACCTGGTCGTTAATGGCAAGTCGATCAAAATCCTCTCGCAGAGAAATCCGACAGAACTTCCCTGGAAAGAGCTTGGGGTCGAAATCGTCATCGAAGCGACCGGCCTGTTCACCGATCGCGACAAAGCGGCCATGCACCTGGAGGCCGGCGCCAAGCGAGTGGTCATCAGTGCCCCGGGCAAGAACTCCGACACCACCATCTGCATGGGGATCAACGAACAGGGCTTCGACCCGGCCAGCCATCAGATCATCTCCAACGCCTCATGCACCACCAACTGCCTGGCCCCCGTCGCCAAGGTGCTGATGCAGAATTTCGGCATCGTCCGCGGCATGATGACCACCGTGCACGCCTACACCAACGACCAGAAGATCCTCGACCTGCCGCACAAAGATTTGCGCCGTGCCCGGGCCGCGGCCATGTCGATGATCCCGACCACCACAGGCGCCGCCAAAGCGGTCTCACTGGTGCTGCCGGAGCTCAAAGGCAAGCTGGACGGCATGGCGGTGCGGGTTCCCACCCCGAACGTCTCCCTGGTCGACCTGGTGGTCGAAACCGAGCAGCAGGCCAGCATCGAGGCGGTCAACGCGGCGATGAAAAAGGCAGCAGCCGGGGAATTGAAAGGGATTCTCGATTACTGTGACCTGCCGCTGGTCTCGAAGGATTTCAATGGCTCTTCGGCCTCATCCAGCTTTGACGCCTTGACCACCAACGTCATCGGCGGCACGATGGTCAAGGTGCTCGCCTGGTACGACAACGAATGGGGATATTCCAACCGGGTCTTCGACCTGGTGAAATTCATCGGCAACAAGTAATTCTGTAATAAATATTAACTGCAGCGCCGGTTCAATTGAATCGGCGCTGCACTTTTTATTGGAGGATGCATGTTCGACAAGCTTTCGATCGAAGATATCGACGTCAAAGGCAAGCGGGTTTTCTGCCGGGTCGATTTCAATGTCCCGATCAACGACAACGGCGAAATTGCCGATGATACGCGAATCCTTGCCGCCCTGCCGACCATCCGCTACCTGATGAGTCATGGCGCCCGGCTGATCCTGGCCTCGCACCTCGGTCGACCGAAAGGCGCTCCCGATCCGGCTTACAGCCTCTGCCCGGTGGCCACCCACCTGAGCAACCTGCTCGGCAAACAGGTGATCATGGCCCCGGATTGTGTTGGTGAAAACATCCAGCTGCGCGCCAAGCAGCTCACCGAAGGGAGCGTCATGCTGTTGGAGAATGTCCGCTTCCACCAAGGCGAGACCGACAACGATCCTGAATTTGCCGCCAAGCTGGCCTCGCTCGCCGAGGTCTATGTCAACGACGCATTCGGCACCGCCCACCGTGCCCACGCCTCGACCGAGGGTGTTGCCAGGCTGCTCTCACCGGCGGTCTCCGGTTACCTGATGGAAAAGGAACTGAAGTACCTGGGCGGCGCGCTGGCCAACCCGGAGCGCCCCTTCGTGGCAATTCTCGGCGGCGCCAAGGTCAGCGACAAAATCACCGTCATCGAAAACCTGCTCGACAAGGTCGACACCATTTTGATCGGTGGCGGCATGGCCTACACCTTCCTCAAGGCGCAGGGCTATGAAATCGGCAAATCGCTGGTTGAAGCCGACCGCCTGGAGCTGGCCAAGGACCTCTTAAAAAAGGCCGAGCAAGCCGGCGTCAACTTCATGCTGCCGGTCGACCATGTCGCGGCAGCAGCCTTCGCCGCTGACAGCCCGACGGAAATCTGCGGCAACGATGATTTCCCCGCCGACAAAATGGGCCTCGACATCGGCCCGAAGACGATCAAGGCCTACGCCGCCAAGGTGGCCGAAGCTAAAACCGTGGTCTGGAACGGTCCGATGGGAGTCTTCGAGTTCGACGCCTTCGCCAAGGGGACCTTCGCCATCGCCGAAACCCTGGCCGCTGCGGACGGCCTGTCGATCATCGGCGGCGGCGACTCGGTGGCCGCGGTCAACAAATCAAACCTGCAGAGCAAGATGACCCACATCTCCACCGGTGGCGGCGCCTCCCTGGAGTTTCTTGAGGGCAAAGCCCTGCCCGGTGTCGTCGCCCTGACTGACAAATAAATTGGAGGGAACCATGCGTAAACCATTGATTGCCGGCAATTGGAAGCTGCACAAAACCTTAAGTGAATCCCGCGCCCTGGCGACCGACCTGGCCAGTTGTCTGCGGAATTTCGCTGCGGCCGATGTCGTCGTTGCCCCGGTCTATACCGCCCTGGCGACCGTCGCCGAGGCCCTGGCCGGCACCCCGGTCAAGCTGGCCGCCCAGAACTGCTACCCGGAAGAGACCGGCGCCTTCACCGGCGAGGTCTCCCCCCTGCTGCTCAAAGACGCCGGTTGCGCGTATGTCATCATCGGCCATTCGGAACGGCGCCAATTGTTGGAAGAGAGCGATCACTTCATCAACCGGAAGCTGATCAAGGCCCTCGAAACCGGGTTGAAGCCGATCCTCTGTATCGGCGAAACCCTGCAGGAACGTGAATCCGACCAGATGCTCGAAGTTCTGACAGCGCAAATCAAGGGGGGGCTGGCGAACCTCTCGGCCACCCACATGGCCGAGGTGGTCATCGCCTACGAGCCGGTCTGGGCGATCGGCACCGGCAAGACCGCAACCGATGAACAGGCCCAGGAAGCTCACTCCTTCATCCGCGGCCTTCTGCAGGGGCTGTTCACCCCGGAGGTCGCAGCTGCCACCCGCATGCTCGACGGCGGCAGCGTCAAGCCGAACAACATCTACGGCCTGATGGCGATGGACGACATCGACGGCGCCCTGGTCGGCGGCGCGAGCCTGAAGGCGGAGGATTTCCTGCGGATCGCCAGGTTCGAAAGCTGAACAAGCAGCTGGGGCGTTTCAGCAGCTGTGAAACGCCCCAGCTTTCTTCCGGTTTTGATCAGGTTCGAGCTTAAGCCTGACCACCAATCTGCGCCAACAGTTCGGCGGTCTTCTCCAGCATCAGCTCCTGATTGCCTCGCGATTCGACATTCAGTCGGATCACCGGCTCGGTGTTCGACATGCGCAGATTAAAACGCCAGTCGGCAAATTCCAGTGAAAGCCCGTCTGTGTAGTCCTTCGAAAGAGCAGAACCGGCATATTTATCTTCCAGGCCCTTGAGGGTCATTTGCGGATCTTCAACTTTGCGGTTGATTTCTCCACTCGCCGGAAATTTCTGGATCCGGTCGGCCACCAGGCTCGAAAGGGGCCTGCCGGTCAGGCAGAGCAATTGCGCGGCCAACAGCCAGGGGATCATCCCGCTGTCGCAATAGGCGAAGTCGCGGAAATAGTGATGGGCGCTCATTTCGCCGCCGTAGATGGCATCTTCGGCCCGCATCCGTTCCTTGATAAAGGCGTGTCCGGTTTTGCTCATCACAGGCTGTCCGCCTGCGGTGTTGACGACATCGATGGTATTCCAGGTCAAGCGGGGGTCATGAATGATCTTGCTGCCCGGATGACGCTTCAGCAGCACCTCGCTGAGCAGGCCGACAATGTAGTAGCCTTCGATAAAATCGCCGTTTTCATCAAACAGGAAACAACGGTCAAAATCTCCATCCCAGGCAATCCCAAGATCGGCCTGCTGATCGATGACCGCGTCGCGGGTGATGCTCCGATTCTCCGGTAAAAGGGGGTTGGGAATTCCATTTGGGAAAGTCCCGTCCGGTTCATGGCAGACCTTGATGAAGTTGAACGGCAGCCTCTCCGCCAACAAGTCGATGATTGGACCGGCACAGCCATTGCCGGCATTGACGACAATCTTCAGCGGTTTAAGGGCCGCGACATCGATATAGCCCAGCAGGTGCTCGACATAATCGGCTTTCAGGTCGACCGAGGTGATACTTCCCGGCGCTGTATCGTTTTTGAAATGTCCCGACTCCGCCAGTTCCCTGATTGTCGTCAGGCCCGAGTCGCCGCTGATCGGCCGGGAACCGGCCCGGACCAATTTCATCCCGTTGTAATCGCGGGGGTTATGGCTGGCCGTCACCATGATGCCGCCATCCGCCTGCTGGCTGAAGGTGGCGTGGTAGACCTCTTCGGTGCCACAGAGGCCGATATCCACAACATCGGCTCCCGCTTCACACAGCCCTCGCGACAGGGCCTCCACCAGCGACTGGCTCGACAGGCGGATGTCCCGGCCGACAATCACCTGGCGGGGCTGCAGGAAATCGGCATAGGCCCGGCCGATGCGCCAGGCGATTTCCTCGTTCAGTTCATCCGGCAGCCGCCCGCGGATATCATAGGCTTTGAAACAGTCGATCTGCATACTCATACCTTGTCGTTTTCATTGCGCCCGTAAACATCTTCCAGCCGCACGATATCATCTTCCCCGAGATAGCTGCCGGATTGGACTTCGATCAGCTCGACCGGAATCTGGCCGGGGTTTTCCAGCCGATGGGTTTCGCCAAGCGGGATATAGGTCGACTGGTTCTCCCCGAGTAAAAAGGTCTGCTCACCGCAGGTCACCTGCGCGGTCCCCTTGACCACGGTCCAATGTTCTGCCCGGTGATGATGCTTCTGCAGAGACAGGCGACCGCCGGGCTTCACGGTGATACGCTTGACCTGAAAGCGTTCGCCAACGTCGATCCCCTCATAAGC
>CALZHR010000068.1 GCA_945787335.1 uncultured Desulfuromonadales bacterium
AACGGACCTTTGGTCTGCCGGGCAAACTGGTCAAGGATCTGGGCGGCCTGCTGCAGAAAGAGCCTGAAAAAAAGGTTGCCGAGCCGCCGGCAGTCGCTCCGGCGGAGCCTTAGCCGGGCAGCTTGTCTCCGACATAGACGGTTGAAATCCCGAAGGTCAGGTCGCAGTGCTGTAGACGGCTGAAGCCGGCCTCGCCCATCATCCGCGAGAACTCCTTTTGGCTGGGGAATTCCAGGACCGAATCGGGCAGGTACTGGTAGGCGCTGCGCTTGGACAGAAAACCGCCGATGGTCGGCAGCACTTTCTGGAAGTAGAAATAATAGAGCTTGCGGAACAGTTCGCTGCGTGGATTGGAGAATTCCAGAATGACCGCCCGCCCGCCCGGCTTGAGCACGCGGTGCATTTCGCGCAGACCGGCTGGCCGGTCGACGACGTTGCGGATGCCGAAGGCGATGGTGATGGCATCGAAGCAGGAGTCGGGATGTGGGATCGCTTCGCAGGGGGCGTTGACCAGCAGGATCCGTTCACCGTGCGGCGACTGCTTGAGTTTCTGCTGCCCTTTGACCAGCATGCCCTGGGTGAAATCTTCGCCGACAATCGTGACCGACGGGTCGGTGTTCTGTGCCACCTCCAGGGCCACGTCGCAGGTGCCGGTGGCGATATCGAGCACCCGCCCGCCGGCCGGGATGCTCAGCTGGCTGACGGCGAACCGGCGCCAGCGGCGATCGATGCCGAGGGAAAGCAGGCGGTTGAGCAGATCGTAGCGGTCGGCGATGTCATCAAACATCTGCCGGATGCCGCGCCCCTTGTCAGACAACTGAAACATGTGCAAACTCCTGAGCGTCCGTATGTGATGCTGCCGCCTTCCGGCAACAGTTTGAACGGAGCATGTTTCTAACATAGAGCCGCCGCAGCGCCAACCAAAAAGACCGCCAGCCCCGGACGCCCGGCAAAGGCGGCCATTTCGATAGAACACGAGCGAGGCCATGCCCCAGACGCCAGCAACCGAGATTTCCCGCCCCCTGCCGCTCGCGGTCGGTGCGGCGATCATCTGCCACGCCGGCAAGGTCCTGCTGACCCAGCGGCCGGTGGACAAACCGCACGGCGGTTTCTGGGAGTTCCCCGGCGGCAAGCTGGACTCTGGCGAATCGCCGCACCAGAGCCTGCGACGGGAACTGCGCGAGGAGCTGGCGATCGAGATCAGCGTCGGTCCGATCCTGCAGACGGTTTATCACCACTACGACTGGGGGGCCGTACTGATCATGGCCTATCACTGTCGCTGGGAAAACGGCAGCATCGAACACCTGGAGGTCGCCGACCACCGCTGGCTGCAGACATCGGAGCTGCATCAAATGCCGATCCTGCCGGCCGACCGGCCGATCGTCGCCAAACTGGCACAACTCTGTCCAACCGGCAATTTTGAGGATTTCCGAGGCATGCCTGGTCCTGCCTGAAAAACCAATCGGACCCATGACGACGAATGCGTGACCGGCTGGAAATATGTCTATATCGCTGCTATTTTTTAGAGGCAGGTCAGAAAACCTGTCCTGCCATCATTCTCATTGACAACCCCAAGGCAGCTCATTAGTCTCAAGCCCATAGCATGCGAAATATCCGCGGCACCGGGATATGTTGCCTCATCCCCCCGGCTCCAACTGCTGCATCTCATTGCCCAGGAGGCACGCCATGGCAGACAAGCAGAGGGTCTACGTCAACTTCTTTGCTCCGTCAACCGACAGCATGAAGGCGGAGATCACGGTCGCACGAACCATTCTCGTCTGCTGGTTCCTGCTCAGCTACGGCATTCCATTTTTTATCTGGCTGGCCGGACTGGGTGATCCCAACGGGCTCGGCGAGTCGTTCCTCACCCAGACCCGCTTTCTCGGCTTCCCCCTGCACTACTGGTTGGTGGCGCAAGGCTGCACCCTGGGCTATATCCTGCTGTGCAAGCTTTACTGTCTTCTTTGGGACAAGCTGGTTGTCCATCTACATGGTAAGTAAGTTCGGCCACAAGGAGGGAACCCTTCAATGACGCGATTATCCATGACCCTCGCCCTGAGCTGTTTGATCAGCCTGGCCCAGACCACAGCTGCAGTTGCTGCGGGTGAAGAGATCTTCCAACTGGAACAGGGCTTCAAGCTGGCTCCGGCCATCATCATGGTCGCCCTGCTGGCGGTCTACATCGGCGTCGGCTTCGTCTCCAAGGTCTCCACCACCTCCGGCTACTGGGTTGCCGGCCAGGGGATCGGCAAGTTCGGCAACGGCGCGGCGATCGCCTCTGACTGGATGTCGGCGGCTTCTTTCATGGGCGTCGCCGGGCTGCTCTACCTGAAGGGCTGGTTCGGGCTCGGCTACATCATCGGCTGGACCGGCGGCTACGTGCTGCTGCTCTGCCTGATCGCCGCCCAGCTGCGCCGCTTCGGCAAATACACTATCCCCGAATTTCTCGGTGACCGCTTCAACAGTCATGGCGTGCGCCTGATCGCCGCATCGGTCACCGTGATCATCGCCATCACCTACTCGACCGCCCAGTTCAAGGGGATCGGGCTGATCTGCAGCTGGATCTTCGGCATGAATTACAACGCCAGCGTCTTCTTTGCCGCCGGCGTGGTCTGCCTGTATATGCTGATCTCCGGCATGGCCGGAGTGACCCGCAACCAGCAGATCCAGTACGTGGTGCTGATCTCCGCCTTTTTGCTGCCGCTCTGGTTCCTGATCAAAAAAGCCGGCGGCGCCGGCCTTCTGCCGCAGCTGGAATATGGCAGCATTATCGCCAACCTGATGGAGGGAAAAGTTTCGGCCGAAGCCGGCGGCCTGCTCGACAGCGCGACCACCGCGGAGATCAAGAAAGCTTACCTGCCCTGGGGACAGGGGGGGTTCTATCACTTCGTCGCCCTGGTCTTCACTCTGATGGTCGGCACCGCCGGCCTGCCGCATATCATGATCCGCTTCTATACGGTCAAAAACGAGGATGTCGCCCGCAAATCGGTGCTCTGGGGATTATTCTTCATCGGTCTGCTTTACTGGTCTTCGCCGGTTTATGCGGCGCTGGGGAAGTTCTGGAACCCGACCGGCGGCAAAGAAGTCGCCGACATGATCATCCTCTCGGCCCCGGAGCGCGCCGGGCTGCCGACCGCCTTCATCGGCTACCTGGCCTCCGGCGCCCTGGCTGCCGGCCTGTCGACCGTGGCCGGATTGCTGGTCGCCGGGGCCTCGGCGATCGCCCACGATTTCTACGCGACCATCTTCCGCCCCGACTGCACCGACCAGGAAGCCCTGGCGGTCGGACGCTTCTCCACCGCGGGACTCTGTTTCGTCGTCATCCTCTTCGCCCTTCATCCCTTCGCCCTGATCGCGCAGATCGTCGCCATGGCCTTCGCCATCGCCGGCAACACCATCTTTCCGGTCGTGGTGCTCGGCATCTGGTACTCGAAAGCGAACAAGTACGGTGCGTTGGCCGGCATGTGCTTCGGGCTCGGCATGACCCTGCTGGCAATGTTCGGCTGGGCGGCAAACATCGAGATCTTCGGCATGAGCGGCTTCCTGCCGGCAACCTCAAGTGCGCTGATTGTCTGTCCGCTGGCCTTTCTGATCAACATCATTGTCTCCAAGGTGATGCACGAGAAACTGGATGAAGAATCGGCAGACCGGACCGACAGTCTGCTCCGCCGCATTCACAATCTGCCCGAACCGGCTGGCGAGGAAAAAAGCAGCAGCTCTTTTGCCCACTGAAAACACCGC
>CALZHR010000069.1 GCA_945787335.1 uncultured Desulfuromonadales bacterium
CGCTGTTGGAGATGATCAAGTTCTCCCACACCATCTTTGCTTTCCCCTTCGCGCTGATGGGGGTGGTGCTGGCCTCTCTGGCCAGCGGGGCTCTGCCCAGCTTCGGCCAGGTGGTCTGGATCTGTGTCGCCATGGTCGGCGCGCGCAGTGGTGCCATGGGGCTCAATCGCCTGATCGATGCCAAGATCGACGCGGAAAACCCGCGCACGGCCGAGCGGCATATCCCGGCCGGGCAGGTGTCGATCTTCGAGGCGGTCTGCTTTATCGCCGTGTCACTGACGGTGTTGCTGATTGCCGCCTGGATGCTTAACCCGCTCTGTTTCTATCTGACACCGATTGCCATCGGCTGCTTCGTTCTGTACGCCTATTGCAAGCGCTTTACCCATTATGCCCACCTGGTGCTCGGCATCTGTCTGGCCGCCGCGCCGATCGGCGCCTGGATCGCCCTGCGCGGCGATCTCGGCTGGTCGGTTTTCGCCCTTGGGCTGGCGGTGCTGTTCTGGGTGGCCGGCTTCGACATCTTCTATGCTCTGCAGGACTATGATTACGACGTCGAGCGTGGCCTGCATTCGATCCCGTCAAAACTGGGGGTGAAAAAATCCTTCTGGCTCGCCGAACTGTTTCACTTCCTGATGGTGTTTTTCCTGCTGCTGGTCTACCCGGGCAGCGGGCTTGGAGTGATCTACCTGCTCGGTGTCGCGGTGGTTGCCGGGATGCTGCTTTATGAACACAGTCTGGTCAAACCTGGCGATCTGTCGAAGCTGGATGCGGCGTTTTTCAACATGAATGGCTATATCAGCGTGACCATCTTTGTCTTTACCCTGGTTGATGCGGTAACCTGAACAGATGGAGACGATCGTTGTCGGCATAACCGGAGCCTCCGGATCGATTTACGGCCTGCGCCTGGTTGAGGAATTGTTGCGCAGCGGCAAACAGGTCAGCCTGCTGTTGACTAATGCCGGGCGGCAGGTGCTGGCCCTTGAGACCGGCCTGCAGCTGGCGGAAAAGCCAGCAGAGTGCCTGGCTCAGCTGCGGTCACATTTTGCAGCCGGCGCAGAGCTGCAGCATTACGGCTTGAACGACTTTTTCGCGCCGGTCGCCAGCGGCTCCAGTGCCCCCGATGCGGTGGTCATCTGCCCCTGCTCGATGGGCACCGCAGGACGGATAGCCGCAGGGCTGTCGGACAACCTGCTGGAGCGGGTCGCCGATGTGGCATTGAAAGAGCAGAAAAAGTTGCTGCTGGTCCCGCGCGAAACCCCTTTCAACCAGATTCATCTGGAGAACCTGCTGCGGCTGTCCAAGGCCGGAGCCCAGGTGCTGCCTGCGATGCCTGCTTTTTACCAAAAACCGCAGTCGGTTGAAGATCTGGTCGATTTTGTCGTAGGCAAAACCCTTGACAGCCTTGGCGTTGAGCATCAATTGTTCCCGCGCTGGGGAGTTGAAAAATAACGACGGATATGATGAAGCAATTATTTACCAGCCTGCGCGAGAAAGTTGAATCGGGTGCGCGCATTACCGATGCCGAGGCGCTGAGCCTGTTCGAATCGAACGACCTGCTGGCGATCGGTGAACTGGCGGCGTTGGCCAACCGCAAAAAGAATGGCGACCGGGTCTTCTTCAACGTCAACCGGCATATCAATTACACCAATCTGTGTGTCAACCGCTGTAAGTTCTGTGCCTTTTCCAGGGAAGAAGGGGACACCGGGGTGTACACGCTGGCAATGCGGGACATCCAGGAGAAAGCCCAGCAAGCGGCGGACTCCGGGGCGACCGAGATACATATTGTCGGCGGGCTGCACCCGGTTTTGCCGTTTGAGTTTTATCTCGATATGCTGCGCGCCATCAAGGCCATTTCAGCGCAGCTGCACATCAAGGCCTTTACCGCCGTGGAGATCGATTACTTTGCCGAGCTGGCCGAACTGAGTATCCCGCAAGTGATCGAAGAGCTGAAAGCTGCGGGGCTCGACTCCCTGCCCGGTGGCGGGGCGGAGATCCTCGGACAACAGGTGCGGGACAAGATCTGCCCGGAGAAGATCTGCGGCGCCCGTTGGCTGGAAGTGACCGAAATGGTGCATCAGGCGGGACTCAGATCGAACGCCACCATGCTGTTCGGGCATCTCGAAGAGTACGCCGACCGGGTTGAGCACCTGCGCCTGTTGCGTGAACTGCAGGATAAGACCGGCGGATTCCAGACCTTTATCCCGCTGGCGTTCCAACCGGACAACACCCGGGTGCCGGGTGCCAAGGGGGTCGGTGGGGTCGACGCGTTGAAGACCCTGGCGATCAGCCGGCTCTATCTCGACAACTTCCAGCATGTCAAAGCCTACTGGGTGATGCTCGGCTTGAAGATCGCCCAGACTGCGCTCTGTTTCGGGGTCAACGATCTGGACGGCACCGTGGTCGAAGAAAAGATCGGTCACGACGCCGGCGCCGATTCGCCGCAGGCGCTGGCTAAAGATGGAATTATCGAGCTGATCCGCAAGGCTGGGCGCAAGCCGGTGGAACGGGACACTCTGTACAACGAACTGAAGGTTTACTGAAACGATGCTCAAAACGATCCAACAACAGTTGGCCAACGGCCAAGGCATCGACCGCGCGCAGGCTTTACTGCTGCTGACAGAAGCCGATCTGCTCGATGTCGGCAAGCTGGCTGACGGCATTCGACGACAGAAGCACCCGCACGGCCGGGTGACCTTTGTCATCGACCGCAACGTTAACTACAGCAACGTCTGTGAGTCCAAATGTAAGTTCTGCGCTTTTTACCGCAATGACGGTGACAGCGACGCTTATACCCTCGACTACGAAACGATCTTCGCCAAGGTGGAGGAACTGGTCGAGCATGACGGTACCCAGCTGCTGATGCAGGGCGGCCTGCACCCGTCCTTGAAGATCGAGTGGTTCGAAGAGCTGTTCCAGCAATTGAAGGAGAGGTTTCCGCAGGTGCAGATCCATTCGCTGTCGCCGGCGGAAGTGATCCATGTGGCCAAACTTTCCGGCCTGACGATGCCGGAGTGTCTGCGCCGGATGCAGGCGGCCGGGCTGGACTCGGTGCCGGGCGGCGGCGCCGAGGTGCTGGTCGATGACGTGCGGCAGGAAATTTCACCGAACAAGATCGGCTGGCGGCAGTGGGCCCAGGTGATGGAAGAGGCGCACCGGTTGGGGATGCGCACTACTGCGACCATGATGTTCGGCAGCAAGGAGAAGCCGGAGGATATTGTCGAACACCTGTTCCGGATCCGTGACATCCAGCAGAAGACCAGCGGCTTTACCGCCTTTATCCCCTGGACTTTCCAGCCCGACAATACCGAGCTGGGTGGTGAAACCGCGAGTGGTATTGAATATCTGAAGGTGCTGGCCCTGTCCCGGATCGTGCTCGACAATGTCGATAATATTCAGGCCAGCTGGGTGACCCAAGGGGCGCGGATGGCCCAGGTGGCGCTCTACTTCGGGGCCAACGATCTGGGCGGAACCATGTTGGAAGAGAACGTGGTGGCCGCAGCCGGGGTCTCCTTCCGCATGTCTCATCAAGAAATTGTCGAACTGGCCCGCGGAGCCGGATTCGTGCCGGCGCGCCGGACTACCGAATACAAGATTTTAGAGGAATATTGAAATGTTGCCACTGCGTAAAAATATTGCTGAGATGGCAGGCTACGTGCCCGGTTTTCAGCCGCAGGAAGAGGGTTGGATCAAGCTGAACACCAACGAGAACCCCTATCC
>CALZHR010000070.1 GCA_945787335.1 uncultured Desulfuromonadales bacterium
CCCAGCGCAGGGAGTCGGCTGACATGTAGGTTTCACTGACGTGGACCTGCTTGCCGTCCTGTTCAAATGAGGGCTTGAAGAACGGCGCCGACGCTTCCTCGTTGGAGAGGTCCTTGTCGGGCGCCACCTCACGATAGACGATCCGGGAGATTTCCTGCCCCTTGGCGTCGATCAGGCACATCTCGTCGACCTTGTATTTGGCCTGGACCGCCAGGGAAATCTGGTCGATCTGCTCTTTGAGGGGTTTTTTCTCGGCTGCGCCGGTGGTGAGGAAGTAGTTTTTGAACACCTCGTCCTGAGCGGCGGTCACCAGCGATCTGGAGGCCTTCTTGTGGTACCGTTCCACCAGGCTCGCCCGCATCGCCAGTTCATCCTGCATCTCTGCCGCCTGGTCCGCCAACGCAACGCCGGTCCAGCTCAGCAGAACCGCGATCAACATACCGATCATCGTCATCTTCTTCATCTCTACCATCCTTTTCTTGAGGTTCTAGGTGACAGGGAGGTGTTCTCCGAAATAGCCCGGTCAGGTCGCGGGAACCGCCCTTTGCTGTTTTTTGATCATCCGGCCAAGCACGCCGATCAAGATGGCGAATGCCAGGCCGGCGCCAAGGGCAACCATCAGCGGCATGCTGCGGTCATCCCCCATGGTGAATGTCAGGCTGTAGCTGCGCTCAATATCCTTGTTGCTCAGTTCAATGACCAGTTGGTATTGACCCGCCCGTTTGAAATCTGCCTGGGTCACAAACCACCCCTTGGCAAACGACGAGCTGGCCAGCGCCACCGGCTGCTGCGTCCTGTCGTCATGAAAGAGCCGGGCCTGAACCTTGCCGTAAAAATGCTGCGCCTCGACCATGTCGAGAATCGAGACCTCGATGATGTTGGGGCGCACGAACTCAATGTTGGCCGGCTCCAGCAGCAGTTTGATCCGGAACCGTTCGTCGCCGGTGACCACGAGGATTTTCGATTCCTCTGCTGTCAAACCATGCCCGCTGGCGCTGCCGGCCAGAACCAGCAGTAGGGTCAGTATGCCAAAAAGAACCTTGCCGCCCATGGCTCACATACTGGTGCGCATGACCATCGGTTGAGTCAGCAGCCAGAGGTTGCAGAGGGTAAAAACCCATAACGCCAGAGAGTAGATTGCCATCGCGCCGAAAGCCTGGGGCTTGCGCGCGTGACGCCTGCGGGAGATGCCGAGGCAGATCCGCAGTCCGTAAAAATGGCCAACGCTCAATAACGCCAGCTGCACCCAGCTGATGGTCATTTCAGAGAGCAGCGGAACGACTTCCCAGGACGCGGTGCCGAACAGATCCCAGCCCCAGCCGAAGGGGTCGGAGAGCACCGGCATGATCGCCGCCCCCTCCATCGCCAAATGATGGGCGTTATGCGCCAGGTGATAGAACAGCGCCACCGGGATCAGGGCATAGGCATAATGCCAGAAGGGGTGGGTGGAGTTCCCCAGGTCCGAACCGGTCGGCTGGCCGACCAAGCGCGCGGCCAGGATCGAGAACAGCCCGAAAAAGATCGTCGGAATCAAAAGGATGCCTGCCATCCCGAGTGAAAAGGCGGTCAGGTAATCGGTTTTCAGCGCCAGTTGCAGGGCGTCGGTGATGCGGAACCAGGCCGGCGTCATGGTCAGGCCATGGAAGCTGGTCAGGGACAACAGCACCAGGGCCATCAGGGCTTCATCAGGTTTCGGCTGCAGCGGCTTGAGCAGGTCAGCGCCGAAGCTTCGCAGGTTGAAGGCCACGTTGTCGCTCGGGCAGCTTTTGACGCATTCGGTGCAGACGGTGCAGTAGGTGTTTTCCTGCATCCGGCCGACATCCAGGGAGGTGGGGCAGGGGTAGCCCCGCTCATTCCCCAGGCGACAGTCCCGGGTTTTGCACGCAGTACAGACCGCGGTCTCCCGAGGCCGGACCTCAACCGGGGCAAACATTGAATAGAGGCCGCAAATCCGCCCGATCATGCAGCCGTAACGACAGAAGGACATCTTTTCGAAAACCAACGCCGGCATCAGCACCAGGGCGGTCATGATCAGGGCCAGCACGGCGGTTGCCAGCGGGTTTGCGGTGACATCGAATCCAAGCTCCAGCCAGGTCAGCAGCACGAAGAGGAAAACTGCCAGGTAGATATTGCTGAGCCAGCGCGGCCATTTCAGGTTCAGGCTGAAAGGTTCTTGCTGCCGGCGCCAGAAGGTCAGTCGTCGCAACCAGGTCGACAGGGCGTACCAGGGACAGACCAGGCACCACATGCGCCCGAGCAGCACGATGTCGAAGATGATCAGCGCCCACCAGATGGTCCAGGTCAGCACCGGGGCCAGGTTGCGGCCGCCGCTCTGGACCCCGAACAGGCCGGTGGCGATGATCAGGAAGAGCAGGAAGACCGGTCCGACTTGCAGGGCGAACTGGAAGCCGCGCCACTGAACCAGGCGTTTGATGAAGCGAATGCCGAGCAGGTTGAAGCGGAAATAACGGTTTTGGCGTTGGGCGTTCCAACTCAGCAGCGCCCCCAGAATATAGAGCAGGGTCAGGCCGAGGAGCAGAACCAGCATGGACTGAAACAGGCTTCCGGAAACCCCCTGCAGCATGCTGTCCAGCGGCATCTCGTGCATCATCTTGTCGTGTTTCATGCGGTTGCGAGCTAATCCTTTGGCGTCTTTTGGTGCAGGCTGTTGTCTTAAGGAAAGATAATAATTAATTTATAATTTTAAGTCAAGGCCGCAGGTCGGGAATAAGATCATATAGTTGACAGCCAGGCTGGGTTTTTTTGTTATTTCAGTGCTTTTTGCCGTAGGGGTGGGAAGTCTGTATCAGGCAGGTTGAATTTATTCGCTCAAGAGTGATAAGGGGGTGGCACTGAAGGCAGGGGTTATAGAAAGATCGTTAGACTGTGTCTGATAAGATCAATGGAACAGATACCATCGCTGTGTCAGCTGGTTCTGCGAGTTGTCAGGTGTGTTGGAGGAGCAGCGGCAGGACTTCAAGGAAATAATCCAGCTCCTCATCGCTGTTGTAGTAATGCAGTGAAGCGCGGGCCAGTTCGGGGAGCTGGCGCTGTTCGCAGCTCAAGGGGTTGGCCGAGAAGGGGACGGTCGAGATATTGATCCGTTTTTCCGCCAGGCGTTTCTGCAGTTCGCTGGCGGTTAGCTGCTCGGTCATGAAGGTGACGATTCCACATTTCACAAGCCCCTGATCCATCACCCTGACCCCGCGGATTTGGGACAGCTCGCTGCGTAATCGGCTGGCCAGCAGGTCGATCCGCTTAGCGATCGCCTCCAGCCCCCAGTCGAGGGCGTAATCGATGGCGGTTCCCAGCCCGAGCTGGCCGGCGCAGCTGCGCTCCCAGCACTCGAAGCGCCTGGCGTCGTTGCGCAGCCGGAAGCTGCTGGAGGAGAGCAGGGTCGCGGCGTGGTGATTGAGCAGCGGCGGCTCCAGCTTGTCGAGCAACTTTTTGCGCACGTAGAGCAGCC
>CALZHR010000071.1 GCA_945787335.1 uncultured Desulfuromonadales bacterium
AGTGGGCGAATCCTCTCGCTCCGACCAGAGCTTCAACGGGTTGGCGATTTTATCGCTGGTCCTTTAATTTTGTCTCCGCAAAAGATCCGTTACAAGCTTCTCCTATTCGACAAGCCCCTGAACCAGGGCCGGATCAGGACTATTGCATCAGACACGTTTTCTGCTACAATAACCTAACAAACGTTAGGTTGTCTGGAGTCGACGCATGGCAGAAAACAACTCACGCCGGGAGATCATCCTGCAGGAGGCGGCGCACCTGTTCCGCGAAAAGGGCTACCAGGCCACGAATCTGCGCGAGCTGGCGAAGCGCTCGGGGATCCAGGGCGGCAGCATCTATCACCACTTTGCCTCCAAGCAGGAGATCCTCTTCCAGCTGATGGACCACACCATGACCGACATGATCGACAGCCTGTCGGCAGCCATCAGAAGCAGTGATTGCCCGGCGGAAAAGCTGCGCAGGGCGGTCCACTTCCACATCGAATACCATATCACCGGCCCAGACCAGACCTACATCACCGATGACGAGCTGCGCAACCTCGAACCGGACAACTATCTGAAAGTCATCGCCAAACGGGACCGCTATCAACAGATTATCGAGGGAATTTTCCGCGCCGGAAAGGAACAGCAGAGCTGGCGCGTAACCGACATCAAACTGTTCACCAGGGCGCTGATCCAGATGTGTGCCGGAGTCTCCAGCTGGTTCAGTTTTGACGGCCCGCTGACGATTGCGGATATCGCCGATCAGTATGCGGACATGTTATGCCAGGGTTTGTTCGAAAGATAGAGGTGGCGATGCATCAATCAGACAGCTCGGGCATTTTGTGGCATCGGAGCAGCCTGGCAGGGAAACAGAGGAAGACAGAATAGCGTTCTATTTTATATTGACGCTTACGTTAACAAACATAAAATCAGTCTTCGAACACCGCTGTAAACGACTGGAGACGCTGTCACCGGAGTTACCACCGAAAGCAGCGAAAATTTAGCTAAAACCACTGAAAACAGGCGGCTAAACACTTGGTACCCTCCTTGCTCTATGAAACAGGGTTCAGAGAATAGCCGCCCGCCGAAGATCCCGGCTTGTCGACTCAAAGGGAGGAACAGATGAAACTACTGGTCTGCATCAAACAGGTTCCGGACATGGAATCGAAGTTCAAGGTCAATTCCGAAGGCCTTTGGTACGACAGTGCCGATCTCGCCTGGCGGATGAACGAATATGACGAGTACGCCGTCGAGCAGGCGGTACAGCTCAAGGAACAGCTCGGCGATTGTGACCTGACGGTCCTCTGCATCGGCAGCGAGCGGGTCAAGGAGACGATGAAGAAGGCGTTGGCGATGGGCTGCGACCGCGGCGTGCATATCGCCGATGACGACAGCCACCGTAAAGACCCCTTCGCCATCGCTTCGCTGATCGCCAATTTTGCCAAAGACAAGGGATTCGATCTGATCTTCACCGGTCTGCAGTCGCAGGACCGCGGCAGCGCGCAGGTCGGCGTGATGGTCGCAGAACTGCTCGGCCTGCCCTGCCTGACAACCCTGGTTGAGTTCGCGTTTGAGAACGGCACCGTCCACGGCAAGCGCGAACTCGAAGGTGGCACCAAAGGGAAAGTCAGTTGCGCGACGCCGGCCCTGGTCACTTGCCAGCTGGGCTTGAACACGCCACGCTACCCGACCCTGCCGAACATCATGAAGGCGAAGAAAAAGGAGCTGCTCAGCATCCCCGCCGCCGACCTGAGTCCGGCAGACTCACGGACGCAGACGCTGAGCATGGCGCCGCCGGAGAAGAAGGGTGGCGGGCTGATCCTCGAAGGGGAGCCGGCCGAACTGGCCGAGCAGCTGCTGCAGATTCTTAAAGAAAAAACCACCGTGCTGGCCTAAAAGGAGAAAATGATGAAAGTCCTCCTGATTGCAGAATCCCGTGACGGCAAGCTGCTCGGCAGCGCCGCCGAGCTGAGTCATTTCGCGCAAACTCTGAACGCCGACAGCGCCATGCTGCTGGTCGGCAGTGAAAGCGCCCTGCCCGCCTATGGCGGCACCCTGTATCTCGCCGATGCAGCACTGGCCGGCGAATTCAACCCGGCCGTGCACAAGCAGCTGATCCTCGAGGTAGTGGCCAAAGAGCAGCCGCAGCTGATCGTCCTGCCCCACTCCAGCTACGGCTGGGATCTCGCCCCGCGGCTGGCCGTCGCCTTGAACGCCGCGCAGATCTCCGAGGTGGTCGAGGTCAAAGACGGCGCGCTGGTGGTCCCCACCTGCAACGCCAAGCTGCGGCGCACGATCAAGCCGACCACCGAGATCAGCGTGGTCACCCTGCAGGCCGGTGCCTTCACCCCGAGCGCCGAGCCGAGCGGAACCCCCAATGTCGTCAAACTCGACGCCGCGCCGAACGGCGACATCCAGTTCCATGGTTACGAAGCGGCCGAAGCGACGGCCGTCGACCTGTCCAAAGCCGAGATCATCGTCAGCGCCGGGCGCGGCATCGGCAAGCCGGAGAACCTGGCGATGATCGAGGCGCTGGCCAAGGCCCTGGGCGGAGAGTTCGGCGCCAGCCGCCCGGTGGTCGATGCCGAATGGACCGAGCACAGCCGCCAGGTCGGCACCACCGGTCAGACGGTCAGCCCGAAGCTCTATGTCGCCTGTGGCATCTCGGGCGCCATTCAGCACCTGGCCGGAATGAAGAAGTCGGAGTTCGTGCTGGCGATCAATACTGACAAGGACGCGCCGATCGGCGAGGTCGCCGATGTCCTGGCGGTCGCCGATCTGAAACAGCTGGTACCGATTCTGACCGAAAAGCTTTCGCGTTAACACGTTTCCAGATAAAAGGACAGAGAAATGAACGAGGTCTTTATCATCGACGCCCTGCGCACCCCCTTCGGCAGCTTCGGCGGTTCTCTTGCCGACGTCCCGGCCCCGCAACTGGCGGCCACCGTGACCAGGGCGCTGCTGGAACGGCAGTGGCTTGATCCGGCAGCCCTCGATCAGTTCATCGCCGGCCAGGTTCTCACAGGCGGCTGCGGCCAGGCCCCGGCCCGCCAGGCGATGCGGGCGGCCGGAATCCCTGACGGCGTACCGGCGCTGACGATCAACAAGGTCTGCGGCAGCGGCCTGAAAGCGATCATGCTCGCCGCCGATGCCATCCGCCTGGGAGACGACGCGCTCTCCATCGCCGGCGGCATGGAAAACATGTCGCTGGCACCCTATGCCCTGCCGGCGGCGCGCTACGGCATGCGCATGGGCAATGGTCAGGCAATCGACCTGATGGTCCATGATGGCCTGCTCGACCCGTACACCGGTCGCCACATGGGGGAAGTCACCGAAGACGCAATCGCCCAGCAGGGGCTTAGCCGGGAGGCGCAGGATGAATACGCGTTGAGTTCCTATAAACGCGCCCAGGCGGCTGCGGAAAGGGGCTTTCATGCCAAAGAGATCGTCCCGGTCACCAAAATAAAGCGCAAAAAAGAGATGACCATTCACATCGATGAAGAGCCTTCAAGGGTTAACTTCGACACGTTCACGACTTTGCGCGCGGTGTTCAAAAAAGATGGCACACTGACCGCCGGCAACGCCTCGACCATCAACGACGGCGCCGCTTTTACCCTGCTCGCCAGTCAGGCTGCTTGCGACAAGTACAATCTGAAGCCGAAGGCGAAAATGATCGCCTACGCCACCAACAGCCTGCACCCCGACCAGTTCCCGGTCGCGCCGGTCGGCGCCATCGAGCGCGCCTGCGCCAAGGCCGGCCTGTCGCTGGGTCAGATCGACCTGTTCGAGATCAACGAGGCCTTCTCGGCGGTGGCGCTGATGGCGATCAACGGCCTGGGGCTCGATCGCGACAAGATCAACGCCAACGGTGGCGCCGTCGCCATCGGTCACCCGATCGGCGCCAGCGGCGGCCGCCTGGTCGCCACCCTGCTCAACGGCCTGGAGGAAACCGGCGGCCGCTACGGCCTGGCGACCCTCTGCATCGGCGGCGGCGAGGCGGTCGCGGCAATCTTCGAAAGACTGTAACGGGCGCGATAAATGGCGCCCGCAGGCGAGACAGGTCTCGCCCCTGCAATTCCAATCATGGAGGACGTAAATGGCGATCAAAAAAATCATGGTCATCGGCGCGGGACAGATGGGGGGCGGCATCGCCCAGGTCGCGGCCCAGGCCGGCCTGCTGGTGGTGCTCAATGACATCGACCCGGCCTACATCGACCAGCGGCTGGCGTTTATCGACCAGCTGCTGGTGAAGAACATCGAGAAGGGGCGGATGAGCGAAGAGGAAAAAGTCGCGGTCATGTCGCGCCTGATTCCGTCGACCGACCTGGCAGATGCCGCCGGAGTCGACTTCATCGTCGAGGCCGCGGTCGAGAATATGGCGATCAAGGAGAAGATCTTCCGCACCCTGGACGAGGTTGCCGCACCGGGCGTGATTCTCGCCAGCAACACCTCTTCCCTGCCGATTACTGAGATTGCCGCGGTCACCAACCGGCCGGAGCTGGTGATCGGCATGCACTTCATGAACCCGGTGCCGGTGATGAAGCTGGTCGAGGTGATTCGTGGCATCGCCACCAGCGATGCCACCTACGCCACGGTCAAGGCGCTCGCCGAGCAGATGGGCAAGACGCCGGTCGAGGTTAACGACTACCCCGGCTTCATCTCCAACCGGGTGCTGATGCCGATGATCAACGAGGCGATCTACTGCGTCTACGAAGGTGTGGCCGAACCGGAGGCGATCGACACGGTGATGAAACTGGGGATGAACCACCCGATGGGGCCGCTGACCCTGGCCGACTTCATCGGCCTGGACACCTGCCTGGCGATCATGGAGGTCCTCTACGAGGGCTTCGCCGACAGCAAATACCGTCCCTGTCCGCTGCTGCGGAAAATGGTCAAGGCCGGCTGGCTCGGCAAGAAGAGCGGCCGGGGTTTCTTCAGCTATGACTAACTGCCCAGGGTTGTGGGCGGCACCGCCGTCTCGCCTGGAGGCTCCGCATCCGCCGTTGCCGTGAAGGAGAGTTCTATGGTTCTGAAAAATATCCTCGTCCATCTGGATGACACGCCGCAAAGTCCGCTGCGCTACGACCTCGCGCTGCAACTGGCGCAGAAACACCAATCCTGCCTGACTGCCTATTATTCAACCGCCTCTTCCTATTTTGCGCGTGGCGGCGAACAGGAACAGTGGCAGGCGGCCAAAGCAGACTGCGCAGCGAAGGCCGAACAGGCCGGGGTGAAGTTCGCTTGGGCAGAGTCGGACGAAACCGAGGCGATCTTGCCCCTGACTACGCGAGTTATCTATCAAGCGACCTACGCCGACCTCTGCCTTATAGGCCAGGCGGGCAAACAGCCGCCGCCACCGCGCGACCTGCCGCAACGGCTGATCCTCTCTTCCGGGCACCCGGTGATTACCGTTCCCTTTGCCGGAAACTTCAAAACGATCGGCAACCGGGTGATGGTTGCCTGGAAAGCC
Source organism: uncultured Desulfuromonadales bacterium (assembly GCA_945787335.1). GTDB lineage: Bacteria > Desulfobacterota > Desulfuromonadia > Desulfuromonadales > Geopsychrobacteraceae > Malonomonas. The sequence goes on from CALZHR010000071.1 coordinate 5,450, forward strand.
GGCCGCGCTTCGGCCCGGGCAATTTCCGACGCCATGCCGATTCTGCAGCAGGCCGAAGAGGTCTTCCTGGTCAGCTTTTCGACCTCGCCTGACGAACGCAAAGAAAATGAACGCACCCTCGAGAAGATGGCCCTCTACCTGGCGCGTCACGACGTCAAGCCGAAGCTGGAAAGCCGCCTTATCAGCGGAATCGGGCTGGGCGATGCGTTGCTCAACCGCGCAGCAGAAGAGGGGATCGACCTGCTGGTCTGCGGCGGCATGGTCGCCGGGCAGATGGCGCCGCTGGCCAGCGACCTGCTTAAACAGATGACCGTCCCGGTGCTGATGTCGAGCTGAATATTTGCGGCGATCTGCTGCCACGCCATCGGGCGCCCCACGGGTCGCCCCTACACAGTGAATACGGAGAGAGACAATGAACTTTGAAAACCTGCTGGTCGAAATTGCCGATGGTACCGCGGTCGTCACCATTAACCGCCCGAAAGCCTTGAATGCCTTGAACGAGCAGACCCTGCGCGAGCTGGAGTGCGCATTTGTCGGTTTCGCTGATAACGACGCGGTGCAGGCGATCATCCTCATCGGCAGCGGTGAAAAGGCCTTCGTCGCCGGTGCCGACATCTCTGCCATGCAGCCCCTAAACGCCCTGCAAGCCCGCGCCTTCGCCAAGCTCGGCCACGAGGTGATGCGCCGCATCGAGGCCTGCCCCAAGCCGGTGATCGCCGCGGTCAACGGCTTCGCTCTCGGCGGTGGCTGCGAGCTGGCGCTCGGCTGCGACATCCGCCTCGCTTCAAGTAACGCCCGCTTCGGCCAACCGGAGGTCAACCTTGGCGTCATCCCCGGCTTCGGCGGCACCCAGCGGCTGGCCCGGCTGGTCGGCAAAGGGCTGGCGATGGAGCTGGTGCTGACCGGCGACATGATCGACGCCACCGAGGCACTCCGCATCGGCCTGGCCAACAAGGTCGTCGCCCAAGCCGAGCTGCTCGACACCGCCAAAGCGATGGCCGCCAAGATCATTGGCAAGGGTCCGCTGGCGGTCAAACTGGCCAAGGAGGCGATCCGCAACGGCCTGGAGATGGACCTCGACAAGGCCAACCAGTACGAAGCCGAACTGTTCGGTCTCTGCTTCGCCAGCGCCGACCAGAAGGAAGGGATGCAGGCATTTCTCGAAAAACGCCCGGCAAAGTTTACGGGTAAATAAGGGATTCGCATGAACCTTGATCTGACCGAAGAACAAAAGTTGATTCAGGATACCGCCCGTGAATTCGCGACGGCGGAACTGGCCCCGGTTGCCGGCGAGCTCGACCGCGGCGGTGACCAGAAGATTTTTTTCGCCAACCTGAAAAAACTCGCCGAGCTCGGCTTCATGGGCCTCAATGTCAGCGAAGAGTACGGCGGCACCGAAGCCGGCGTGATCGCCTTCTCCGTCGCCCTGACCGAGGTCGCCCGCGCCTGCGCCTCAACCGCTGTCACCCTTTCGGTGAACAACATGGTCTGCGAAATCATTCAAGCAGTCGGCAGCGAAGCTCAGCGACAGCTCTACATTCCGAAGATCTGCTCCGGCGAATACCTTGCCGGCGCCTTCGCCCTGACCGAATCCGGCGCCGGCTCCGACCCGGCCGGGATGACCACCACGGCGGTCCAGGACGGCGATCACTGGGTGCTCAACGGCAGCAAGATCTTCATCACCAGCGCCCCCTATGCCGGTGTCTTCGTCGTCTGGGCGGTCACCGACAAAAGCGCGCCGAAGGGCAAAGGGATCAGCTGCTTCCTGGTCGAACAGCATACCCCTGGGCTGGTGATCGGTAAAAAAGAGGAAAAGCTGGGGCAGCACGCCTCGGCGACCAACGAGCTGCTGTTCCAGAACTGTTGCATTCCCAAGGACGCCCTGATGGGCAAACTCAACGACGGCTTCCGCGTGGCGGTCGGCGAGCTGGCCGGCGGGCGGATCGGCATCGGTTCGCTGGCCCTGGGGGTCGGCCTGGCGGCGATGGACGCAGCGAGCGCTTATTCCGTGGAGCGCAAACAGTTCGGCCGGAAGATCGCCGAATTCCAGGCGATCCAGTGGAAGCTCGCCGACTGTTACACCGACCTGGATGCCGCCCGGCTGCTGCTGATGAACGCCGCATTCAAAAAAGAACAGGGTCGCTCCTTCGGCAAAGAGGCGTCGATGGCCAAGCTGTTCGCCTCTGAGGCCGCGAACCGGGCCTGCTACGAGGCGATGCAGATCTTTGGCGGCTACGGCTACACCTGCGAATTCCCGATCGAGCGCTACGCCCGTGATGCACGCATCTGCTCGATCTACGAAGGAACCAGCGAGATCCAGCGATTGATCATCGCGCGGGATATCCTGCGCGGCTTTTCATAACATTCGCGATCCAGGGGCGAGGAGTTGCCCCGTTCGCAGGTGACCCAGGGGGAGCCCCGACAACTGACAAGGGAGAGGAATCATGATTTTCGAACTGACCGAGGAACAGAAACTGCTTCGCCAGATGGTGCGGGATTTTGCGGAAGCGGAAATCGCTCCCGGGGTTGAAGCGCGGGATGAAGAGGAGCGCTTCGACCGCGAGCTGATGTACGACAAGCTCGGCGAGCTGGGTCTGACCGGAATCGTCTTTCCCGAGCAGTACGGCGGCGCCGAAGCGGACTACATCAGCTACGCCATCGCCGTCGAAGAGCTCTCACGGGTCTGCGCCTCGACCGGCGTCACCCTCTCGGCCCACCTCTCTTTAGGCGCCAACCCGATCTACCTGTTCGGCACCGAGGAGCAGATGCAGACCTTCCTCAAACCGCTCGCCGAAGGGAGCAAGATGGGGGCTTTCGGCCTGACCGAGAATTCGGCCGGCTCCGACGCCGGCGGCACCAAGACCACCGCCGTGCGCGACGGCGATGACTGGATCATCAACGGCAGTAAAATCTTCTGCACCAACGGCGGCGACGCGGAGATCTATATCATCTTCGCCCGCACCGACAAAAACGCGCAGAAGCACCACGGCATCAGTGCCTTCATCATCGAGAAGGACACCCCCGGCTTCAGCTTCGGAAAAAAGGAGAAGAAGCTCGGCATCCGCGCCTCGCCGACCATGGAACTGGTGTTTGAGAACTGCCGGATCCCGGCCGGCAACCTGCTCGGCGAAGAGGGGGAAGGCTTCAAGGTGGCGATGAAGACCCTCGACGGCGGCCGCATCGGCATCGCCGCCCAGGCTCTCGGCATCGCCCAAGGGGCATTGGACGCAGCCATCGGCTACGCCAAGGAGCGCAAGCAGTTCGACAAGCCGATCAGCAGCTTCCAGGCCATCCAGTTCAAGCTGGCCGACATGGCGACCGAAATCGAAGCCGCCCGCTTGCTGGTTTACCAGGCCGCCTATCGCGCCAGCGCCGGTCTTTCGTACGGGCAACAATCGGCGATGGCCAAGATGTACGCCTCCGACGTTGCCATGCGCGTGACCAACGAGGCGGTACAGATCTTCGGAGGTTACGGTTATACCCGCGAGTACCCGGTCGAGCGGATGATGCGTGACGCCAAGATCACCCAGATTTACGAAGGGACCAACGAGGTGCAGCGGATCGTGATCAGCGCCGCCTTGGTCAAATAACCATTAGGTGACGGGTCAACAGACGGAGACAGCTGTAAGCCGGAGGCCGTCTCCATCCGTAGACACCCGCCAGAGAACCTTGGCAGACAACTTCAGGAAAAATATTTTCAGGAGCAAACTCAGGCACTTAAAAGCGAAAACAAAAACCTGGACGATTCCCGCAGACTGGCACCTGGCTTGCAAATTTGATCCTGACAACGCCTGAACATCATTGCAGGAGACAAGAGATGACAGCGATCAATTTTCCCGGACTCGATTTCGACCTGGACGATACCACCAAGCTGCTGCGTGAAACGGTCAGAGATTTTGCCGCCGCAGAAATCGCTCCGCGGGCGGCCGAGATCGATCAGCAGAACCAGTTCCCGGACGACCTCTGGCGCAAGATGGGAGAGCTCGGCCTGCTCGGTATCACCGTCGGCGAAGAATACGGCGGCGCCGAGATGTCCTACCTCGATCATGTCATCGCCATGGAAGAGCTCAGCCGGGCCTCGGCATCGGTCGCTCTCTCCTACGGTGCCCACTCCAACCTCTGCGTCAACCAGATCCACCGCAACGGTACCGCCGCCCAGAAAGACAGATTCCTACCACGGCTGATCAGCGGCGAGCATGTCGGCGCCCTGGCGATGAGCGAAGCCGGCGCCGGCTCCGACGTCGTCAGCATGAGCCTGCGCGCCGACCGGCGCGGCGCTGACTACATTTTCAACGGCACCAAGATGTGGATCACCAACGGCCCCGACGCCGACGTGCTGGTGGTCTACGCCAAGACCGCCCCGGCCGCCGGGTCGCGCGGCATCACCGCCTTCCTGGTCGAAAAGGGGACGCCCGGCTTCAGCACGGCGCAAAAACTCGACAAACTCGGTATGCGCGGCTCGAACACCTGCGAGCTGGTCTTCGAGAACTGCGCCGTGCCGGCCGAGAACATCCTCGGCACCCTCAATGAAGGGGTCAAGGTGCTGATGAGCGGCCTCGATTACGAGCGGATCGTGCTGGCCGGCGGGCCGCTGGGGATCATGGCCGCCTGCCTCGACGCCGTCCTGCCTTACATCCACGAACGCAAACAGTTCGGCCAGGCGATCGGCGAGTTTCAGCTGATGCAGGGCAAACTGGCCGACATGTACACCAACATGAACGCCTGTCGCGCCTATGTCTACGCCGTCGCCGAGGAAGCCTCGCGGCGCGGCGGACGGAAAATCCGCAAGGATGCAGCCGGCGCGATCCTCTTCGCCTCGGAGCGCGCCACCCAGATGGCCCTGGAGGCGATCCAGTGCCTGGGCGGCAACGGCTACATCAACGAATATCCGACCGGCCGGCTGCTGCGCGACGCCAAGCTGTACGAAATCGGCGCCGGCACCAACGAGATCCGGCGGATGTTGATCGGCCGGGAACTGTTCGAGCGGACCGCGGGGTAATCAATCATGAGCGTCATCAAGAGCAAACTGAAACCCGCCGCCGAAGAGTTCCAGAGCAACGCCGCCGCGATGCGTGAGCAGGTCGAGGATCTGCGTTCCAGGGTCGAGCAGATCAAGCTCGGCGGCGACGAAAAGGCCCGGCAGAAGCACACCGATCGGGACAAACTGCTGCCGCGCGAGCGGATCCGCCAATTGCTCGATGTCGGCTCCCCCTTTCTCGAACTCTCCCAGTTCGCCGCTTATCAGGTCTACGACAGCGAGGTTCCGGCCGCTGGACTGGTCACTGGCATCGGCCGGATCGAAGGGCGCGAGTGCATGATCGTCGTCAACGACGCCACGGTCAAAGGGGGCACCTATTTTCCGCTGACGGTTAAAAAACACCTGCGTGCCCAGGAGATCGCCGAGCAGAACAATCTGCCCTGCGTCTACCTGGTCGACTCCGGCGGCGCCTTTCTGCCGAAGCAGGACGAGGTGTTCCCCGATCGCGATCACTTCGGGCGGATCTTTTACAATCAGGCCCAGATGTCCGCCAAGGGCATCCCGCAGATCGCCGTGGTGATGGGCTCCTGCACCGCCGGCGGCGCCTACGTGCCGGCGATGGCCGACGAGAGCATCATCGTCAAGCAGCAGGGGACGATCTTCCTCGGCGGGCCGCCGCTGGTCAAGGCAGCGACCGGCGAGGTGGTCAGCGCCGAGCAGCTCGGCGGCGCCGACACCCACTGCCGCACCTCGGGGGTCACCGATCACTATGCTGAAAACGACGCCCACGCCCTGGCCCTGACCCGGCGGATCGTCAGCAACCTGAACGCCGACAAGCAGCCGAACATCAGCCTGCGCGACAGTCGCGAGCCACTCTGCGATCCCCAGGAGCTTTACGGTCTGATTCCAGCCGACAGCCGCAAACCCTACGACGTGCGCGAGGTGATCGCCCGCATCGTCGACGGCAGCGAGTTCGACGAGTTCAAGCAGCTCTACGGCACCACCCTGGTCTGCGGCTTCGCCCACCTGCACGGCATCCCGGTCGGCATCGTCGCCAACAACGGTATCCTCTTCTCCGAATCGGCCCTCAAGGGGACCCATTTCATTCAGCTCTGCAGCCAACGCGGCATTCCGCTGCTGTTCCTGCAGAACATCACCGGCTTCATGGTCGGCAGCAAATACGAAGCGGGCGGCATCGCCAAGGACGGCGCCAAGATGGTCACTGCGGTCGCCTGCGCCCGGGTGCCGAAGCTGACCCTGCTGATCGGCGGCAGCTTCGGCGCCGGCAATTACGGCATGTGCGGCCGGGCCTACAGCCCGCGGCTGCTGTTCATGTGGCCGAACGCGCGGATTTCGGTGATGGGCGGCGAACAGGCCGCCTCGGTGCTGGCGCAGGTCCGCCGCGACGGCATCGAAGCAAAAGGCGGGAGCTGGGGCAAGGAGGAGGAAGAGCAGTTCAAAAGTCCGATCCGCGACCAGTACGAGCACCAGGGGCACCCCTACTATGCCAGCGCCCGGCTCTGGGACGACGGCATTATCGATCCGGCCGACACCCGCATGGTGCTGGCCCTGAGCCTCTCGGCAACCCTTAACGCACCGATCGAAAAGACCAGCTTCGGTGTCTTCAGGATGTGACGATGCGACGTTTACAAACGGAAATTGACGCACAGGGCTGCGCGATTCTGCGGCTGAACAACCCGGAGCAGCACAACGCCTTCGACGACCGCCTGATCGCCGGGCTGACCGCAGAGCTGATCCGGCTGCGCGAAGATCACCGGGTGCGCCTGGTGGTTCTCGCCGCCAACGGCAAAAGTTTTTCCGCCGGGGCCGATCTGAACTGGATGCGTCGGGTGGGCGACTACACCCTCGACGAAAACGTCCAGGACGCGTTGGGGTTGGCGGAGCTGATGCGGACCCTCAACGAACTGCCGAAGCCGACCATTGCGCTGGTCCACGGCGCGGCCTACGGTGGCGGAGTCGGGCTGGTGGCCGCCTGCGACATTGCCATCGGCAGCGAACGGGCCAGCTTCTGCCTTTCCGAAGTCAAGCTCGGGCTGATCCCGGCGGTCATTTCTCCGTACGTGCTCGCCGCCATCGGCGAGCGCGCCGCGCGCCGCTACTTTCTCACCGCGGAACGCTTTACGGCCGAAGAGGCGCTGCGCATCGGCCTGCTGCACCAGCTGGTTCCTGCCGAGCAGCTGGAACAGACCTGCGCCGATCTCTGCCGGCAGTTGCTGCAGAACGGGCCGCATGCCCTGGACGAAGCGAAAGAGTTGATCCGCGAAGTTGTCAACCGGCCGATCGATGAAAACCTGATCGAGATGACCGCCGAGCGGATCGCCGCGATTCGCGCGACCGACGAAGGGCGCGAAGGCCTGAACGCCTTCCTGCAGAAGCGCAAGCCCTACTGGACAAAGGACAACTGACGATGTTCGACTGCCTCCTGATCGCCAATCGCGGCGAGATCGCCTGCCGGATCATCGCCACCGCCAAACGCCTCGGCATCCGCACGGTCGCCGTCCACTCCGAAGCCGACCGTCAAAGCCGGCATGTCCGGCTGGCCGACGAAGCGGTGCTGATCGGCCCGCCGCCGGCTCGCGACAGCTACCTGCGGATCGACAAGATCATCGCCGCGGCGACGCGCAGCGGCGCCCAGGCGATCCACCCCGGATACGGCTTTCTCGCCGAGAATGCCGAATTCGCCCGCGCCTGCGAGACCGCCGGCCTGAACTTCATCGGCCCGCCGGCGGCCGCCATCGACGCCATGGGGGATAAAAGCCGCGCCAAAAAACTGATGGAGACGGCGGGTGTGCCGCTGGTGCCCGGCTACCACGGCGAAGAACAGGATCCGGAGCTGCTGCTGTTGCAGGCGGAACGGATCGGCTTCCCGCTGCTGCTCAAAGCGAGCGCCGGCGGTGGCGGCAAAGGGATGCGGGTGGTCGAAGCAGCCGACGAATTTCCGGCCGCCCTGGCCGCCGCCAAGCGGGAGGCGTTGAGCGCCTTCGGCGATGAGCGGATGCTGCTCGAGCGTTACCTGCGCCGGCCGCGGCATGTCGAGATCCAGGTGTTCGCCGATACACATGGAAACTGCGTCCACCTGTTTGAGCGGGACTGCTCGGTGCAACGCCGGCATCAGAAAGTGATCGAGGAAGCCCCGGCGCCGGGGATGCGTGAGGAACTACGACAGCAAATGGCCGCGGCAGCGATTGCAGCCGCCAAGGCGATCGCCTATGTCGGCGCCGGCACTATCGAATTCCTGCTCGATGAAGACGGCAGCTTCTACTTCATGGAGATGAACACCCGCCTGCAGGTGGAGCATCCGGTCACCGAGCTGATCAGCGGCCAGGATCTGGTCGCATGGCAGCTGCAGGTCGCGGCCGGCGAACCGCTCCCCTGCCGCCAGAATGAATTGAGCATCGCTGGCCACGCCATCGAGGTGCGGCTTTATGCCGAAGATCCGCAGCGCGATTTCCTGCCGGCCACCGGCCGTCTGGAGCACCTGAGGTTACCCGCGATCAGCAGCAATGTGCGGGTCGATACCGGAATCCAACAGGGAGACACCATCAGCATCCACTACGATCCGCTGCTGGCCAAACTGATCGTCCACGCGGCGGAACGCCGGCAGGCGCTGCAGTGGCTGCGGCGCGGGCTGGATGCCACCGAAGTGGTCGGTCTCGCCTGCAACCGCGACTTTCTGCGTCGGGTCTGTGATAACGCCGAATTCGTCGCCGGCGATATCGACACCGGTTTTATCGAACGGCACCGTGACCAGTTGCTCAGCAGCCAACAGCAGCCCAGCGCCGAACAGTTGGCCCTGGCGGCGCTATATGTCCTGCTGCAGCGCCACCAGGAGGCAAAAGCCCGGGCAGAGCAGACCGCGGAACCGACCTCACCCTGGAACGACACCAGCGGCTGGAGGCTGAACAGCGACAACCACCACCGCCTGCTGCTGCGGGACAGCGATCAAGAGTATGTCGTGATCCTCCATTATCGGCCGGACGGTTACCTGGTTGAACTGCCCGGCAGCACGTTTACGGCGCGCGGCGAGCTGACCACTGACGGTGAACTGCTGGCGACCATCGATGGACACCGCTGCCGGGCGCGGGTGATTCAACAAGGGCTGGAACTGACGTTGATCGTCAGTGGCGAAACCCGCTCCCTGCACCTCGCTGATCCGCTTTACGGTCTGCTCGACCAGCAGGCCGCTGCAGGCAGCTTGAGCGCGCCGATGCCGGGGAAGATCATTGCCATCCATATTGCTTCCGGAGCCCGGGTGAACGTCGGTGATCCGCTGTTGACCCTGGAGGCGATGAAGATGGAACACACGATTAATGCGCCAAAATCCGGCGAGGTCAGCGAGATTTATTTTCAGGTCGGGGAAATGGTCGAAGAAGGCGCGCAGTTGATCGCCATCGCCAGCGAGGGAGGATGAGATGAGGCTACCGAAACGGGTTAAAATCGTTGAAGTCGGACCGCGCGACGGTCTGCAGAACGAGGCCAAAATCGTCCCGACCCAGGTCAAGATCGAGTTGATCAACCGCCTCTCGGCGACCGGCCTGGCAGCGATCGAAGGGGGCAGTTTCGTTTCGCCGAAATGGATGCCGCAGATGGCCGACAGCCTGCAGGTGATGCAGGGGATCAAACGCCAGCCGGGGGTCAGCTACCCGGTCCTGGTGCCGAACCTGCAGGGCCTGCATAACGCTCTGCAGGCTGAAATCGATGAAATTTCAATTTTTGCCTCGGCCTCCGAATCCTTCTCACGCAAAATCATCAACTGCTCCATCGCCCAGAGTCTCGACCGCTTCGCCGAAGTCTGCAGCGAAGCGAAAAAACACAACCTGCGGGTGCGCGGTTACATCTCCTGCACCCTCGGCTGCCCCTACGAGGGCACGGTCCCGCCGAGCAACGTCGCCTGGCTCGCGGGCCGGATGATCGAACTGGGCTGCTACGAGATTTCACTCGGCGACACTATCGGCGTCGGCACCCCCGGAAAAGCCCAGGCGATGATCGACTGCGTGGCCGAAAAGGTTCAGCATGAACGGCTGGCCGCGCATTTTCATGATACCTACGGCCAGGCCCTGGCGAACATTCTCGCCGTGATCGAACGCGGGATTACCGTGATCGACAGTTCGGTTTCCGGGCTCGGCGGCTGCCCCTTCGCTCCCGGGGCCTCAGGCAATGTCGCCACTGAAGATCTGCTCTATATGCTGAAAGGGATGGGGATCGAGACCGGTGTCGATCTGAACGAGTTGGCCGCTGCCGGTGAGTTTATCTCCACTTATCTCGGCCGGCCGAGCAGTTCCAAGGTCGCCCGGGTCCTGACTGCACAGGCGACCCAGAACTGCTCGAACCAGTAGCGAATAAACGCTCTCCGTTAGGTGCAATGCAAGTAATTCTTTCCCGGCAGGTTGGGGACAGGCGGGCTCCTGTCCCTTTTTTTAAACGGAAAAGGGCCGGCAAATAATGCCGACCCTCTGGCAAACTTGTGGGCGGCTGAAGAAGGTTCACCCGCAATTCCGGCAAAACTCACAGAATCACAGCTCAACCTTAATCAGCCGCCGCTGTTCAGACTTGGATATCGATATTCTGCCCGATGTTCGGAGCGACCGGCACGGCCGCCGCCTCCATCAGCTTCAAGGTCGCCTGCCCCTCCAGTTTCTGCTGGTTCAGCTGACGTCTGGCCGCCGCAACGTCCAGCTGCGCTGAGACGCCGACATTCAGCAGTTGTTGAGAGAATCCGGCAATGGCAGCGACTGACATTTTTCACCTCGCGACAAAATGCAAGTGAGGCAACCCGATAGAATTCTTTTCGGTTGCTAGCGAGCAAGTCTTTAGGAAAATATCAGATAAATTGCCCGCCGCGACACGCGGAAAAAACCGTCCCTGAGCAATCATTCTTCGCTCTTTGGTTCTTTGTCTCCAATCACGCCAAGCGCCGTTTTTACCTTCATCTTCGTGCGTCCGGTGATCAGACGGGCACTCTTGCTCAAAGAGAAATAACTCAAAATCCAGGTGAAAATAACCGAGAGTTTGCTGCGAAAATCGATCAGCGGGATGATGTGCACCAGGCTCCAGATCAGCCAGGCGAAGAAACCGGTGAAGCGTTGCCCGAAAATATAGGCCACGGCGCGGTTGCGGCCGATGGTCGCCATTCCCCCCTTGTCGCGATAGCGAAAGGCTGGTCGTTCAGTAGCGGCAGGCCCTGAGGTCACCTCGTTACGGATCTGCCTGGCGACATATTGCCCCATCTGGATCGCCGCGGGCGCGATTCCGGGCACCGGCTGGCCGGTCTTCTGATCGACGACATGAGCCAGGTCGCCGACGGCGAACACCTCCGGATGCTCCGGCAGGGTCAAATCTTCCTTGACCCGCACCCGGCCCTGCTGATCAAGCTCGCAGCCCAGGGTTTTGGCAATTTCCGATCCACGCACGCCGGCGGCCCAGATGATATTCTCTGCCGACAGGCGTTCGTCACCGATCAGCACTGCGCCTTCACAGATATCGGTCACCATGCTGTTCAACCGCACCTGCACACCCATCTGCTGCAGATCGCGCAAGGCCCTCTCTGCCAGCGCTTCCGGCAGGGCCGCCAGCAGCCGAGGACTGGCCTCGATCAGAATCACCTGAGCGGTGGTGGTGTCGATGTTGCGAAAATCCTTGGGAATAGCCTGTGCGGCGATCTCTTTCAGCGCACCGGCCAGTTCAACGCCGGTCGGACCGCCGCCGACCACGACAAAGGTCAGTTTCGCCTGCCGCGCTGCGGGGTCGGCTTCCCATTCGGCCGCCTCGTAGGCGAGCAACACCCGGCGGCGGATTTCCAGGGCATCGTCGACGGTTTTCAGCCCTGGTGCCAGCTCCGCCCAGTCGTCATGGCCGAAGTAGGAATGGGTCACGCCGGTTGCCAGCACCAGATAATCATAAGCAACTTCGCCGCGCGGAAACCTGGCGAGCTTGTTCTGCAGGTCGACCCCGGTCAATCGCGCCAGGACCACCCTGGCGTTCTGCTGATTCCGCAGTACCCGGCGGATCGGCCCCGCGATATCGGCCGGGGAGAGCACCGCGGTGGCCACCTGGTAAAGCAGGGGTTGAAAAAGATGATAGTTGTGCCGGTCGGCCAGAGTGATATCGACCGGCGCGTCGGCCAGCCCCATGGCACATTGGAGGCCGGCAAAGCCGCCACCGATAATGAGAACCCGGGGTTTGGGTGAGGTGTCAGATGGGTTTTGGGACATGCGGGATCTCCTCCGGTCAGTCAGTATGCCCCAAGGATACCCGAAAACGGAGTGACTTGGTCAGACTTGTGGCGAATAAATGCTCAATTCGTGCTGCTCGCGCCCGAGATCATGATCGGCGATCGACTCCACCGCGCGGATCTGCTCGACATAAGCGGCAGGAAAACCATTTTCCAGTGCTCCGCGCAGCACATGTTCCTTGTACCAGTGATAGGGACGCAGCAGGGAATTTAAGTTGGTCGCGTAATAGATCAGCGCTTCGGCTTGCTGACCGGCCGGTGTCAGCACCGGGATAAACGCATCGCGGTATTCCACCCCGAGCCCTTCATAGCGATCGAGAAGCGGTTTTTCCGCTGCCGCCATCCGATAAAGCACTGCCAGCAGCAGATCGGCAGGATCGTCGGTCATCAGCGCGGCGCACTTGCCGGAGCCATCTTTGCTACTTTCATTATCAAAGGTCAGGCGATGACCGGTCAGCGGCACCACGCCGAGCTTCTGCGCCGAAGGAATCCGCCTCTTCAGTCGCGCCTGAGCCATATTCGAGCCGTACGCCAGGTAGTAGATCATTTTCCCCTGCTATTCGAGAGTATGCCAGGGCAGCTGGTAAAACATCACCAGCGCCGCGCCGATCATGACGATCAGGCTCAGCCAGTAACCGTAATATTCGGAACCGAGCCGACCAGATTCCTGACGACAGAGCTGTTTGTAAAGCTTCAGATGCTTGTGCACCTGCCAGCGCATCTCAAAGAAGCTGAGCTTGACGTCAGCGGCGCTAACCTTCCGCAAAATCTGGGTGGAAAAAAAGAAATTAACCAGGCTGGCAAGAAGCAGAAGGATAAAGCTGGCAGCTAACACGGAATGGCTCCGGGAAGGTCGGATCGCGGCGATTACTGTTTGCGCTGTTCAACATCGATCAGCACGCTTTTGAGTTGTTCAATTTTTTCGCTCAGCTCCTGGTTTTCAGCCTGCAGTTGGCTGAGACCATCCTCCAGGTGCCGCTGGTGCTGTTGCAACTCCAGTTTTTCCTCACGCAGATTTTCGACCTGCCGTTTACGATTTTCCAGCTCCTGGGCATAAAGGATGATGGTTTCCGCGCGGGTATACCAGATACCGTCTGGATACTCCAACTGCAGCTGCTTGAGCAGCGCCACCCGATTGGTTTCGGAAAATTCGTCCAGCGCCTCAATAAACTGACCCTGGGCCTGATGCTGGGTGATTGTTTGAGGAATCGTGATCATGCTGCAGGCGGATAAGGCCACGCAGAGACTGACTAGAATCAGGTACCGCATATATTACTTCCGTCGATCGACCAGATAATTGCTCCCCTCCTGCCCCTTTAAAAACTCTTTGAGCCTAGCACAGTCCTGGCTGATTGCCAATCGGGTCGGGCTGCGCAGATGGTCGGAGCGAATCAGAGCGATCGACATGGTCATCAGGGGAAATGAGCGTTCAATGCCGTAACGATCTTTACCGGTGAAAGAACCGGCCTGGCGATCCTCGTCGTTATATAATTCCGGCACCAGCTTCTTGAACGCGGAAATGATTTTCTGGGCGATCAGCTCCCCCTTGTCAAGCGACGAGATGACGACGTAGTCATCTCCGCCGATGTGACCGATCAGGTCTTCCGGGTTGCCATGTTTGCGGGCCTCGCGCTCAAGCAGTTCGCCGACCTTGGCCAGTACGTCACTGCCGGCCTTATAGCCGTAGCGATCGCTGTACGCCTTGAAATTATCCAGGTCGATATAGAGGTGGGAAAACGGGATCTGCTCTTCAATCCGTTGATCGAGCTCCCGGTCGATGGCCAGATTTCCCGGCAGTCGCGTCAGGGGATTGGCATCCAGCCGCAATTGCTCCAATTCCCGAAGTTTGCGCCCCATCTGGACAAATTCCCGTGCCAGATCTGCGAACTCATCATCTCCTTTGATCGCTGGCTGGTGCTCGAAACTGCCGGCGGAGATCTCCTGGGTGGCTTTTTTCAGGGTATTGACCGATTTACCGATACTGAAAAAGACCGTCAGGGCGACCGGCAACGAAAGCCCGATTCCGGCCAGGGCGATCAGCAGCGTCAGCTGATAGGCCTCGCGCGATTTTTCCAGCAGCCGGGAGAGGCCGTCATTGATGCGTAATTGCTGGGAGTGCCGAACCTCTCCGAGATATTCCAGCAGGTGAGAGCGGATCGGGACGATCAGATCATCCGATAGTTCCTGGACCCGCTCCCAGTCCTCAGCATCGAGAGCTGAATTAAGCCTGACGCTGGCCTGCTGGTAGTTTTCAATCTGTTGCGGCAGGTTCGCGAGGATTTCGCTCAGGGGGACCAGGGCAAACTTCTTGACCAGCAGCAGCAGCTCGTCTGTCCGGTTTTCGCGCAGGAGTTCTAATTCCGGGTCGCGCAGGATCAACAGCTGTTTTTCAATATTGTCCTGAGCGTCCAGATTCTGTTGCAGGTCGCGCAACAGATCAAAGATATGAAAATCGACCTTCACCAGCTGTTCGGTCTGCACGGTCTGCTGGTTGAGTCGATACAATGCAAAACTGATCGCCAGGAGCCCTGAGATCAGGATCACCAGGTAACCGATGATCATTTTTCGCGTTACTGTCGAGAAGATTCTCCGCATGTCCAACCCACGATGAGGTGTAGAGCCGGCGGCAATTTTATCACAGCTGGCGAAAAACGGGACAGAAAGATAAATCTGCCATAAGGAAAAACATGGGAAAGTAACCGCCCTAATGCTTCATCAAGGTGCTTTTTTCAGGTCAGTTATACCGGTTCACAAGCCGAGGTAGGCCTTGCGGACATCGTCATTGGCCAAAAGATTATCGGCGTCATCGACCAAGGTAATGCGACCGTTTTCCATGACGTAACCACGGTCGGCGAGTTTCAGCGCCTGGTTGGCATTCTGCTCAACGAGGAAAATGGTCGTGTTGTTCTCCTTATTGATCTGCTTGATGATGTCGAAAATCTGCTTGATGATCAGCGGCGCCAGCCCCAGCGAGGGTTCATCGAGCAACAGCAAACGCGGCCGCGCCATCAGGGCGCGGGAGATCGCGAGCATCTGCTGCTCGCCGCCGGAGAGCGTCCCACCAAGCTGATTGCGGCGCTTCTCAAGGATCGGGAAGAGGGTCATAACGTAGTTGAGGTCCTGCTGCACCAGCTGCTTGTTGGTCCGCAGAAAAGCCCCCATTTCGAGGTTTTCCAGCACGGTCATGTCAGGGAAAATGCGCCGTCCTTCCGGGACCTGGATGATCCCCTTCTGAACGATCTTTTCCGGGCTCAGCCCGTGAATCGGATCGCCATCGAACAGAACCTCTCCAGCGCGGGGCGGGGTGATCCCGCAGATCGACATCAGGGTGGTGGTTTTACCTGCACCGTTGGCGCCGATCAGGGTGACGATCTCCCCTTCTTTGATTTCAATGGAGACATCCTTGAGGGCCTGGATATTCCCGTAGTAGGCCTGGATATTCTGGATTTTAAGCATCTTCAGTCTCTTCTCCGAGGTAGGCTTCGATCACCTTCGGGTTGTCCTTGATCTGCTGCGGGCTGCCTTCAGCGATCTTCTTGCCGTATTCCATGACGTAGATCGGGTTGGAGATGTTCATGACCAGTTTCATGTCGTGCTCGATCAGCAGGATCGCGATTCGATCCTCTTCGCTGATCTTGCAGATCAGCTGATCCAGATCGGCGGTCTCCTGCGGGTTCATTCCGGCGGCCGGTTCATCGAGCAGCAACAGGAAGGGGTCGGTCGCCATCGCCCGGGCGATTTCCAGCCGTCGTTGGGCGCCGTAGGGCAGGTTCTTGGCGAAATCGTTCGAGAACTCGGCCAGGCCGACTTTTTTCAGCAGTTCATAACTCGACTCGACAATCTGCTGCTCCTCCTCCCGCATCCCCCGGCCGCGCACGATCGAACGGAAGATCCCCGATTTGGTCCGGCAGTGACGGCCGATCATGACATTTTCCAGGACCGTCATGTCGGAAAACAGCCGGATATTCTGAAAGGTCCGGGCCAGCCCCATCTCGGTGACCTTATTCGGCTTCAACCCATTCAAGCGCCGGGTCGGCTGCCCCTTCGGGTGGAGCAGGATGTCCCCTTTGGTCGGCGTGTAGATCCCGGTGACGCAGTTGAAAAAGGTCGTCTTGCCGGCCCCGTTCGGACCGATCAACGCCGCGATTTCCCCTTCACAGACTTCCAGGGAGACGCTGTCGACGGCCCGCAGTCCGCCGAAGTCCATGGTCAACCCTTTGACTTCGAGAAACTTATGTTTTTCAGCCATTTTCGGTCTTTTCCTTCAGATCGTTGCCTTGATATTCATATTTCTGGCGGATGTTGCTGATCAGGCCCTGGGGACGGAAGATCATCATCAGCACCATCGCGGCGCCGAACGCCAGCATCCGGTATTCGGCGAAGGCCCGCAGGTACTCCGGCATCAGGATGAGAATGAAGGCTCCGAGGATCACCCCGAGGATCGAGCCCATGCCACCGAGCACGACGATCGACAGGACGATCGCCGACTCCATGAAGCCGAAACTGGCCGGGTTGATGTAGGCCTGCTTGGCGGCGAACAGCACGCCGATCATGCCGGCCCAGAACGCGCCGAGGGCATAGGCCGAGAGCTTGGTGCGGGCCATGTCGATCCCCATCGCCACGCAGGCGATTTCATCTTCACGCAACGCAATCCAGGCCCGGCCGATCCGACTGTTGCGCAGCCGCATGGTCACCAGGATTGTGAAGACCACCAGCGCCAGCATGATGTAGTAGATGTAGGTGATCGAACCGGTGATGTTCATGTCGATACCGAACAGGCCCGGGCTGGCGATTTTGCTGATCCCGGCCATCCCCTGGGTGAAATCGCTCCAGTTCTGCAACACGATCTGGAAGATCATGCCGAAGCCGAGGGTGACGATGGCCAGGTAATCGCCGCGCAGTCGTAGAATCGGGAAACCGAGCACCACCCCGAACAGGCAGCCGAGAACCCCGCCGACCGGCAGCACCGCCCAGAATCCGAGATCAAAGTGATAGTTCAGCAGGCCGTATGTATAAGCCCCGACGCCGAAAAAGGCGATATAGCCAAGGTCGAGCAGACCGGCCAGACCAACACTGATATTCAACCCCAGACCCAGCACGACATAGATCAGGGCCAGGTTCATGATATTGACCTGATAGCTGTCGAACAGCAGCGGAAACACCAGGGCAAACACCAGCAGAGCGCCCATCGCTTTGTAGCGGAAGGACATGTCCTCCATCAACAACCGGGTTTTGCTCGGCTTCTCATTACCAAGTTCATCGACCTGCTTTTTCGCCTGTTTGCGCTCCAGCATGTAGCGCCAGACATAAGACAGGCCGAAGGTGGCCAGCGCCACCCAGAGCAGATTCTGAAAGCGCCATTCGACCAGCTGCTCGGTGGTGTTGACACGCACCGCCATCAGCGGGAAGGTGAGGAAGACGAACCAGGCGGAAACGATGAGCGATTGTTTGAAACCTCGTAACATATCCGCCTCCTAAACCTTCTGCTTACGCGCCTTGCCGAGAAGTCCGGAGGGGCGCAGGATCAGGATCAGAACCAACAGGCCGAAGGCGAAGACATCTTCGTAGTCACTGGACACATAGCCGGCAGCAAAACTCTCGGTCCAGCCGAGCACCAACCCACCGAGTACCGCGCCGGGAACCGACCCGATTCCGCCGAGCACCGCGGCGGTAAACGCCTTGACCCCAGCGAGAAAGCCGATGAAGAAATTGACCTGGCCGATGTACGAAGCAACCAGCACTCCGCCGAGGGCCGCCAAGGCCGACCCGATGACAAACGTCAGGGAAATGATTCGATCGACGTTGATGCCGACCAGCCGTGCCATGCTCATATCCTGCTGCGTGGCCCGCATCGCCTTGCCGATCTTGGTTTTTTTGATCAACAGGGTCAGCAGAATCATCGTGATGAACGTGGTCACGAGGATCACCAGTTCCGGTGAGCCGATGATATGGGCGATCGGTTCCATGAAGGCAAAATCTGGAATCAGGTTCGGAAAGGGCAGAAAATCGGGAGTCTGCGCCAGCAGAACGTAATTCTGCAGAAAGATCGACATGCCGATAGCGCTGATCAATGGTGAGAGGCGCGGGGCACCGCGCAACGGACGATAGGCGATTTTTTCCAGGGTATAGCCATAAGCACTGGCATAGATCATCGCCGCGATCGCCGCGATGATCAGCACCGAGATGCCGGCGAATCCGTAGATGGTGCAGATACCAGCGACAATCAGAGCGACAAATGCTCCGATCATGTAGATCTCGCC
>CALZHR010000072.1 GCA_945787335.1 uncultured Desulfuromonadales bacterium
GGTCATCCGGGGGCTGTTGAAAGAGGTCTGTTCGCTGCTCGGCTTGGTCCTGGGTGGTGTTTTCGCATTCAGCTTTCACCTGCCATTGGCTCAGCTGCTGCAGGATTCCTTTAACTTGCCGGCGCAACTCAGTGTTTGGGGCTCGTTTCTGCTGATCTTCTTGCTGGTTGTCATCATCTTCGGAGTGCTCGGATTTGTTCTGCACCGTTTTGTCCGGCTGGTCTTTCTCGGCGGTTTCAATCGCCTGTCCGGGGCCCTGTTCGGTCTGGTGCAGGGGGTTGTGCTGCTGTCGATGATAGTCCTGGCCCTCAATTCTTCGGTGGTGCCCAAGTCGGCGCGGAGCATGATGCGCGAGTCGCAGCTGGCCCCGCCGTTTGCGACCCTCGGGGCCACGATCTTTACCGGCAGCCGCGAGCTGATTGGTCGTTGAAGCAGAGCCATGATCTGTAA
The DNA here is from genome assembly GCA_945787335.1 of uncultured Desulfuromonadales bacterium. Lineage (GTDB taxonomy): Bacteria > Desulfobacterota > Desulfuromonadia > Desulfuromonadales > Geopsychrobacteraceae > Malonomonas. Next base: position 451 of record CALZHR010000072.1, read on the forward strand.
TGATTCGGCACTCGAAAGGCTGGAGTACCCACGGTTACGTTTCCTGCTGGCGGGGCAGACCCAGTCGGAACCTGGCCGTTTGTTGGCCGAGCAGCTGACGCCGTTGGCCGACCCGTCTGAAGTCGAGACGGCGCTGGCCGAGGTGGACGAGGCGGTACGGCTGTTGATCGACCGCCAGGCTCCGTCCCTCGGCGGCTGTTTTGACCTGCGCCAGATTGTCGAACAGGGCCAGGCGGCGGGCAGCCTGATTGCTGCAGAAGATCTGCAGAAGGTTGCCCAGTCGCTGCAGGTGACCGCTGACTGTCGTCGCTGGGCCGGACCTTTGGACCGCCAGCCGCTGCTCGCGGGGCTGGCCGGACAACTCCGCCCGCTGGCTGAACTGCGGCAGCGGTTGGTCGAGTCGATCGGCCCGCGGGGTGAGCTGCTTGACAGCGCGTCCTTTGCGCTTGCAGACTTGCGCTATCGGGTACGTCAGACCCGGGACCGGGTCAAGCAGCAACTGGAGCAGTTGCTGGCCAGCGATCAGTATGCCAGCTGTTTCCAGGAAAAGCTGGTGAC
>CALZHR010000073.1 GCA_945787335.1 uncultured Desulfuromonadales bacterium
CCGGCAGCGCGTCTGCTGCACCCGGTGCCGTCGCGGCCACCGGTGTCTGTGCGCCGTCGCGCGAGGCTGGCGCACCGAACCACCGGCTCAAGGTGCGGATGATCCCCACCACGCCGCGCCAGATCTTCGGCAGCAGCCAAATCATCACCAGGATGAACAGCGCCATCAGGCCGAGGGCCAGACCGCCGAGGGCCGGTTTTTGCCAGTCGGGCAGCGGCAGTTTGCGAAAAGCGTCGCGCATGCCGTAAAAGGTTTTCACATAGACGACGCCGAGCAGCGCGCAGATGACGCCGAGCACCAGATAGAGGATCAGTTCGCTCGGCTGTTGAAAGCGGAAGTGGGGGGTATCGAGCAACGGTTTCCAGCCGGTCACCGCACCGAACAGTGAATAGGCGACAATCGATGAAATGATGCAGGGGATCAGTCCCTCATGCTCGAACTCGGGATCGCGGTAGAGCACCTCGACGGCAAACAGCGCGCCACCCAGAGGCGAGCGGAAGGTGGCGCCGACGCCGCCGGCCATTCCGGCCAGCAGCAGGATGCGCCGATCCATTGATGAAAGCCCCAGTTTGGTGGCGACAAAAGAGCCGAAACCGGCACCGATCTGCGCGATTGGGCCCTCGCGCCCAGCCGAGCCGCCAGTGCCGATGGTGACGATCGAAGCGACGGTCTTGACGATCGGTACCCGGCCGCGGATGACGCCGCTTTTCCGGTGGAAGGCCTCCAGCGCAGCGTCTGTGCCGTGACCTTCCGCCTCCGGGGCAAATTTGTAGACCAACCAGCCGGAAAACAGGCCACCGAGAGCTGGTAGCAGAAACAGGCACCAGCGGTAGGGAACCGAGAGACTGTCGATCATACTGGTGAAGGAGGTTTCAGGGTTGCCTTCCAGCGGTGGGTGGAAATTGCCGATCTTGCCGAGCATCAGATGTTCGACGCTGTTGGTGGCAAAGTAGAAGGCGAGTGCCCCGCAACCGGAAACGACACCGACCAGCACTGCCAGAATCAACAGGCGGAACCCGGTCCGTTCGAGAAATTTCAATGTTGCGGAGATGATCTGCATTTGTGGTCTGTCTTTAAAAATTAAGTCAGAGTAAAAAGTAATGCTGATTTTTAGCAGCTTTGCTGCCAGCGAGCAAGACTGCTGTTGCTGAAAAGCGCTTTTTAATCGGTTGGTTAGCTTTTTTGGCGCAAACGGTTGGCGGCCGCCAGCAGCTCATAGAAGCGCGGCAGGGCCAGGTGGCCGGCTTTCCAGGGCAGCAGGATGTCGAGGCCATCCGCCTCAACCTGCTGCAGGGCTGCCTTTAAGGCGCCTGCCAGTCCCTCCGGCTGGTCGGGCTGTTGTTGCTGGCATAACGCCAGCAGCCTGCCGATCGCCTCGGTCTGTCCGGCATCGATCAGCTGTTCGACTTTCGACAGATCGATCCGTTTGCGCCCGTATTCGAGCAGGCGTTGTTCGCGCACAAGGATTTTTGCTTCCCGCTGTCCAGGCAAAGGACCGGTCTGCAGGCTGAGATTACGAAGATTGCTCGGACGTAACCGTGGGGCAGCGTTGACACGGGGTGGCGTCTCTCCCGCCAAATGCTTTGCCTTGTCGGTGGCATCGAAGACTTGATAGTTGTCGAGCATAATTACTGTGTCGGCGACCGCCAGATAGTCACCAGAGCCGCCGGTGACGATGACCGTTGAGACCCCTTCTGTTTCATAAAGCTCCCGCACCCGATGCAGCAGCGGGGTGATCGGTTCCTGATGGTCGGGAACCAGTTGCTGCATGCGGCTGTCGCGGATCATGAAGTTGGTCGCCGAGGTGTCCTCGTCGATCAGCAGGCAGGTGGCGCCCGCCTCGAGCGCTTCGATGATATTGGCCGCTTGCGAGGTGCTGCCGCTGGCGTTATCGGTGGAGAAGCAGTCGGTCGGCCGATTGCCCGGCAGGGTCCCGATAAAGGGGCTGATATCGACCTGATTGACCGCCCGGTGATCTTCGGCGCGGATCTTGACTGCGTCACCGAGGGTGGCAACCAACTCGCGACCATCGCCAGGGATATGGTTGTAGACACCACGTTCCAATGCTTGCAGCAGGGTCGATTTGCCATGGTAGCCGCCACCGACGATCAGGGTGACACCGGGTGGAATTGCCATCCCCGTCACCTCGCCGATATTCGGCAGTTGCAGAGTTTTTTCCAGTGCAGGCGGAGACTGAAAAGGGACGCCGTTTTTCAGCGGCTGATCGTCAATACCTCCAGCACGTGGCAGCAGCGATCCATTGCCGACAAAGGCGACGGCGTTCAGTTCGCTCAGTCGAGAGCGCAGCGTCTCCTGGGCCTCGACCTGTTCAACGTGCTGTTGCATCTCTTGCAGGCAGCGGTTATTCCAGCTCAGGGCATCAGCGACAATCTGCGGCAGTTCGCTGAAGAACATCTCCGCTGCCTGTTCGCCGAGGATTGAACGTCCCGAGCCGGGCAGGGCAAACAGTAGCCGGACATCGAGCTGAGATTTGTCGATTAATACCGCGTTGCGTTGCAGCACCTGCTGGCCACTGGTGGCAATCTCCACATCGCCGCTGCGGCCGGTGCCGCGCCGGCCTTTGACATGTTGGGTGATGGCTTCGGCGACGGCCCGCGCGAGAAAATCCTCCAGAGCGATTTTGCGGATCGGCGTCTGCCAGAGTGAGGTTGGCAGTCCATGTTGTTGTGGGTTCAATTGCAGGCTGATACGTGACGGCAGGGCAAAGGGGTCGCCCTGAACATGATCAATGCTCAGTTGAAAATCGGTAAAGCGGTAACTGCCTTTGATCTGCTTGTAGGCTTTGTAGCCGCGACCATCAATCCTCTGCAGCAGTTCCCGCAGCCGCTTCATCGTTCGTGGCCGAAGCGCGGAATCAGGTATTGGCGGTAGAGTTTGTCGGCGACCAGGTCGGTTTCTGAGCCACTCAGTTCAGCAAAGGTCAACAGCGGGTCGGCCAGGGTCAGTCCTTCCGGCTGCCAACCGGTCCAACTGCACTGACGGCCGAACGGTTGCAGCAGGGTGATGTTGCCTTGTGGGTCGGGTAGCAGGTTGAGCTGCAGCATCATTTTCAGTTGCTGTTCCGGTTTCATGTAGAGAACTGCTGATTTTGGTGTGAAGTTACTGGCCAGCAGCGATGCCCCGAGCTCTCCGCCGATCAGCACCTGCTTGCCGTCACCGAGCTCTTTGAGTTTCTCCGGAATCTGCACCAGTTTGACCGCTGGAGCCGGCTTGCAACGCTGCAGAAATAGCTTTGGCCGCAGGGTTTCCAGATAGCCAATTTGCCAGCGTTGCAGCAGTTCTTCCACCGCGACCAGTTCGCGCCGCCCCTCGCTGACCAGAAGATTATCGCGTTTTTCAAGTTCGGTAAACAGCCCGCCAATCGCCCCGAGGGCGATCCCGGCATCATCCGCCAGCACC
>CALZHR010000074.1 GCA_945787335.1 uncultured Desulfuromonadales bacterium
CTACGAGGGGGTCTGCCACTCCTACGTCGACGAGGCCGCCGACCTCGAAATGGCAGTCGAAGTCTGTTTCAACGCCAAGGTCCAGCGCCCCGGGGTCTGCAACGCCATGGAGACCCTGCTGATCCATCAGGATGTTGCCGATAGATTTCTGCCGCAGATCACCAAGGCGATGCGGGAGCAGGGTGTCGAGCTGCGCGGCTGCGAGAGGTCGCGACAGATCGTCGCCGATCTGGTCCCGGCCACCGACGAGGACTGGCCCGCCGAGTACCTCGAACTGATCCTCGCGGTGCGGGTTGTCGACAGCTATGAGCAGGCGAAAGAGCACATCGAAGCCTATGGCTCGCTGCACACCGAAGTGATCGTCACCAACGACTACCAGATGGCGCAGCGCTTTCTGCGCGAGATCAACTCGAGCGTGGTGATGGTCAACGCCTCCTCGCGTTTCTCCGACGGCAACCAGCTCGGCCTCGGCGCCGAGATCGGCATCTCGACCACCAAGCTGCACTCTTTCGGGCCGATGGGCCTGGAGGACCTGACCACCCGCAAGTTCGTCGTCCTCGGCAGCGGCCAGGTGCGCAGCTAGGGAAGCAGGATGCGGATCGGGATTCTCGGCGGCACTTTCAACCCGATCCATTTCGGGCATCTGCACATCGCCGAAGAGGTACAGAAGGCCTGCGGCCTCGACCAGGTCTGGTTTCTGCCGACCTGTCACCCGCCGCACAAGCAGCTGGCGGCAGACGTGCCTTTCGCCGACCGGCTGGCGATGGTCGAGGCGGCGCTGCGGGGCTACCCGCAGTTTGTCGCCAGCGACCTGGAGGGGCGCCGCGGCGGCACCAGCTACTCGGTCGAAACCTTACAGCAGCTGCGCTCCGAACACCCCGCAGAAGAGTTCTACTTCATCATGGGACTCGATTCATTTGCCGAAATCTCCTCCTGGAAGAACTACCCGCGACTGTTCGAGCTCGCCCATCTGGTGGTCACCGCCCGGCCCGGTTTCAGCGGCACTTTGCGCCAGCTGCTGCCGGTTGCTATCGCAGATCGCTTCTGCTATGATGCCCAATCCGAAAATCTGACCCACAGAAGCGGATTTGCCGTGATTTCGGTGCCCCACACCTGCCGGGATATCTCCTCGACCGAGATCCGCCAGCGCCTGCTGACCGGTGAGGCGGTCGCGGAGCTGATTCCGGCCGCGGTGCATGACTACATCAAACGCCATCAGCTTTACCTTAATGGGGCTGCTGGCAGAACATAAAGGCCGGTTTTCCCGGTGCGAAAGAAGGAAAACGATTTGCAAGCCAAAGATTCAGCCCTGCTGGCGGTTGATTATGCCCTCGATAAAAAGGGCTTTGACCTGAAGCTGCTCGAAGTCAAAGAACTTTCTTCCTTGACCGATTACCTGTTGCTGGTTTCCGGTCGTTCCGACCGTCAGGTCCAGGCGATCGCCGAAAATATCAAGGTTGAGCTGAAAAATCAGCATAAGCTCTTTCCGCTGGCGATCGAGGGGATGGATCAGGGGCGCTGGGTGCTGCTCGATTACGGTGACATCATGGTTCATGTCTTCCAGGAGCCGGTGCGCGAGTTCTACGACCTGGAAGGCCTGTGGAGCGAAGCCCCGGAAGTGACGCTGGAACGGACCTCGGCCGAGTGAAGCTGCGGCTGATCTGCGTCGGTAAGCTGGCGGAGGCCTGGCAGCGGGAAGCTGCCGATGATTATGCCGGGCGGCTGCATCGTTATCAGCCGCTGGAGATTGTTGAACTGAAAGAGGAAAAAGGGGGACGCAAGGGGGAGGTTGCCGGCTTGCTCAAGCGTGAGGGGGAACGGATTCTGGAGAAGATTCCGGAGCGTTCCTTGGTCATCCTGCTCGATGAGCGGGGGCGGCTGTTCAGTTCTGAGCAGCTGGCGGAAAAACTGGGTGAACAGATGTTGCACGGCGGGCAGGACTGGTGCCTGGTGATCGGGGGGCCTTACGGTTTTGATCAGGCGGTCCGCCAGCGGGCCGACCTGCTGTTGTCCCTGTCGAAAATGACTTTTACCCACCAGATGGCCCGCGTGTTTCTTCTTGAACAGCTTTACCGCAGCCACACGATTCTGCGCAACGAACCATACCACAACCGATAGCGATCACTGATCGACACAGGAGGCCGTTAGTCAGATGGACGAAGAACAATTGCAGGAAGCCAGAGAACGCCTGATCCAGATGCGTGAAGAACTGTTGGAAGATTCACTCAAAGCCTATGCGGCATCCCAGTCACTGGGAAAAGATGGCGTGCCCGACATTGGCGATATGTCTTCGAACAGCTATAATCAAGAGGTGTTGATGAATTTGAGCGAGGCGCAGCTCGGCCGAGTCCGCGATATTGATGCTGCGCTCGAGCGGATGGATCAGGGCGTCTACGGGCTTTGTGCCCGTTGCGAGGAGGAAATATCCCCCCGGCGGATGGAAGTTCGCCCCTTTTCCCGCTATTGTGTAGATTGTAAAGCTGAAGTTGAAAAATTTGGTGAATAGCAAACCCTGACGCCTGCCGATGTCGGGCCTGCCTGGAGACGACCATGATCCTAATTGCTCTGTTCATGTTGGTGTTTATCGCTTTTGCCGCTGGGTTCCTGTATTTCTGGGGGATCAACCCGGGAGAGATCACGGTCTTTTTTACCAACGAGCAGAGCTTTACCCTGCCGGTTGTTATCACCCTGTGCCTCGCTCTGCTGATCGGCTTGATGATCGGCACCGGCGTCCACATGCTCAGCGCGTTTTTCAATTCCTTCGGCCATTGGCGCGGCGGCCGGCGCACCAAAAAGGCCGAGGAAATCGGCACCATCTACCGCAACGGGGTTGGCCGCCTGCTGGCCGGCGACCTGAAAAAGGCCCGCACCCTGCTGCAGAAATCCCTCGATCGTGACCCGAAACGGGTCGACAGCTATCTGGCTCTGGCCAGCGTCGAACTGCAGGAAGGCAAACAGGCGGAGGCGATCGACCTGCTGCAGAAGGCGCGCAAGATCGATCCCCAGGGGCAGGAGCTGCTCTTCAAGCTGGCGGCGACCTATGCCGATGCCGGCCGGCGCGAAGAGGCGATGATGGTCTACAAGGAACTGCTCGCCAGTGATGCCGACAATCGCAAGGCGATGCGCGCCCTGCGCGACCTGCAGATTGAGCAGGAAAATCTCCAGGACGCGCTTGAGCTGCAGAAAAAGATCGTCAAAGCCGCCTCTTCCGGCCCCAAGGCCGAAGGGGAAAAACAACAGCTGCGGCAGCTGCGATATCAGGTCGCGCGGGCGGCGCTCGATCAGGGCGAGGTTGAACAGGCGGTTGACGTCTGTAAGGATCTGATCAAACAGGACGCCAGCTTTACCCCGGCGCGGGTCACTCTCGGCGATGCCTATCGCAAGCTGGGGCGCGACAACGACGCGGTCAAGGTTTATCAGGAAGGCTACAAGGCGCTGAAGAAGAGCGTCTTTCTCTCCCGCCTGGAAGATCTTTACATCGGCGCTGAGGATCCCGCCGCGCTGCTCTCCTACTATCGCAGCCGCATGCAGGAAGACAGCGGCGATCTGCTGCTGAAGCTTTACCTCAGCCGCCTCTGCCTGCGTCTGGAGATGGTCGACGAGGCCTTCGAACACCTGACCGACCTGGAGAGCACCGGCATCGACTTCCCGCAGCTGCACCTGCTGCTCGCCGAAGCGCATCGCCGCCGGCAGAAGGTCGATCAGGCAGTGGTCGAATACCAGCGGGCGCTGGGCATCGACAGCCACCTGAGCCTCGGCTTCGTCTGTGCAGCCTGTGGCGCCAAGTATGCCGAATGGCAGAGCAGCTGCTCGAACTGCAAAGCCTGGGATTCCCTGGTCCTGCCGGAGCGCAAGCAGATCGAAGATGCCAAGCCGGTCGAAGGCCCAAAAGCGATCCCCCACGGGCAGCGGGAGGTCTGAACATGCCGCAGGGGCCGGTTGCGCTGGTGATCCTGGATGGCTGGGGGCTCAGTGATCGTTGCGACAATAACGCCGCCTGTCAGGCCAGCACGCCGACCATGGACCAGTTACGCAGAGACTGGCCGAATTCCCGCTTGCGGGCTTCGGGGCGTGATGTCGGCCTGCCGGACGGGCAGATGGGCAACTCGGAAGTCGGCCATCTGAATATCGGCGCCGGACGGATCGTTTATCAGGATTTGACCCGCATCAGCCTGGCGATTGAGGATGGCAGCCTGTTTGAAAATCCGGCCTTGAAGCGGGTCTGCGAGCGGCTGGCGGCAAGCGGCGGTAAGCTCCATCTGCTCGGCCTGCTCTCAGACGGCGGCGTCCACTCCCACAATACCCATCTTTATGCCCTGGTCCGCATGGCCAAGCAACTCGGCGTGACCGATGTCTGCATCCACGCGTTTATGGATGGCCGCGACACCCCACCGAAAGCTGGCGCTGGCTACCTTAAGGAACTGGACAATGAACTGGCCGGCATCGGCCTGGGGCGGGTTGCCACAATCATCGGCCGTTACTGGGCGATGGACCGCGACAACCGTTGGGATCGGGTTGAGAAAGCCTATCTGGCCCTGACCGAAGGGATCGGCGAGGCGGCGGTCAGCGCGCAAGAGGCGATCCAGGCGGCCTACGCCGCCGGGCAGACCGACGAATTCGTCGAACCGCAGGTGATCGGCAGCGGCGGCACCATCGATGACGACGACGGGGTGATCTTCTTCAACTTCCGCGCCGACCGCGCCCGCGAGATGACCCGGGCGCTGACCGACCCATCGTTCAGCGGCTTTCAGCGCCGCAAGCAGTTGCAATTGGTCGATTATGTCTGCATGACCGAGTACGACGAAACCTTCGGCCTGCCGGTTGCCTATGCCAACGAGACGCTTCCCGAAATCCTGGCTGAAGTGGTTTCGAACGCCGGCATGAAACAGTTGCGGATCGCCGAAACGGAAAAATACGCCCACGTCACTTTCTTTTTCAACGGCGGCGTCGAGCACGCCTGGGAGGGAGAAGACCGGGTGCTGATCCCGTCGCCGCAGGATGTCGCGACCTACGATCTGAAGCCGGAGATGAGCGCCGTCGAGGTGACCGATGAGGTCGTCAGGCGGGTCGAGTCGGGAACCTATCAGCTGATCATCCTCAATTACGCCAACCCCGACATGGTCGGCCATAGCGGCGTGCTCTCCGCCGCGATCAAAGCCGTGGAGACGGTCGACAGCTGTCTGCAGCGGGTTGTTGATGCGGTGCTGGCGGCCGGCGGCCGCCTGCTGATTACCGCCGATCACGGCAACTGCGAGCAGATGAGCGATGCCAGCGGTGGCGTGCATACCGCGCACACCAGCAATCTGGTGCCGCTGGTGTTCGTCGATCCGGAGCGGCAATCGGTTCAATTGCGCGAGGGGATTCTCGCCGATCTGGCGCCGACCATCCTCGAACTGTTGCAACTGCCCGTCCCTGAAGCCATAACCGGCCGCTCGCTGCTCGGCGGCTGAATCAGCGGGGAGGGGATGGAGCCGTGGTTGAAGCAGGTCATGCGGCAAGGACTCGATCTGCTGTTCCCGCCCGCCTGTCCGCTCTGCAGCAGCAGCTTCTCCTCTGGCTGGCAGGAGCCCTTCTGCCGCGCCTGTCTCGCCGGATTCAAACCGCTTCCACCCGCTCATTGCCCGCGCTGCGCGCTCCCCTTTGCATCTGGACGCTCTGCCCATCTCTGCGGCCATTGCAGCCGTAAGGCTCCCCCCTTCGATCGGGTCTACACCGCCGGTCTCTACCAGGAGACCCTGCGCCGGGCGATTCACGCCTTCAAGTACAACCAGGCTGTCAGCCTGGACCGCCCCCTCGGGAAAATGCTGAACCGTGCGCTGCCGGAGCCGATGGCCGTCGACCTGATCCTGCCGGTACCGATACATTCATTGCGCCTTCGCCAGCGTAGTTACAATCAGGCACTGCTGCTGGCGCGGGAGCTGGGACGTTGCCGGCGGGTCCCGGTCAACCACCAGCTGTTGCTGCGCACCCGCCCGGCGGCTCCGCAGCAGGGCCTGAGCGCGCGGCAGCGTGAGCAGAACCTGCGCGGTGTGTTCGCGGTCAGCGAAAATCTGTCCGGTAAGCGGCTGTTGCTGGTTGACGATGTGATGACCACCGGGGCAACGGCGCGCGAATGCGCCAAGCTGTTACGCAAAGCCGGGGCGGAACGGGTCGAGGTGGCGGTGGTGGCCCGGGCTCCGGCGGAAAGATAGTCAGCGTCTTCCTTTGCGGATGCTTCTCTGGCCATTCTGTCGTACCGCTCTGGCAATCCATTTAAACCGACTGAGAAAATCGAACGTTGTTTGACCGGCGGATTGAAATCTTGTAAGACTATGAAATAATTAATTGTTAACTCTGTCCTTGGGGATGGGGCGTTCCTGTTACTCACTTCTAGAATGAGGAGGAAGCATGCGCACTGAGAGAAGCTGTACCCGTTTGCTGTTGGCTCTGCTGGTCGGGATCTGCCTGGTGAGCAGCGGATTTGTCACCCCGGCTGAGGCGGCCCCCAAGTATCGCTGGAAGCTGGCCATGACCTGGCCGACCAACTTCCCGATCTTCGGGGACGCGGTCATCAAGATGGCCGATCTGGTCAAGGAGATGTCGAACGGCGAGATGGAGATCCGCATCGACTCGAAGAACAAGCACAAGGCCCCCCTCGGCGTGCTCGACATGGTCAAGGCCGGTCAGTATGAGATGGGGCATTCAGCCTCCTACTACTGGAAAGGGAAGGACCAGAACACCCTGTTCTTTACCACCATGCCCTTCGGCATGATCGCTCCCGAGCAGTATGCCTGGTTCTACTATGGCGGCGGGAACGAACTGATGAAGAAGGTCTACGACAGGCACGGCGTCTACTCCTATCCGGGCGGCAACACCAGCAACCAGATGGGCGGCTGGTTCCAGAAGGAGATCAAGTCCCTCGACGATCTCAAGGGCCTGAAGATGCGGATTCCCGGGTTTGCCGGCGAAATCCTCTCCAAGCTCGGCGTGGTCGTGACCAACATTCCGGCCGGCGAGCTCTATACTGCCCTGGATCGCGGCACCATCGACGCGCTGGAGTGGGTCGGCCCCTCCCTCGACCTGAACATGGGCTTCCACAAGATTGCCCCGTATTACTACACCGGCTGGCATGAGCCGGCCACCGAGCTGCAGTTCCTCGTCAACTCCAAGAAGTTCGACGCGCTGCCGCCGCACCTGCAGAAGATTCTTGAAATCGCCATGCAGTTCGCTGCTTACGACATGTACGCCCGCTCCTACAATGACAGCGCGGAGAACTGGGCGAAGATCGCCGAAGAGTATCCCAACATCAAGCTGCGGACTTTCCCGAAAGAGGTTATCGCCGCGATGAAGGCGGAGAACACCAAACTGCTCGAAGCAACCGCGGCCGAAGATGCCACCTTCAAGGAGATTTATGAATCCCAGCGGGCCTATATGAAGAAGGTGCGCAAGTGGACCGAAATGTCTGACTATGCCTACCTGAAGGATAACCTTGAGTAAGTCTGTCTGTTCGACTCCCGGCCTCTTGTGGGCCGGGAGCCGGTTTTTCCTCTGTCGCAGGAAATCGTCATGTTGTTGAAAATCGAGCGAATCTGTGATCGCTTTTCCGATCTGACCGGCTGGATCGCCGGGGTGTTGATGTTCGTGATGCTGGTCAATGTCTTCTACGATGCCATCATGCGCTATTTTTTCCGTTCCGGCTCAATCGCACTGCAGGAATTCGAATGGCACATCTTCTCTATTGTCTTTCTCTTCGGCATCTCCTATGCCCTCAAGGAGGACGGGCATGTGCGGGTCGATGTCTTTTATGACCGATTCAGTCCAAAGTGGAAAGCGGTGGTCAACCTGGTCGGAACTTTTGTTTTTCTGATTCCGCTGGCGGGGTTGATCATCGATGGCTCAACCTGGTTTGTGCATGAGGCTTATACGATGAACGAGATCAGCGGTGACCCGGGTGGTCTGACCCGAAGGTACCTGATCAAAGCGGTCATTCCAGCGTCTTTTGTGTTTCTGATCATCTCCGCCTGTGGTTTCGTTGTGCGCAATCTGCGGATTTTCCTTGGTCAGGAGCAGCCTCCCGTACATCGCATTGAAGATGATGTGCTCTGAAATTTCTCTCAGCGATAGAGGACGATAGTTGCCATGATTGGTCTGGTTATGTTTGCCGTTGCCCTGGTGCTGCTGCTGCTGGGGTTTCCCGTCGCCTTCACCTTCGGCGGGGTGGCGGTGGCTTTCGGGCTGTTTGCCGAAGGGACAAGTATCTTCGCCATGATGCCGCATCGCATCTGGTCGATCATGAACAACACGATTCTGATGGCGATTCCCTTGTTCATCTTCATGGGGATCGTGCTGCAGAAGTCGAAGCTGGCCGAGCGGCTGCTCGAATCGATGGGCTTTCTGTTCGGTGAGATCCGCGGCGGTATCGCCATTTCGACGGTGCTGGTCGGCGCCCTGCTGGCCGCCTCGACCGGCGTGGTCGGCGCCAGCGTGGTCGCCATGGGGGTGATCTCCCTGCCGGTCATGCTCAAGTACAACTACAACAAGAAACTCGCCACCGGCGCGATCTGTGCCGCCGGCACCCTGGGGCAGATCATCCCGCCGTCGATCATTCTGATTATTCTCGGCGATGTTTTTCAGGAGCCGGTCGGCGACCTGTTCAAGGCGGCCTTCTGGCCCGGGTTGTCGCTGGTGTTGATCTACGTGATCTATATCGCCATCCTGACCTTCTTCAACAAAGAGCTGGCGCCGCCGATCCGCCTGAACGAGGCGCGCGGGTCGAAGAAACAGCAGGTCCTGCATGCGCTGAAGGCGATCATTCCGCCGCTGGTACTGATTATCCTGGTGCTCGGCTCGATCCTGGCCGGCGTAGCGACCCCCACCGAGTCCTCATCGGTCGGTGGCATCGGCGCCATCATCCTGGCCGCCATGTACCGGCAGCTGAGTGTCAAAATGCTCTGGGAGAGTTCCCTGGAGACGGTCAAGATCACCGCGATGGTCTTCGCCATCCTGATCGGCGCCACCGCCTTTTCGATGGTTTTCACCTATACCGGCGGGGATTGGCTGGTCGAGGATTTCATGATGGGCCTGCCGGGGGAGAAATGGGGTTTTCTGATCCTGTCGATGCTGGTGATCATGGTGCTCGGCTTTTTCATCGACTTCGTCGAAATTTCCTACATCGTCGTGCCGATCCTGGCACCGATCGCCGCCAACCTGGGGATCGACCCGATCTGGTACGCGATCCTGGTGGCGATGAACCTGCAGACCTCGTTCCTGACGCCGCCGTTCGGTTTCAGCCTCTTCTACCTGAAGGGAGTGGCGCCGCCGGAAATACGCACCACCGATATCTATTACGGGGTGATGCCGTTTATTATTCTGCAGGTCATCGTACTGGGAGTTCTGGTGGTCTTCCCAGAAGTGTTCGGTTTCAGCGGGTGATGATCAGGAACGCCCCATCGGGTCGTCCTTACGAATCGATATTTTAGGGCAGGGGCGACCCGATGGGGCGTCCGCAGTATTTAAACGAAAAAAGGCCCCGCAGTCGACTGCGGGGCCTTTTCTTTTCTTCTTCGACCTGATCGCGTTATTCGCGCACGAAGGTGTCGATGTCGGTTTCGTGCACCATGCCCATCAGCCGGGCGTATTCCGACTCGATGATTACGTAGTGGTTATGGGTCGACTTGGCGTTCTCTTCGAAGATCGCGCGGACGTCGGGTTTGTCGATCTTGGCGGCCATTTCACGCAGGCTCTCTTCGAGACGCTTTTCTTTTTCCATCGCCAGTTCCATCGCCTTGCGGTCGTTGAAGTTGGCCAGCAGCGCCTTGTCGAGTTCGGAGAGCCATTCACCTTCCTGGTCGGGAGCGGCGCTGATGAAGCTGTCGAATTCGCCGAGCTCATCGGCACAGTCGCACTTGTCGAAGAAGTGCTTGGCGTGCTCACGCTCTTCGCGGGCCAGCAGCTCGAAGGTCTTGATCGCGTCGGCGTCCTTCATCTGTTTGGCGGCGATTTCGTAGAAGTTCATGGCGTTTTTTTCAGTCTGAACCGAACGGATCAGAGCGTTTTTTACATCAATGTCACTGAGCATTAGTTCTTTTCTCCTTCTCTCTCGTTATTGAATTATTCAGGCCGTCGCAATCGGGGTGAAAACCCGCTGGCCAAGTTCCTGATCGATCAGCAGCAGGCCGCGGCCGTCGCCTTCGATCATTTTCAGTTTTTTGATAATCAGCCCGGCACTGGCTTCTTCTTCCACCTGCTCGGTGATGAACCACTGCAGTTCGATCTGCGCCGCATGGCTTTTCTCGGCCTGGGCCAGCTCCATCAGGTTACTGATCCGCGCGGTGACGATCTGCTCATGGGCCAGGGCAGTTTCGAAAGCTTCGAGCGGCGAGCTGTACTGGTTGCGCGGTTCTTCCATGGCGAGCATTTTCGCCCGCCCGCCAGCTTCGCAGACGAAGTTGAAGAGCTTTTCCGCATGGGACATCTCTTCCTGGAACTGCACGTTCATCCAGTTGGCCATGCCGGGGAAATCTTCGGCTTCGAAGTAGGCCTGCATCGCTTTGTAGATCAGCGCCGAATGAATTTCGAATGCGATCTGGTCGTTAAAAGCATCGACAAGGTTTTGACTAATCATGATAATTCTCCGAAATAAAAATAACTGATTCGATCCAGCAACTTTGGTCATGAAGATTCAGCAGTACGTTGATACTGTATACTAACAGAAAATCTCGTCGCAGATCACTTAAAATCACCAATTTGTAAAACTTTCTCAGTTGAAAAAGTGTACACTGTCGACAGTTGGCAGCTCTCCCCGGACCGGTGGAGCATGCTGCCGCCGCATCTTTTTTCTTCTCTATTCAGGATAAAGTAAATGAAGATCGTCTCCGCCGAATTTATTAAAAGCGCCACCAATCCGGGCAATTACCCCCCCGCCGAAGCCCCCGAAATCGCCTTTGCCGGGCGCAGTAACGTCGGCAAAAGTTCGTTGATCAACGTGCTGGTCAATCGGCGCAGCCTGGTGCGGACCTCAGCGACTCCCGGCCGCACCCAGCTGCTCAACTTTTTCACCATCAACGAACGCTTCAGCCTGGTCGATCTGCCCGGCTACGGTTTTGCCAAGGTTCCGTTGGCGGTGAAAAAAGCCTGGGGGCCGATGATGCGCACTTACCTCGAAGTGCGGGAGACCCTCAAAGGGGTGGTCTTCATCCTCGATATCCGCAGGATTCCACGCGAAGAGGATATTCAGCTGCTTGACTGGCTCGAGGAGTTCGGCGTGCCGACCATCCCGGTGATCACCAAGATCGACAAGCTCAACCGCAGCCAGCGGGACAAACATGTTAAACAGATCGCCGAAGCGACCGGCCTGCCGCGCGATGCCTTCAGTCTTTTTTCGGCTCAGACCCGTGAGGGGGCCGCGGAGATCTGGGAGCGGATCGAGGATGCGCTAAACGCCTGAATCACGGAGGATTGCTTTTTTTCAACGCCTCTGCTAAAACCGCAGAACACAATTAAGAACCACCTGTCCGGGTGCCCGCCTGAGCTGAAGCTGCGGCGGGAGAATAGGGAAGAGGGTGCAAGTCCCTCGCTGCCCCGCAACTGTAAATGGTGATGACCGTCGGCATGCCACTGGTTTTTAGAACCGGGAAGGGCTGACCAGTAAGTTATAACCATAAGCCAGGAGACCTGCCCGGATATTTTGACCGTTGCCTCGACGTGGGAGAGGGGCCGGAGTCGTTCCCCTGACCCCGGTGCCTCTGCAGGCAGCGGGGTTTTTTGCTGGCGATAAGGTAAAATGGAACAGACGAGCCTGCAGGTCTACACCGGCCCCGGTAAGGGGAAAACCACCGCCGCTACCGGCCTGATCATCCGCGCTTTGGGGCAGGGCTTCAAGGTGCTGCTGGTCCGTTTTCTCAAGCCGCAGTCGCCGCCGAGCAGCGAGCTGCAAATTCTCGAGAAACTGCCGGGGCTGGATATCGTCACGTCCGGCCTGGGCGGGATCGAAGCCCGCAACCGGCCGGAGGAACTGACGCGGAATGTCGGCCAGACGTTTGCACAGGTGCGGCC
>CALZHR010000075.1 GCA_945787335.1 uncultured Desulfuromonadales bacterium
AGGAGCCCTCCGCGACCCTCTGAAGCCGCTCAATGACCTCTTCAATAATCCACAGCGGCGTCGATGCCCCCGCCGTTACCCCGACCCGGCCAACCCCCTTGAACCATTCAGCTTTCAACTGCTCGGCGGTTTCGATATGCTCGGTGCGGGTCTGCTGCTCACGGCACAGCGATGCCAGGCGGCTGGTATTGGCGCTATTGTAACCGCCGATGACCAGCATCAGGTCGACTTCGGTGGCAATTTTACGGGCCTCGCTCTGGCGCACCGTGGTGGCGTCGCAGATGGTGTTGAAGACCCGCAGCTCCTTGGCCTTGGCAAGACAGATCGCAACGATTTCACTGAAATTTTCCAGCGATTGGGTGGTCTGGGCGACGATCCCGATCTTTTTGTTGTTTGGCAGAGCCTGCGCCTCTGCAGCACTGGCGACAACGATCGTATCCCCTTTGGCGTAGGAGTATATGCCCTGCACCTCGGGGTGGTCCGCCTCCCCGACCAGCACCAGCAGGTAGCCCTCCTCGCTGAGCAGTGAGGCGTAGTCCTGGGCTTTCTTTACAAACGGGCAGGTGGCATCGACAATATCAAGGTTGCGGCCCTGAATCTGCTCCAGTTCCTCCGCGGTCACTCCGTGCGAACGGATAATGACGCCTCCCGTTGGGATCTCATCAACCATGTGGCAAGCCCGCACGCCCTCCTGTTCGAGCTTCTCCACCACCTGCGGCGAATGAATCAACGGGCCGAGGGAGTGCAGCTGCTCATAGTTGTGGCTGGCGTCGAAAGCCATTTGTGTTGCCCGCTTGACACCGAAGCAGAAACCGGCACTTTTCGCCAGAATGATTTCCATAAGCTACTCCACTGCTTCCCGTTGTTTTGCGGCGATGATGCGCAGCATCTCAGCGAGGACCTCATCAATCGACATGCGGGTCGAATCGATATCGATGGCATCGTCCGCACGCTTGAGCGGTGCGAGCTCGCGGGCGCTGTCGGCGGCATCCCGCGCTTCAACCTCGGCGATGGTCTGCTGCAGATCGACTTCGAGCCCCTTGGTGCGGAGCTCATCGTAACGCCGGCGCCCGCGCTCTTCGGCCGTCGCCGAAAGGAAAAATTTCACCTGCGCCTGCGGGAAGACCACCGTACCGATGTCCCGACCTTCGAGCACGACGCCGCCCGCTTCACCCATCTGGCGCTGCAACCCCACCAGCGCCTGGCGGACTGCCGGGCAGGCCGCAACCTTCGAGGTCAGCAGGCTCACTTCGGGCGTGCGGATCGCCTGCGTGACATCCTCGCCGTTGACAATCACCCGCTCCTGCTCGGCCTCCCGGACAAATTCGATGGACAGCTCCGCGCAGAGATCCCGCAGGGCCTCTTCGTCATCCACATCGATCTGCTGCCGACTGGCCAGCAGGGCGACCGAACGGTACATGGCGCCGGTGTCGATATTGATATAACCGGTGCGCTTCGCCAGCGCCTTGCTCAGGGTGCTCTTCCCGGCCCCCGAAGGACCGTCAATCGCAACAATTAATTCTTTTGGCAATTTAGTTCATCCTGACATGGAAAACCGGCACAAGCGCATGTGGCCGATGCCGGTTGAAAGTCTGTTTTCACTATACCAGAGGCTGGCAAGGAAAAATCAAGAGCGAATATCTCCCAGCAGCTCCCAGAAGTTGGGAAACGAGGTCGCCGTGCAGCCGGTGTCCTCGATCAGGATCTCCCCTTCGGCCCGTAGCGCGGCCACCGCCATGCTCATGGCGATACGATGATCTCCGAACGAGTTGACCGAACCTGCAGTGACAGGTTGGCCACCGGTCACCCGCATGCCATCTTCCAACGGCTCGATCTGCGCCCCAAGTCTGCCCAGGGTGTCACACATGGCAGCGATCCGGTCGGTCTCCTTGACCCGCAATTCCGCCGCATCGCTGATAGTCGTCACCCCGTCGGCGAACGCTGCGGCCACGCTGACCACCGGAAACTCGTCGATCGCGCGCGGCACCAGCTCGCCGCCGATCGCGATTCCCTGCAGATCGCTCGATTTGACCAGCAGATCGGCGACCGGCTCCCCTGAGAGCTCCCGTTGATTGAGCAGCTCAATCGAGCCCCCCATCTGCTGCAGGATATCGATGATGCCGCTGCGGGTCGGGTTGATGCCGACGTTCTTCAGCAGCAGCTCGGAATTCGGTACGATCAGGCCGGCGACCAGAAAGAAGGCCGCTGATGAGATGTCGCCCGGCACCTCGACTTCGCGCCCCTCCAGGGCGACCCGGCCGGTCACCCGCGCGCCACCTGCAAAGGACTCGATCTCGGCACCAAAATAGCGCAGCATCCGCTCGCTGTGATCGCGGGAGAGGTGCGGCTCGTAAACCGTCGTGGTCCCTTCGACCTGCATCCCGGCCAGCAGCAGGGCCGATTTCACCTGGGCGCTGGCGACCGGCGAATGGTACTCGGTCGGCTTGAGCCCGCCGCCGTCGATGGCCAGCGGCGCTTTTTTGTTGCCATCGCGACCGAGGATCCTGGCCCCCATCTGGCCCAAGGGGTCGATCACCCGCCCCATCGGCCGTTTGCGCAGATACTGGTCTCCGGTGAGCACCGAAAAAAACGGCTGGGCCGCCAGAATCCCGCTCATCAGCCGCATGGTGGTGCCGGAGTTGCCGCAGTCGATGACATCCCCCGGCTCCTGCAGCCCGTCAAGGCCGCGCCCGAAAATGATCAGCTCGTCCGCACCTTTTTCGACCACCTCAATCCCCATCGCCTGAAACGCCTTGAGGGTCGACAGGCAGTCCTCGCCGCGCAGCAGACCGCGCACCCGGCTCTCCCCACTGGCCAGGGAGGCGAACATGATCGCCCGGTGGGAGATCGACTTGTCGCCGGGAACGACGATTTCACCACGCAAGCCGGTAGCCGGAGCAATGGTTCTGGTTTCGTGTGTGTGCATAAACAACCTGTTTCAAATGTGGGCGCCCCACCGGCGCGCCCCTACGAATCACAATTGACAATTATCACTGTTGGGGCGTCCCGATGGGACGCCCGGATTCTACAATATCGCGTCCCGCAGCTCTTTGGAGCGATGGAAAAACTCGAATAGTTTCTCGCCGCTCCCCTCGGCCACGTCGGTCTTCAGTTCGGCGAAGAAGGTCTCGAACTGCTCCATCATCTCGAGCAGCGCCTCGCGGTTGGTTTCGGCGATATCACGCCACATGGTCGGATCGGACGATGCGATACGGGTGAAGTCGCGAAAGCCGCCGGCGGAGTATTCGAGGATGTTCTCTTCGTAATGATCGTAAGAACCGACCGCGTTGACCAGCGAGTAAGCGACCATGTGCGGCAAGTGACTGATGGCGGCGAGGATCTTGTCGTGCTTCTCCAGTGACATCGACTCGACATTGCTGCCCGCCAGGCGCCACATCTGCGCCACCAGCTCCAGGGCTTCCGGGTCGGTCTTTTCGGTCGGGGTCAGGATACAGCGCTTACCTTGATAGAGAGTGGCAAAAGCCGCCTCGGCGCCACTCTTTTCGGTCCCGGCGATGGGATGCCCGGCAACGAAATGAATCCTCTCCGGCAGCAGCGGCTCAATGGACCGGGCCACCTCGCCTTTGACGCTGCCGCCGTCGGTAAGAATCGCTCCCGGCTTCAAGCCCGGCAGCATCTCCCTGGTCACCGTCGCCAGGGTTTTCACCGGCGTTGCGAGAAAGACGACATCGGCATCCTTGACCGCATCAGCCGGATCGCGTGAGTAACGGTCGATGACCCCGAGTTCGATCGCCTTCTCCAGGTTCGGTTTGCCGCGCCCGCAGCCGACCACTTCGCCGACCGCTCCGGCCTCTTTCAGGGCCAGCGCCAGGGAACCGCCGATCAGGCCGACACCGATGATCGCCAGGCGGGGAATCAGAATTTCAGCCATGATTATTTCTCCCCTGCCGGCTTGTCCTGCCGGGCGATCGGGTAGGAGCCGAGCACCTTGAGGAAGTGACAGTGCCCGCGCAGCTCTTCGACCGCGTCGGCGATCGGCGCATCATCGATATGGCCGATCAGGTCGAGAAAGAAAATGTACTCCCAGGCCTTCTGTTTCATCGGCCGGCTCTCGATCTTCGACAGGTTGATCTGCCGCTTGCTGAACGGCTCGAGCATCCGGTAGAGGATTCCCGGCTGGTCCTTGACGCTGAACATGATCGAGGTCTTGTCCTGCCCGCTCTTCTCCGGGGTCTTCTTGCCGATCACCAGGAAGCGGGTGAAGTTGTTCGGGTTGTCCTCGATCTTCGCTTTGACCACCTGCAGTCCGTACTGCACGGCTGCCGCCTGGCTGGCGATCGCCGCCGCTGTTTCATCCTCGGCGGCCAGCTGGGCGGCCGCGGCGGTGCTGGCGACATCGACCAGCGGCACCTCCGGCATGTTCGCTTCAAGCCAATGACGGCACTGGGCGAGCGGCTGCGGATGGGAGACGATCTTGGTGATCTGCTCGGCGTTGCCGGTCTTTGACAGCAGGTTGTGAGAGATCTCCAGCATGATCTCGGCGATTACCTGCAGCTCGGAGCCGATGAACATGTCGAGGGTGTGGTTGACCACCCCTTCGGTGGAATTCTCGACCGGTACCACGCCGTAGTGAGCCCGGCCGCGTTCGACCTCTTCGAACACCGAGGGGATGCTTTTGAGCGGCACCAGCTGTGCCGAGAGACCGAACTGCTGCATCGCCGCCATGTGGGTAAAGGTCGACTGAGGACCGAGGAACGCCACCTGCAGCGGCAGCTCCATGTTCAGCGAGGCCGAGATAATCTCACGGAACACCTTGACCACCGCCTCGTTCGGAAAGGGTCCCGGGTTCGCGGCGGTCAACCGCTCGTAAATGGCCTTCTCGCGGCTCGGCACGTAGAACGGGCCATCCCCCTTCTCCTTGGCCTTGCCGACCGCGATGACCACATCGGCCCGCTGGTTGAGCAGCTCGAGAATCTGATTGTCGATCGCATCGATCCGATCGCGCAGTTTTTTCAAGTCGTTGCTAGCCATTGACATCACTTTCTCCGGCACGGAATTGAATGCTGGAATGTAGCCCAAAGCGGCACAAAAAGCAATTCCTCCCCCCGCCTTTGTTGCCGGTAAATCTTTGGTTCAGACGACTGAAATTTCAGCCAGTTGTTCCGCCACCCGGATCAGCTGATCGCGTCCGTTGCGACCGTTTTCCAGATTGTCGTACCAACGATTGGGGAACCAGCGTTCACCATGCAGGGCACCGACCAGCGCCCCGGTCATCGCCCCGATGGTATCGCTGTCGCCGCCAAGATTGACCGCCTGCACGATTGCCTCTTCCGGATCTTCAAGATAGCGCAGAGCGGCCCAGAGCGCCGGCGGCCAGGAGTCGGCGCTGCGCACCCCGCAGCCGAAGCGGGCAATAACCTCTTCGGCCGTTGCCTTTTGGCGCAGCAATTCGGCCAGCACCTGAAGCATGCTATTCAGAATCGATTCAGGCAGATAGCCGGTCAGCACCGCAAGCAGATCCTGCGGGTCAGGCAGCTTGTCCGCCTGCAGCAGCAGGCCGATCGTCCGCGCCTGTAAAACCGCTGCCTCGATCGCTTCCGGATGAATGTGGGTCATCACGACCGCCGCGCGAACTTTTCTGCTCAGGGTTTCTGCGTCGAGATGACCATAGCAGAGGCCAAGCGGTGCAATGCGCATCGCCGCGCCGTTGCCGAACGAACCCTCGGCAAACAGCATGCGGCCGGTCTGCTGCCAGTCCGCCCCCTGCTGCAGGGCAGAGAGCACCGCAATAGCACTGCGCCCGTAGCCGCGCTCTGGACTGAAAGCCTCCGCATAAGCCTGCGCGCAGACTTCGCCATCCACATCGCCTGCGCGCAGGATCGAGCGGGCCAGGGCCAGGGCCATTTCGGTATCGTCGGTATAGCAGCCGAAGCCGCGGTCGGTCGGTTGAAAATCGCGCAGCAGCTCCGGGTGCTGGCGCAGGATCTCCTCCCGCGGCTGCATTTCGACCGCCGCGCCGAGGACATCGCCAAAAGCACCGCCGAGCAGGCTGCCGACAAAGCGGGATTTTCGCATCACTTTGCGGTTGGACATCCGAACCTCCTTGACCCTTGAAATTTCCGCCGCTAAACTGCGGCGGAATCTTCAGCAGGCTCTCCCTGCTTACCGCCAGCCGGCGTATTTTAAAGGAAATTTATCATGGCGATTGCATCGAAAGTCAACGAATGTATCGAACGCGCATCCTGGATTCGCAAGATGTTCGAAGAAGGCGCGGCGCTACGCGAGCAGTACGGCGAAGACCAGGTGTTCGACTTCAC
Source organism: uncultured Desulfuromonadales bacterium (assembly GCA_945787335.1). Lineage (GTDB taxonomy): Bacteria > Desulfobacterota > Desulfuromonadia > Desulfuromonadales > Geopsychrobacteraceae > Malonomonas. Next base: position 6,279 of record CALZHR010000075.1, read on the forward strand.
CCTGGGCAACCCGACCGTCGAGCCGCCGGAAGAGCTGCAGACCGAACTGAAGCGGATTGCCGACAACCCGGTGCCGGGGATGCATCGCTACATGAACAACGCCGGCTACGACGAAACCCGCGCGGCCGTGGCTGAGGCGATCTCCGAGAACTGCGGTCAACTGGTGACCGGTGCCCATGTGGTGATGACCTGTGGCGCCGGCGCGGCGCTGAACGTGGTGCTGAAGACCCTGCTCAACCCTGGCGACGAGGTCATTATCCTCACCCCTTACTTTGTGGAGTACTTATTCTACATCGACAATCAGGGGGGGATCCCGGTTACCGTCGCGACATTCGACGACTTCCAGCCCGACCTGGAGGCGATCGAAGCGGCGATCACTGCCAGGACCCGCGCGATCATCATCAACTCGCCGAACAACCCGACCGGGGTCATCTACCCGGAAGCCACCCTCACCGCCCTCGGTGAGCTGCTGCAGCGCAAACAACAGGAGCTGGGCAGCGAAATCACCGTCATCTCCGACGAGCCCTACGCCAAGATCAGCTATGGCGAAACCGTCCCCTGTATTTTCGACAGCGTCGAAAATTCGATCATCGTCACCTCGCACTCGAAAGACCTGGCCCTGCCGGGCGAGCGGATCGGTTACCTGGCGGCCAACCCGGCCATGCCCGAGGTGCAGCTGTTCATGCAGGGGGCGATCTTCTGCAACCGGGTGCTCGGCTTCGTCAATGCGCCGGCGCTCATGCAACGGCTGGTCACCGGTCTGCAGCGCTGCAGCGTCGACAGCGAGATCTACCGCCACAAGCGCGACCTGCTTTACAACAAGCTGACGGAGCTGGGTTTCGAGGCCGTCAAACCGGGCGGCGGCTTCTACCTGTTCCCGAAATCACCGCTGGCCGATGAGATGGAGTTTATCCGTCTGGCGCAGAAATACCGCATTCTGCTGGTGCCCGGGTCCGGCTTCGGCGCCCCCGGCTATTTCCGCATCGCCTACTGCGTCGATGACGCGATGATCGAGCGCAGCCTGCCGCTGTGGGAAAAACTCGCCCAGGAGGTTGGCCTCAAAGCAGCGGAAAACTAAACCTCGGCAAAAGGGTCAGGCGAGCAGTCTGGCCCTTTTTTCCGCCAGCTTGAATTTGTCTGAAATCACTGCAAAAAGAACCCCAGCTGATAAGATTTGAAACGATCTGTCAGCGCTCGACTCTCTTTTCCTATCTGGAGCATCTTCATGGCGCGCAAGCTCTACATTTCTGCAGTCGGTCAGCACTGCGGTAAAACCACGGCCAGTCTCTCCCTGCTGCATCTGGCGCAGAAGAAATATCAGCGCGTCGGGTTCATCAAGCCGCTCGGTCCCAAACCGATGAGCTTCCGTGGTGTAACGGTCGATTCCGATGTGGCCCTGATGGCCGAGATTTTTTCTCTGCAGCTCGATCCGGGGCTGATGTCGCCGGTGATTATCGAGCGGTTTTCCACCCGTGACTATATCGACGGCAAACTGACAACCGAACAGCTCGAGGAAAAAATCGTCAGCGCCTGCCGGGCCATTGAGCAGGAGTGCGACTTCCTGATCATCGAAGGCTCCGGCCACCCGGGGGTCGGATCGCTGCTCGGCCTCTCCAATCCGCGCATCGCCCGCCTGCTTGACGCGCCGGTGGTGATGGTGACCGGCGGCGGGATCGGCAGCGTCATCGACGCGGTGCAGCAGAACCGGCTGCTGTTCGAGCAGCAGGGGGTCGAAGTTCGCGGTATTCTGGCCAACAAGCTGATCCCGGACAAACGGCAGATGAGCCTCGATTATCTGGAAAAAGCCTTTGCCGCAGAACCCTACCAACTGCTGCGTGGCTTCAATTACCAACCGGTGCTGGCCAACCCGACCTTAAGCCGGGTCGCGACGATCCTCGATCTGGAACTGCGCGGCAACCAGCAGGATGCCCAGCGGATTATTCATCATCTGCAGATCGGGGCCCCTTCCACCCAAAGGGTCACCGAGCTGCTGCGCGACGACAGCCTGGTCATTGTCACCAGCAGCCGCGACGAACTGCTGGTGACCCTGGCCAACATGTACCAGATCCCCGAATACCGCCACCAGATCGTCGGCCTGGTGATCCCGGGGGTCGCCCCGGTCAGCAAGATCTCCCAGCTGGTCCTCGACAGCAGCGACATCCCCTATCTGCGGACCATGCAGCACACGACCGGACACCTCTACCGGATTATCCATGACGATGTCTCCAAGCTGACCGCCAAAGACAGTGAGAAGATCAAGTTGATCAAAGATCTGGCTGAGAAGCGCTTCGACTTTGAGCTGCTGGACAGATTGTTGGATTGATTTTGTCAGGGAATGACAGCGGGAGATGCTGTGCGGGCGCGACATGTCTCGCACCGGCATAACGACAGAAAAGGTGATGAACGTCCGAAGAGCCCGCTTACGCCAGACGATCGGCCTGAAGATGCGCCGGCATGATCTGCCCCAGCGGGCTGACATAGCGCACCTCGCAGCAGAGCTCGAACCCGATCCGGTCCCGGATCGTCCGGCGGATCTGCCGGATCAGCGCCAGCACGTCGGCGGAGGTCGCCCCCCCGCTGTTAACGATGAAGTTGGCATGCTGCCGGGAGATTTCGGCGCCGCCGATCCGGGTGCCTTTGAGTCCGGCGGCTTCGATAATTTTCCCCGGCGGGCCGACGCTGGCGTGCATCTCGGTGGTGCTTAAAAAGACCGAGCCACAGTTCGGCTGTTTGCGCGGAAACTTGTGTCTTCGATTGCGCAGATCGCAGACCATCTCGCGGCGGATTTCACGGATATCGCCATACGGGCATTCCAGTTCCACCTTGACCACCACCGCACCGGTTCCCTGAAGAGCGCTGTGCCGGTAGGAAAAATCACACTCGGCCTGGCTGAGCATGCGCTGTTCCCCCTCGGCGCCGACGATCCAGACCCGCAGAATATTCTCGCCGATCCCCCTGCGCTGACTGCCGCCGTTCATTATCACCAGGCCGCCGACGGTGCCGGGAATCCCGATGCAGTGTTCCAGACCGGCCAGTCCGGCGCGCATCGCCAGGCGCGCCAGTTGCGGCACCCAGGCGCCCCCTTCGGCCAGGATACGCTGGCCAGCGATCTCGATTTTGCCCAGCTGCGCGCCAACCTTCAACACAATGCCGCGCACCCCGGCATCATCGAACAACAGGTTGGTTCCCTGCCCGATCACCACCAGCGGGATGCCCCGCAAACGGGCAATCTGAAGCACATCTGCGATCTGCTGTGGCGTTTCCGGTTCGATCAACAGGTCAGCCGGGCCGCCGATCTTCCAGCTGTTGTGCCGTGCCAGCGGTTCATGGCAAAAAAACTTGCCGAGCGGCTGCGCGGCAAGCTCCTGGAATGCGGGGGGCAGCGGATGTTCAGAGCTGAGATTCTGGCTGGTCATTGGTTTCCTGCGCTGAAGAAGACTTAAACAGGCGCAAACTATGCTTGAATTCGGCGTTTGCGTCAAGCGGCCGCAGGACGTTTGCATCTCGGTTCAGATCAGATTGCGGTTGGCATAATCGAAAGCATGATCCCACAGATAGTCAATCAACAGCTTCGCGTCTTCAAGCGGCAGAACCCGCAGACTGCCGTCGCTCTGCCGTTCCAGCAGGGCGCGGCGCTCTTTGTCTGCCCCTGATCCGGGCAACTCGGCCTGCAGTTCAGCCAGATGCTGCAGGGTCTTGTCGATATCGAAATCGATCCGGGTGCCGAAACTGCGGTTCATCCAGCCTTCGATCCGCTCATCGAGCCGCATCCGGTCGAGCGGCTCCGCTGCCGTCAGCAGGTGGTAATAGACCAGGATCGCCTCCTTGCACAGCTCCTCCTCGGCGGCATCGGTCAGGCTGTACAGCACCCCCTCGTTGGTCACCAGGTTCTTGAAAAACAGGGTGTCGGTGACCTTCTTCAGAAACTTCAGGCGCTTGCTCTTGTATTTGGTGTACTGCCGCACCGCAAACCCGCCCAGGGCCGCACCGGTCGACAACACCGCCGCCAGCAAGGGGTAGAGACTGCTCGAACTGTCCACCTGAAAACCGAAGCGCCCGGTGATCTCAGGCCCCATGGTCACCAGCAGCACCGCCGCCACCAGCAGGCCGATGCTCGGCAGCACTTTCAGCAGCAGGGGGATCGCCGCGCCCAGGGCCGGCACGACCAGCAGCAGGCGATCCTTCCAGTTCATGCTGACCTGCACGTTGGGAAAGAGCAGTTCCAGGTCGTTACGCGGAATGTTTTTGTACAGATAGAGGTATATTTTGCCGGGCGTGAACCCCAGCTCGTCGAGCTGCTTCTGTAACGCTGCAAAATACTGCTGATCGCGAAACTTCAACAGCACCGCGACCCGGTCGAAGTTATCGACCTGCAGCTGCTGCTTTTTCAGCAAGCGACGCAGCGTGACCGTCTTTTTTCCTGCCCCGCGGGAATAAAACAGCACCTGCTCGAAATCATCGAAGTCGACGCTGGTCTGCAACGGGATCAAAGAGACCGCCTGAAACGATTGCTCCAGATCGGCCTGCGACAGGGCGCGGTAGTTGGCTTTTTCCAGCAGGTCGGAGAAATCGGCGGCGAGGGTTTCCGTACATTGCTCCAGGTCAGCGGCTGGGAGTTCGACCGGCCGGGTTTCGCGATCCGGGTTGAACGGCAGATAGCAGGATTTCAAGCGTTCCAGTTGCGCATGGGCGCGGAAATGATAGAACGCAGCCAATATTTCACAGAAATCCCTGAACTGCCGCGAGGCAGCTTCATCAAGTTGCGAATCCGCCAGGCAGAGGGCGATCAGTTCGCTGCGTCGATAGGGGATATAGGCTTCCAGGTGTTCCTCGATCTTGTCCGTGCTCATCTTGCCTCCAGCAGCCTGGCGATAAAAGGGCTGCAGACGATGACCTGCAGCCCTTCAATAAATTTGATTTGAACCGACGACCAGCCTATTCGAGCAGCTCTTCGATCCGCGCATCGGCTGCGCTGCGTTTGACCGACTCGATCCCCTTCTCCATCGCCGCGGCCGACTTGTAGAAACCGCTTTTGCCAATCACCTGGTGATTCTTGGCCTTGAGAGTGAAATAAGGCTTGTCGCCGCTGCTGACCTTGCGCTCAAACAGCGAGTCATCATGGGCATTGCTGCGGACCGACTCCGCACCATTGACCGCACCGGCCTTGGCCTTGTACATCTGGCTGGTCAGGATAACTTCCCCGTTTCCGGCCTTGAGATTGAAGAAGAATTGTCCGTCTTTGGCTGTCTTGATTTCAAATTTACTGGCCATGCTTTACCTCGTTTTTTGGATTAAATGTTATCCCTCCATGGCACAACTTATAATTAAATTAGCATCGATCTATGTGAAAGCCGGACCACTTCGGTTCAGCCTTTTTTGTCGTAAAACAGAAAATTGCATCGAACATATTCAGGAGGAATTCTTCAACGCATCCTCTTGCTAATAAATTAGAGCAGCTTTTTTACAAGTTTCAACACCGGAACCAGAGTATTTTCCCCAACATACCAAAAGGTTATAGTGCATTCATGAAAAGTTCGTTGCCAGTACCATCCAGCTGTATTATAAAAACAGTCATTAACTCACAAATGAAAAGGGACCTTATATCATGCGCTATCAACCTTCATTACAGACTCAACGGCTGCGGCTGCGGCCATTTGTCGCCGACGATGCGGAAAACCTCGCCAAAATGGCCGGCACCCCGGAAATCTATTCCGCGACGATCTCGATCCCTCACCCCTACTCGATTACCGCCGCTAAAACCTGGATCGCCGGGCTGCCGCACCTGTACCGCACCGGCTCCGCGGTCCACTTCGCCATCAGCCTGCTGGAATCGAAACAGCTGATCGGGGCGATTGCGCTGCGGGAGATCGACAACAAAAATGCCACCGCAGAACTGGAGCTCTGGGTTGGACAACCCTGGCAGCGGCAAGGGTATGCCAGTGAAGCCCTGCCCGAAGTCATCAAGTTTTCCTTCAACCAGCTCGAACTGCACCGGATTTACACCTATCACATTGCCGGACAACAGCCGCCGGCTCTTTTTCTGGAAAAAAACGGTTTTGTGCAGGAAGGCATTCTGCGCGATGCGGTGCAAAAGGGCGGCACCTATCAGGATGTGGCTCTGTCGGCAATTCTGGCCGAGAAATAACCGTCCTCCACAGGTTTCGTTACCCACAAGGGGTCGGGCTGCCTTAAAAAGCACCCCGGCCCTTTTCTTTATCCGGTGAACCGTAAGCAGTGCAAAGCGTTGCGGCAACTTGTGAATTCAGGATTTTCTGTTAAATGGAGTAGTGTAAAGTCAGTAAATTTCATTGCCCGGCAGCGTCATACCTGAGGGCATCATCACCACCAGGGAGGAGAGCGCTACTTAAGATTGCGAACCCGTGCTGACCAGTGAAAGGTAGAATCTCATGTCGCTACGCAGCCTCCGCCGCACCTTTCTTTCCCGTCCGCTGTTCACCCTTGCTCAAAAAGCTCTGCCCAAACTCTCCGATACCGAACGCGAAGCCTTAAGTGCCGGCGATGTCTGGTGGGACGGCGAACTGTTTTCCGGCAACCCCGACTGGCAGAAGCTGCTGCAGACCCCGCCGGCCAGCCTCTCCGCTGAGGAGCAGGCGTTCCTCGCCGGGCCGGTGCAACAGCTCTGCGGCATGCTTGACGAATGGCGGATCAATCGTTTCCAGAGCGGTCTCTCGACAGAGGTCTGGGCGTTCCTGAAACAGCACAAATTCTTCGCCATGATCATCCCGAAACAGTACGGCGGCCTGGAGTTCTCCGCCTACGCCAACTCGGAAGTGATCCGCACCATCGCCTCCCGCTCGTTGGTCGCCGCAGTCACGGTCATGGTTCCCAACTCCCTCGGTCCGGGCGAACTGCTGATGGAGTTCGGCACCGAGACGCAGCGCGATTACTGGCTGCCGCGCCTGGCCGATGGCCGCGAGCTGCCCTGTTTTGCCCTCACCAGCACCGTCGCCGGTTCAGATGCCGCCTCGATGATCGACAACGGCACACTCTGCCGGGGCAGCTTCAACGGCGAGGAGGTGCTCGGCATCCGCCTCAACTGGGACAAACGCTATATCACCCTGAGCCCGATCGCCACCGTGCTGGGGCTGGCCTTCAAGCTCTACGACCCCGACCACCTGCTCGGCGCTGAGGAGGAACGGGGGATCACCGTCGCCCTGGTCCCCACAAATCTGCCCGGTGTCGAGATCGGCCGTCGCCACCTGCCGGCGCTGCAGATGTTCCAGAACGGACCGACCAGCGGGCGCGATGTTTTCATTCCCCTCGATCATGTCATCGGTGGCGAAACGCAGATCGGCAATGGCTGGAAGATGCTGATGAGCGCCCTGGCCGCCGGCCGCGGCGTCTCGCTGCCCTCGCTTTCAGCCGCCGCCACCGCGCTGTGCGCCCGCACCACCGGCGCCTATGCGCGGGTCCGTGAACAGTTCGGCATCCCGATCGGCAGGTTCGAGGGGGTCCAGGAGCGCCTGGCGCCGCTCGCCGCCGACGCCTACCGCCTCGATGCCGCCCGCCGGTTGACCTGCGCCGGGCTCGACGAGGGGCACAACCTGGCGGTGATCTCGGCGATCATGAAGCTGCACGCCACCTACCTGATGCGCACCTCCGTTAACCACGCCATGGACGTCCACGCCGGCAAGGCGGTCATTGACGGACCGCTCAACTACCTTGGCGACCTCTATCGCGCCGTGCCGATCGGCATCACCGTCGAAGGTGCCAACATCCTCACCCGCAGCATGATCATCTTCGGCCAGGGGGCGATCCGCTGCCACCCCTGGCTGCTCAAAGTGATGCAGGCCCTCGAGAATCCGGATCGGAAACAGGCCTTGCACGATTTCGATGCCAGTTTCTGGGGACATGCGACCCACGGAATGAAGACCTTCTTCCGCGCCTGGGGGCGTAACTGGTCGTGCGGTTTGGTCGGCCGCTACCCGGATGAAGGCGACAATCATCGCCACTACCGGCAGCTGGGGCGCTACTCGGCCGCTTTCGCCCTGCTTGCCGAGGCCACCCTGCTGCAGCTCGGCGGCGGCCTCAAGCGGCGGGAGATGATCTCCGCCCGGCTCGGCGACATCCTCTCCGAGCTTTTCATTCTGTCAGCCGTACTCAAACGCTGGCAGGATGAAGGGAAGCACCCTGAGGATCTGCCGCTGGTCGACTACTGCATGCGCAGCGGTTTCGCCACCATCGAAAACCGCCTCAACGCCGTGCTCGCCAACCTGCCGCTGCGACCGGTCGCCTGGCTGGTGCGGCTGTTCATCCAGCCGCTCGGCGTTTGCCAGCACGGCCCCTCGGATCGCCTCACGAGAACCTGTGCCGACCTGTTGTTGGGCCCTTCAAAGACCCGTGATCGAACGACTTCGGGCCTGTATCTGGAGGAAGGGAACAACAGCAGCCTCGCCTCCCTGGAACGCGCCTTTGCCCTGGTGAGCGAGACCGCGCCCTTGCACGACCGGCTGCATGATGCCCGCTGTGACGACCTGAACGAGGCGCTGACCAAGGGACTGCTCAACGAGGCCGAAGTGGCCCGCCTGCAGGAGGTCAAGGCGGCGGTCGCGGCGGTTCTGGCGGTTGATGACTTCCCGGCCGAGGAGCTGGGCGCAGGCAAGCTTCCGAATGCGGAAGATCGGGGCGCTGAGGAGGACGTATGAGCACTCAATCCGGAAGTCGTCCGGTCTACCTGGTCGATGGCGCCCGTACGCCCTTCCTGAAAGTTCGCGGCGCGCCGAACCCCTTTTCCCCCGTCGACCTGGCCGTGCAGTGCGGGCGGCCGCTCTTGTTGCGCCATGACCTGCAGGCAGCGGCCATCGACCAGGTGATCCTCGGCTGTGTCAACGTGCTGGCGGACGAGCTGAACCCGGCCCGACTGGCAGCCCTGCGGCTCGGCCTGAGCGAATCCACCCGCGCCTATACGGTGCAGATCAATTGCGGTTCGGGGATGCAGTCGATCGACAACGCTTTTCGGCTGATCCGCGAGGGTTCGAGCGAGCTGGTCATGGCCGGCGGCTGCGAGACGCTCAGCCACGCGCCGCTGCAGTTCCGCCAACAGGCGGTCGAATGGCTGGCCGGCATGCGCGGCGCCGGCTCATTGAAACAGCGCGCGCAGCAGCTGGCTGAGCTGCGCCCCGAGTTCTTCAAGCCGGTGATCGCCCTGCAGCAGGGGCTGACCGACCCGATCGTCGGGCTGAGCATGGGCGAGACGGCGGAGCTGCTCGCCCACCTGTTTGCCATCCCCCGGGAAGAAGCCGACCAGTACGCGGTGATCAGTCACAAACGGCTCGCCCGGGCGCAGCAGGAAGGGGAGCTGGAGGAGGAACTGGAGCCGATGATTTCTCCGCTGGGTGAACTGTTTACTCAGGACGACGGCGTCCGCCCCGACAGCTCGGTCGACGCGCTGGCGAAGCTGCCGCCGGTCTTCGAACGCCCCTTCGGCCAGGTCACCGCGGGCAACAGCTCGCAGGTCACGGACGGTGCCTCCTGGGTGCTGCTGGCTTCGGAGGCGGCGCTGGAGAGCTACCACCTGCAGCCGCGGGCGCGGCTGGTCGACAGTCAGTGGTCGGCCCTCGACCCGCAGATCATGGGGCTGGCGCCGGTCCTCAGCGTCACGGAGCTGCTGCGACGTCAGGGACTGGGACGGGAACAGATCGACCTCTGGGAACTCAACGAGGCCTTCGCCGCCCAGGTGCTGGCCTGCCTGAAAGCCTGGCAGGACAGCGACTTCTGCCGTGAGATCCTCGGCCTTGAGGGAGCGTTCGGCGAGCTCGACCGGGCGCTCCTGAACGTCGACGGCGGCGCCATCAGCCTCGGCCACCCGGTCGGGGCGAGCGGCAACCGCATCGTGCTGCACCTGATGAACAGCATCCGGCGCCGCGGGGTCAGGCGCGGCGTCGCCACGGAATGCATCGGTGGCGGCCAGTCCGGAGCCATGCTGCTGGAAGCTGTCTAGGAGACGGAGATGACTGGTCCCATTCTGAACCATCTGCAAATGCGCGAACTGAGTCTCGGCCCACTGACGGAAGCCGCCCGAAAAGCATCCCCCTGGCAGCACTGGTCGCTGGCCCGCGATGAACAGCAGGTCGCCTGGCTCTTGCTCGACCGTGCCGATGCAGCGGTCAACAGCCTCTCCGAGGCCGTGCTGCTGGAGCTCGGCGAGAT
>CALZHR010000076.1 GCA_945787335.1 uncultured Desulfuromonadales bacterium
GCCGCGTCCGCCCCATCGAGCACCCGGTGATCGACCGACAGGGTCATGCGCATGATCGGTGCCACCGCCGGATCTCCCTGGTCGTCGACCACCACTTCGCCTTTGACCGTGCCGACCGCCAGCACCGCCGCCTGAGGTGGGGTGATGATCGCCCGGAACGACTCGACGCCGAGCATGCCCATGTTGCTGATGGTGAAGGTTCCGCCCACCATCTCATCTTGTTGCAGCTGGCCACGATTCGCCTTGTCAGCCAGAACCCCCGCCTCTTCGCTGAGCTGCCGCAGGCTCAAGGTTTCGCAGTTGCGGATGACCGGATAATACAGGCCATGCTCGGTCGTGACGGCCAGGGCCAGATTGACCGACTCCTGCTCGATCGCTTCTTCGCTGCTCCAGTGACTGTTGACCCAGGGGTGTTCGAGCAGGGCGTGGGTGGTGGCCGCCAGCAGGAAATCGTTGATGGTGAAACCGAGGTCTTTGCGGAAACGGATCACGTCGGTCATATCGACACTCATGGTGACATAGAAATGCGGAATGGTTTTCCAGGACTCTTCCATCTTGCGCGCCAGCAGTCGCCGGACCCGCACCTGCTTGCTGCTGCCGCCGGCGACCGCCTGGCTGGTCAGATCACGCGACACCGTGGCCGCCGGCGACATCCGCTCGGCATAGGCGCGCTCCACATCCGGCAGCACGATCCGCCCGGCCGGGCCGCTGCCATCGATCAGGTCGAGGGAGATGCCCAGCTCGCGAGCCAGTCTGCGCGCCGCCGAAGTCGCCGGGACCCGTTGCGGGACTGCGCTGATGGCATCCTCCTGATCCGGGATGAAGGTTGCGATCACCGCACCGACCGCCGCCGACTCACCCGCCTGAAGCAGGCGACGGCTCAGGGTCCCGGCCACGGTTGCCTCCAGTTCGATCAGTACCGCCCCCTCTTCTATCTCGGCCAGAATCTCTCCGCGTTTGACATGTTTCCCTTCGGCCACCAGCCATTCGCGGAGTCTTGCCTCCTGAATTCGGGAATCTATTTCTGGAATTCTGATTTCAATCGCCATTGCAGCCTCCGGGTTTGCGACCTGCTGTTACATCGAGCGGATTGTAGCATACTCATTTTAAACAGTTAAACGTTTTCCACGATTGTTAAGGCTGCTATTCCACTTCAGTTTTTTTTCGCCAGCCGGTAGGATGACGCTCTGGACAGGAACTGACGCGAAGGAGGCACAACCGATGCTATTAATCGGTGTAGACACTGGCGGAACTTTTACCGATTTCATCTGGCAGGATGGCACGACCAGTGGCGAGTACAAGCTGCTCTCCACTCCGCACAACCCGGCTGAGGCGGTCCTAGCCGGTATCCGGCAGCTTGCCGGCGACCGCCCCTTTCACCTGGTGCACGGTTCGACGGTGGCCACCAACGCCCTGCTGGAAAAAAAGGGCGCCCGCACGGCCCTGATCACCAACCGGGGTTTTGAAGACGTCATCGAGATTGCCCGCCAGAACCGCCCGCGGCTCTACGACCTGGAGGTCAGTAAAAATCCGCCGCTGGTCTCGAAAAATCTGCGCTTTGGCGTTGCCGGACGGATCGACCCGGCGGGCAATATCATCGCCAAGCTGACCGACACCGATATCGCTCCGCTGCTGGACCAGCTCAAGCAGGCCAAGGTCGAGTCCCTGGCCGTGTCGCTGCTGTTCGCCTTCAACAACCCCGCGCATGAACAACTGGTCGGCGAGCAGCTCGCCGCGCTCGACCTGCCGATCTCCCTCTCCCACCAGATCCTCGCCGAGTTCCGCGAGTACGAACGCACCAGCACCACGCTGATCAACGCCTACGTCTCACCGAAGATGGACCGCTACCTCGGCCAGGTCGCCGACCAGTCGGGCGCCGCGGTGTTCCGCATCATGCAGTCGAACGGCGGCTCGATCTCCGCCGCCACCGCGCGGCGCGAGTCGGTCCGCACCATCCTCTCGGGTCCGGCCGGGGGCGCGGTCGGCGCGGCGGTGATCGGCCGGCAGAGCGGCCATGACAAGGTGATCAGTTTCGACATGGGGGGCACCAGCACCGACGTGGCGCTGATCGACGGGCAACTGCCGCTGACCACCGAATCGACCATCGCCGGTTACCCGGTCAAGGTGCCGATGATCGACATCCACACCGTCGGCGCCGGCGGCGGCTCTATCGCCCGGCTGGACCGCGGCGGTTCGCTGCAGGTCGGCCCGGAGAGCGCCGGAGCCGACCCGGGGCCGATCTGCTACGGCAAGGGGGAGGAGCTGACCGTCACCGACGCTAATCTTTACCTCGGCCGGCTGGTTGCTGACCATTTTCTCGGCGGCAACATGCAGCTGGAGACGGAAAAGGTCAGGCAAAAGATGGAAGCCTTCGCCGCCCGGCTCGGCCTCGATCCGGTCGAGCTGGCGGAGGGGATTCTCGCCGTGGCCAACAGCGCCATGGAGGGGGCGATCAAGAAGATCTCCGTCGAACGCGGCTTCGACCCGCGCGAGTTTTCCCTCTTCTCGTTCGGCGGCGCCGGCGGCATGCACGCGGTGGCGCTGGCCGAGCTGCTGCAGATGCCGCAGGTAATGATTCCGTCCTCGCCCGGCATCCTCTCGGCCTGCGGCATGCTGCTGGCCGACGTGATCAAGGACTATTCGCAGACGGTGATGCTGCCGCAACAGCGTGCGACCAGCGAACTGCTCGATGAGCTGTTTCAGCCGCTGATAGAGCAGGCCGGCAACGACCTGCAGGCTGAAGGGGTTGCCAGCGCGCATATCGAGCTGCAACCGCTGCTCGATATGCGCTACTGCGGCCAGTCCTTCGAACTGCTGGTCGATTACGACGACGACTTCATCACCGGCTTTCACCAGCAGCACCAGCGCGCCTACGGCTACGCCAGCGATTCGAAACCGGTCGAAATCGTCAACCTGCGGCTGCGCGCCTTCGGCCGTCCCGATCATCCGCTGCCGCCCGCTCAGCCCAAAACCGCCGAACAGCCGCGCGCTGCCGCTATCCTTGGCCGCACGCAGACGGTCTTCACCAGCCGATGGCACGACACGACGATCATCGACCGGGCCCAGCTGCAGCACGGCAACCGCGTTGCTGGCCCGGCGATCATCACCGAGTATTCCTCGACCATCGTCCTGCCGCCGGACTGGACCTGCAGCGTCGACCCTTACGGCCAGCTGCTGCTGACAAAAAAGTGAACTGTTTTTAGCCGCCAAGGCACCAAAGAACACCAGGAAAGGCGAAAACCTCATGAAACGCAGAGGCGCAGAGGTGGAGAGAAATTCTGGATCAAACCTCTATGGGTTTAAAACCAAATAACGATTTTGGTTTTACTTCTGCCTTTCTCTGCGCCTCTCCGCCTCTGCGTCAAGGCCTTTGATATTCTTGGTGCCCTTGGTGCCTTGGTAGCCAGATAAGAAAGGAAAAACGCAAATGGACGTCAACCCGATCCTGCTGCAGGTGTTCCGCAACCGCTTCGTCGCCATCGCCGAAGAGATGGGGGTGACCCTCGGGCGCACCGCCTTCTCCCCCAACATCAAAGAGCGCCGGGATTACTCCTGCGCCCTGTTCGACGAGCGCGGCGACATGATCGCCCAGGCGGCGCACATCCCGGTGCATCTCGGCTCGATGCCGCTCTCGGTCAAGGCGGCGATCGACGCCAGCGAGATGGCTGCCGGCGACATGGTGATGCTCAACGACCCCTTTACCGGCGGCACCCACCTGCCCGACATCACCCTGGTGGCGCCGGTCTTCGTCGCCGGAGAGGAGAAACCGGCCTTCTACGTCGCCAACCGCGCCCACCATTCAGATGTCGGCGGCATGACGCCGGGCTCCATGCCGGTCTCGACCAGCATCTTCCAGGAAGGTTTGATCATCCCGCCGACCCGGATCGTTGCAGGCGGTGAGATCGACCGCAACCTGTTCAATCTGCTGTTGCGCAACGTGCGGACTCCACAGGAGCGCGAGGGGGACTTTGCCGCCCAGGTGATGGCCAACCTGACCGGCGTCGAGCGCACCAGAGAGCTGATAGCAAAGTACGGCCTGCAACAGACCCGCGACTATTCAGCGCACCTCAACGATTACGCGGAGACGATGCTGCGGCAGACCATCGCCACCATCCCCGACGGACATTATCCGTTCGCTGATTGCCTCGACTCAGACGGCTTCAGTGACCGGCCGATCCCTTTGAAACTGGTTCTGAAGATTGCCGGCGAAACCGCCGAACTCGATTTCCGCGCCTGCGTGCCGCAGGTCAAGGGGAGCGTCAACGCCGTCTACGCGATCACCTTCTCGGCGGTGCTCTACTGCTTTCGCTGCCTGATCAGTGAGGACATACCGACCAACGCCGGCATCGCCCGTCCGCTGACCGTGCTGACCAAACCAGGGACGGTCGTTGACGCCCGCTTCCCCGCGGCGGTCGCCGGCGGCAACGTCGAAACCAGCCAGCGGATCGTCGACCTGGTGCTCGGCGCGCTGGCCCAGGCGGTTCCCGAACAGATCCCCGCCGCCAGCCAGGGGACCATGAACAACACCACCATCGGCGGCATCGATCCGCGCAGCGGCCAGCCGTTCTCCTATTACGAAACCCTCGCCGGCGGCTGTGGCGCGAGCGCCCGGCAGGATGGCGCCTCGGCCGTCCACTCGCATATGACCAACACCCTCAATACCCCGATCGAAGCGCTCGAATACGCCTACCCCTTCAGGGTCACAGAGTACGGTCTGCGGGAAAATTCGGGCGGCAAGGGAAAACATCGCGGCGGTGATGGTCTGGTGCGGGAGATTGAGATGCTGACCGAAACCGAGGTCACGGTGTTGACAGAGCGTCGGTCTTCAGCCCC
>CALZHR010000077.1 GCA_945787335.1 uncultured Desulfuromonadales bacterium
CAGATTGTTGCGATCAAGGGGCTGGGCGGATATCATCTGGCGGTCGATGCGGGCAACGATGCGGCGGTTCTGCGGCTGCGCCAGCGCAAGCTGCGCGACGAGAAGCCTTTTGCGCTGATGAGCTTTGATCTTGAGCGGGTCCGTCAGTATGCGCAGCTATGCGCTGCGGAAGAACGGCTGCTGAGTAGCGTCGAGCGCCCGATTGTGCTGCTGCCGCGCCGTGATGAGCACCCCTTGTCCGAACAGGTGGCGCCGCGCAACCGTTTCTTCGGGGTGATGCTGCCGTACACACCACTCCATTTCCTGCTGCTTGAAGAGTTCACCGCCCTGGTGATGACCAGCGGCAACCAGAGCGACGAGCCGATCTCCTTCGAGAACGCTGATGCGCGGCTGCGCCTGCAGGGGATCGCCGACTGCTATCTGCAGCACGATCGGCGCATCCATATCCGCACCGATGATTCGATCGCCCGGCTGCTCGATGGCGAGCCGGTGCTCTACCGGCGCTCGCGCGGCTACGTGCCGCGCGGCGTCAAGCTGCCCAGCGAGCAGCCGTCGGTGCTGGCGGTCGGCGCCGAGCTGAAGAACGTCATCTGCCTGTCCCGTGGTGACCGTGGCTATTTGAGCCATCATATCGGCGACCTGAAGAACCAGGCGGTGGTTGACTCCCTGCGCCAGGCGATTGCCCATTTTCAAGCCCTGCTGGGCGTCACGGCGCAACGGATCGCCCATGATCTGCACCCGGATTATCTCTCCACCCATGTCGCCGAAGAGCTCGCCGGCGAGCGGCCGCTGATTGCCGTGCAGCACCATCATGCCCACCTGGCCAGTTGCCTGGTCGATAACGACCGCAGCGGGCCGGCGCTCGGGGTGATCTTCGACGGTATCGGTTACGGCAGCGACGGCCACATCTGGGGCGGTGAGTTTCTGCATGGCGATCTGCACGGCTTTACGCGGGTCGGGCAGCTGGCCTATCAGGCGCTGCCGGGAGGGGATGCCGCGACCAGGGAGCCCTGGCGGATGGCGCTGAGCTATCTGCGTTCAGCATTTGCCGAGCTGCCGGAGCTGCCCGCTTTGGCGGAGATTCCTGAAGCGGACCGCCGGCTGCTGTTGCAGATGATCGACAAGCGGATCAATTCGCCGCTGACCAGCAGCGTCGGGCGTCTGTTCGACGGTGTGGCGGCGCTGGCCGGAGTGCGCAATCGGGTCAGTTACGAGGGGCAGGCGGCGCTGGAGCTGGAGATGCTGATCGATGACAGCGGGGCAGGGGAGCCGGGGTATGATTTCAGCCTCAGCAGCGCGGATGGACGGCTGCAGATCGATCCGGCGCCGATGATCCGCCAGCTGGTCGCCGATCTGGCGGCGGGCTGCGCGCCGAGCCGGATCAGCGCACGGTTCCACAACGGGCTGGCAGAAACGATCGTGACGGTTTGCCAGCGGGTGACCGAATCTCTTGGGCTATTGCCGGTGGCGCTTTCGGGGGGCGTGTTTCAGAACCGCTACCTGGCCGAGCGCGCGGCGCAGTTGCTGCGCCAGGCGGGTTTCGAGGTGCTGTTGCACCGGCAGGTGCCACCCAACGATGGCGGGCTGGCCCTCGGGCAGGCGGCGATTGCCGGGGCCATGGAATCAGCCGCTTGGTCTGCTAAACCGCCAGCTGGCTAGCGAGAAGCGGCAGCATCGGATCGATCGGCCGGCTGCCGGAGGTGATGACGGTCTCCAGGTCGGTGAGCACGATCTCCCTGGCGCGCAGTCCGAGCATCTTGCCGCCATTGCCTTTGAGCAGATTCTCCACCGCCGCCTGGCCGAAGCGGGCGCCGAGCAGGCGGTCGAACACCGACGGCGAACCGCCGCGCTGATAATGCCCCAAAACCATGACCCGGGTTTCGAAGCCGATCCGCTCTTTGATCTGGTCGGCGATCTCCTGGGCGCTGCCGGCCCCTTCGGCGACCAGGATAATCGAGTTGCTGCGCCCTTCGCGGTAGCGGCGCCGCAGGTCGGTGCAGATCTGGTCGAGGTCGTACGGCTCTTCGGGGATCAAACTGTATTCGGCGCCCGAGGCGATGGTGGCGACCACCGCCAGGTAGCCGCAGTCGCGCCCCATGGTCTCGACGACGAAGGCGCGGTCGTGGGACGAGGCGGTGTCTTTGAGGTTGTCGATCGCGGTGATGATGTTGTTGAGCGCTGTGTCGACGCCGAGGGACATGTCGGTGAAAGGGATGTCGTTGTCGATCGAAGCCGGGATGCCGATGACCGGGATACCCTGCTGGTAGATGGCATAAGCCCCTTTAAGGGAGCCGTCGCCGCCGATAACGATCAGCCCTTCGGCGCCCAGGCCTTTGAGGTTTTCCGTCGCCAGGCGCAGGCCGGCTTCGGTGCGCATCTCCTTGCAACGGGCGCTCTGCAGGAAGGTGCCGCCGCGCTGCAGGACGTTGCTGACCGAGCGGGTGTCCAGAATGTCGTAGTGGCGATCAATCAGCCCGTGAAAGCCTTTCTGAATACCGATGACCTCGGCTCCGGATGCCAATCCGGCCCGGACCACGGCCCGCAGGGTTGCATTCATTCCGGAGCAGTCGCCACCACTGGTCAGTACGGCTAAGCGTTTCATGCTGTTCTGTTCTCCATAAAGGGACCTTCTGACGATGAAAACGCCATTGGTTATAGTCTTTTAAGACTGTAGTTAAACAGCCGTCAGCGGCTTTGTCAAAGGGAAATAAATCCTTGACGGTCAGAGAATAAATGTTAATGTTTACAAATATCTAGCGACAACCTTTCTATTTTTATGCCCGTTACTGCCCCGGGTGAGGGGAGCGACTGATGCCGACCACCATGCCGATCCCGCAAATCCTGCCGATCTATCCGCTCAAAGAGCAGATCGTCTTCCCCTATATGGTGCTGCCGATCTTCTTCACGCGCGAGACCACGTCGATCGTTGAAGAGGCGATGCGCTCCGATCAGCTGCTGGGAACCGTTTATTGCCCGGGCGATAAGGGGGTCTGCAGCTACGATGAGCATCCGCGGATCGGCACGGTCTGCAAGATCAATCAACTGATCAAGTTTCCCAATGGCGGCGGCAAAGCCACCATCGAGGGCCTGCATCGTTTCGTGATGAAAGCCCCGGTGACCGACGAACCTTGCCTGAAGGTGGCGATCGAGCTGATCAAGGAGGAGGAGAACAAGGGGCTGGTGGCCGACGCGCTGGTGCAGAGCGTCAACGCGCTGCTGAAGATCGCCCTGGCCTACGGGCGCCCGCTGCCGGAGGATGTGATCAAGATGATCGACCGGATCGAAGATCCCGGCCGGCTGGCCGATATGGTCACCGTCTACATGGGCGTCTCCACCGACATCCAGCAGCAGCTGCTGGCGACCATCGATCCGGTCGAGCGGCTCAAGTCGGTCTACCTGCACCTGACCAGTGAAGTGCAGAAGATGCAGATCAAGGGTGAGATCCAGACCGAGGTCAACAAACGGCTCGGCAAGTCGCACAAGGAGCACCTGCTGCGCGAACAGATGAAGCAGATTCAGCAGGAGCTCGGCGAACAGGACCCGCGGCAGAACGAGATCAGCGAGCTGCGCGCCGGGATCCGCAAGGCCGAGATGCCGGAAGATGTGCTGCTGGTGGCCGAAAAGGAGCTGCGGCGGCTTGAACAGATCAATCCGGCCTCGCCCGAATACACCGTGTCGCGCACCTACCTCGACTACCTCTGCACCACCCCCTGGAATCGCGGCACCGACGACAACCTGGATATCCGCAAGGCGGAGCAGGTGCTGGACGAGGATCATTACGACCTCAAGGAGGTCAAGCAGCGGATTCTCGAATACCTGGCGGTGCGCTCGCTGCGCGACACCACCAAGGGGCCGATCCTCTGTTTCGTCGGCCCGCCGGGGGTCGGCAAGACCTCCCTCGGCCGCTCGATCGCGCGGGCCATGGGGCGCAAGTTTATCCGCTTCTCCCTCGGCGGGATGAAGGACGAGGCGGAGATCCGCGGCCACCGCCGCACCTACATCGGCGCGCTGCCGGGGCGGGTGATCCAGGAGATCTGCCGCGCGGAATCGAACAACCCGGTGTTCATGCTCGACGAGGTCGACAAGATCGGCCAGGACTTCCGCGGCGATCCCTCCTCGGCGCTGCTCGAAGTTCTCGACCCGGAGCAGAACGACAGCTTCAAGGATCATTACCTGGATGTCCCCTTCGACCTGTCGCGGGTGATGTTCATCACCACGGCGAATATCCTCGATCCGATCCCGCATGCGCTCAAGGACCGGATGGAGGTGATCCGCCTGAGCGGCTACAGCGACGAGGAAAAGCTGCAGATCGCCTATAAATACCTGATCCCCAAAGAGATCGAAGAGAACGGGCTGAAAGACAACCCGCTGACCTTCAGCGAAGACGCCGTAGCGAAAATCATTCACGACTATACCCGCGAAGCGGGCGTGCGCAACCTGGAACGGAAGATCGCCGCGATCTGCCGCAAGGTGGCCAAAGAGATCACCCAGGGTGATGAGCTGCGCAGCGAGATTCATGCCGCCGATGTCGAGCAACTGCTCGGCCCCTGCGCCTATTTCGTGGATGTCGCCAGCGAAGAGGACCGGGTCGGCGTGGTGACCGGTTTGGCCTGGACCGAGTCGGGCGGGGACATCCTGTTCGTCGAAGCAGCGAAGATGCCCGGCCGCAAGGAGCTGACCCTGACCGGCAGCCTCGGCGACGTGATGCAGGAGTCGGCGCGAGCCGCGCTGACCTACGTGCGCGGGCGCGCGGAGCAGTTCGGTATCGCTCCCGATTTCTTCGATACGACCGACCTGCATATCCATGTTCCGTCCGGCGCGATCCCGAAAGACGGGCCCTCGGCCGGGGTGACCATCGCCGCGGCGATCATTTCCCTGCTCACCGGCCGGGCCGCCCGGCGGGACGTGGCGATGACCGGCGAGCTGACCCTGTCGGGGCGGATCCTGCCGATCGGCGGCGTCAAGGAGAAGGTCCTGGCCGCGCGCCGCGCCGGGGTGAAGAAGGTGCTGCTGCCGCTGCGCAACCGGGAACATCTCCGCGAGCTGGAAGAGGAAAACCTCACCGACATCGAGATCGAACTGGTCGACAGCATTGACGAGATTGTCGTCCAGGCTCTGGTTGACGACTGAGCCAGCAGCATCCAGTGCGTTCTCCCGCAGTTGTCTCTGCACCTGAGCACCCTGCCTTAATGAGCTCTAGACGGTAGTTATTCCCCACTCTTTGCGCTAGTATAGAAAACTGAAACGGTGCACAAAGTCACGTGCCCGACAGAATCCTTCGAGGAGCTCAGATGTTGCGGAATTTCCTGATTGTTTCACTTCTGCTGGGTCTGCAGCTGGCGTCTTCTGCCGCTGCTCAGACCCTCGTCGAAAAGGTCCAGGAGCATCGACTGGAAAACGGGCTGACCCTGCTGCTGGTCGAGCGGCACGCTTCGCCGACGGTGGCGGCCTATATCAGCTTCAAGGTCGGTGGGGTCGATGAGAGCAGTCAGCACCGCGGGGTGGCGCACCTGCTTGAACATATGCTGTTCAAAGGGACCAAGACCCTCGGCACCGTCGATTATCAGCAGGAGCAACCGCTGCTGGCGGAGATCGAAGAGATCGGCCAGCAGATCGACGATTTGAAAAACCGACCTGACCGCGATGAGCAGGAGCTGCAACAGCTGCGCGAGAAGTTGGCTGACTTGCAGAAGCAACACCGGCAGCTGGTGGTCAAGGACGAGTTTTCCAAGATCTACGCGGAAAACGGCGGGGTCGGCTACAACGCCTTTACCAGTAAGGACCAGACCACCTATCTGATCAACCTGCCGGCCAACAAGCTCGAGCTCTGGGCGGCGATCGAGGCGGATCGGCTGCAGAACGCGGTGCTGCGCGAGTTTTACACCGAGCGGGAAGTGGTGCGGGAGGAGCGCCGGCGCTCCTACGAGAGCAACCCGAACGGCAAGCTCTATGAAACCCTGCTGGCCACCGCCTACCAGGTGCATCCCTATCGCAACCCGATCATCGGCTGGGATTCGGATATCGAGAATCTGACCCTGGCTGAAACCCGCACCTTTTTGCGCAACTACTACTCTCCCGCAAATATGATCATCTCGCTGGTCGGCGACTTCGACAGCGCGGCGGCCCTGGCGCTGATCAAGCGTTATTTCGGTCCGCTGGAACCGGGCGTGCCGGTGCCGCCGGTGGCGAAGAAGGAGCCGGCGCAGCAGGGAGAGCGCCGCGTGCATGTCAACTTCGATGCCCAGCCGCAGCTGGCGATCGCCTACCACAAACCGACCATGCCGCATCGGGATGACTATGTCTTCGATCTGCTCATGCAGGTTCTGACCGAAGGCCGGACCTCGCGACTTTACCGGGCGCTGGTGATCGACAAGCAGCTGGTGACCTCGGTGAATGCTTACGGGGCGCCCGGTTCGCGCTACGACAACCTGATGATGCTCAGCCTGGCGCCGCGCCAGGACGCTCCCGTCGGAGAGATCGAGGCGGCGCTTTATGCCGAGCTGGAGCGGTTGAAGACCGAGCCGGTCAGCGCCGCTGAGCTGGAAAAGGCCAAGCGGCAGATCCTCACCTCGAGCCTGCGCCGGATGAAAGGGAATTCCGGGCTGGCGCGGATGCTCTCCTCCTACGAGGTCTTAGGGGGCTGGCGCTATCTGGTCGACTATGAAGAGCAACTCAATTCAATCCGCGCAGAGGAATTAATGGACGTGGCCAAGCGTTACTTCACCGCCGCGAACCGGACGGTTGCGAGCATCGGCCGGGAGGCGCTGCAATGAGAGTCAGACTTTTCCTGACGCTGATCCTGATCTTTTTGGCCGGCTGCGGGCCGCTTGTCGCTACCGGACCCGTGCGTCCGGATCAACTGCAGTTTCCGCCCCTGGAGTTCAATTTCCCTCAGGTGGAAAAACACCAGCTGACCAACGGTATCCGGGTGTTCCTGAAGGAAGACCATGAATTGCCGCTGGTCGATTTAAGCGTGCTGGTCGCCGGCGGCGATATTCATGACTCTCAGCAGCAGACCGGTCTTTCCTCCCTGTTCGCCCAGGTGCTGGAGAGCGGCGGCACCCTCGCGGCCAGTCCCGCAGAGCTGGAAGCGGAGCTGGAAGCGATGGCTGCCAACCTATCGGTTTCCAGCAGTTCCTACAGTTACGAGATCGGCCTGTCGCTGCACCAGCGCGACCTGACCCGCGGCCTCGAGATTTTGGCCGACCTGTTGCGGCAGCCCGGGTTCGACCAGCAGCGGCTCGAACTGGCCAAACGTAAAATGGTCGAGGCGATCCGCCGCAAGAACGACGATCCCGAATCGATCGCCGGTCGCTTGCTGGCCAAGGCGGTTTATCAGCAGCATCCATTCGGCCGCTATCCTGAAATTGCCGCGGTTGAAAGCTTCAGTCGCGAACAACTGCTGCGGCTGCATGAACGTGACTTCCGGCCGGCGAATCTCTGGTTCGCCGTGTCGGGCGCGGTGTCGCAAGCCGAACTGCTTGCGCTGCTGCAGGAGAAATTGGGTGACTGGCAGGCTGAGGAGCCGCTCGTTCTTGAGCTGTCGGCGTTGCCGCCGCCCCCGGCGGGGCGGGTTCTCAGCGCCGACAAGCAGATTCCGCAGACCACCATCCTGCTCGGCCATCCGGGAATCAACAAGGACAACCCCGACATGTTCGCCCTGCGGGTCGCGAATTATATTCTCGGCGGCGGCGGCTTCAACTCGCGCATGATGCGGGAGGTCCGCTCCAATCGCGGCCTGGCTTATTCGGTCTATTCCTATTTTCAGATCGGTCGGCGGTTGCCTGAGCTGTTTATCGCCGGCAGTGAAACCAAGGCTGAATCAACCCTGGAGGTGGTTCAGCTGATGCGCGGGCTGATCCAGCAGCTGATCGACCAGCCGGTCAGTGACGCGGAGCTGGAGCTGGCCAAGCAGAGCCTGATCAATTCCTTCGTCTTTGCCTTCACCGACACCCATTCGATCGTCAGCCGCAAGCTGCGGCTCGACTACTTCGATTATCCGGTGCAGTATCTGGAGACCTACCGGCAGAAGATCGCTGCCGTGACGGTCGCAGACGTACAGCGGGTCGCCAGAACCTATCTCAAGCCGGACCAGCTGCAGATTGTGCTGGTCGGCGACAGCGCAGAATATGCCGATGATTTACCGCAGCTCGCTTTGCCAGTGGAGAGGGTTGAGCTGCGCGATGATGAAGGCAGCTGAACGATGAATGAGGCGGTGCAGAAAAATTTACGCCAGCAGCTCAAGCACCTGCTCTGGGAACAGAACCCGGCCGAATTGAGCTGGCTGCAGCGGGTTCTGTTGCGCCAGCTGCAGACGGTGGCCCTGGTGGCTCACGACTTCGGCAGAAACCAGTGCCTGCAGCGGGCGGCCGCGTTGACCTACTATTCGCTGCTCTCGATCGTGCCGCTGCTCGCCCTGACCTTCGCCCTGCTGAAAGCCTTCGGCGTGCAGAATCGGCTTGAACCGTTGATCATGGAGAAATTGCAGGTCGGCGACGGGCAGGCGGTGCAGGCGATCCTCGGCTACATCAACAACACTCAGGTCGGCGGCATGGGCGGGGTCGGCCTGCTGTTCCTGCTGGTGGCGGTCATCTCGCTGCTGACCAACGTCGAAAAGGCCTTCAACTATATCTGGGGGGTGCGGAATATCCGGCCGCTGATGCGGCGGTTTGCAGACTACCTGTCGGTGATCCTGGTCGGCCCGGTGCTGATCATTACCGCCATCTCGATGACTTCCAGCCTGGCCAGTAACAACCTGGTGCAGAAACTGCTCGAGATGGAGCTGGTCGGCAGCCTGATTCTGCTCTCCTTCAAGGTGACGCCGTTCGTGTTCATGTGGCTGGCGTTTACCGTGCTTTATATTTTCATGTCGAACATCAAGGTCGAATGGCGCGCGGCCTTTATCGGCGGGGTGATCGGCGGCACCCTCTGGCAGCTGGCCCAGGTGGGATATGTCAATTTCCAGGTCGGGGTGGCGAAGTATAACGCCATCTACGGGGCGATGGCCGCGCTGCCGATTTTCATGATCTGGCTCTACCTCTCCTGGGTGATCGTGCTGTTCGGCCTGCAGGTGACCTATGCCAAGCAGAACCTGCGCACCAGCGGCCGCGATCTGCGCGGCTCGGAGGTCAGCCGCAACAGTTTCGAGCAGGTCGCCCTGGTGATCCTGGTGACCCTGGCCGATCGTTTCGCACGGGCGGAGTCCGCCCTCACTCAGGAGCAGCTCGCCAAGCTGCTGTTCATCCCGCCGCGGCTGTGCCGCAACATCCTCAGCCTGCTGGTGGAGGTCGGGTTTGTCGCTGAACTGTGCAGCAGCATCGGGCGACGGAGCTACCAGTTGGGGCGGGCGGCGGAGCACCTGCCGCTGGCGGAGATTCTGCGCGTCATGCGCGACAAAGGGGAGGAGGCGCTGCACCTGAACCCGCACCCGCAGACTTTGGTGGCCCTGGAAGCTTCGGAACAGCTGGAAGATCGGGTCGAAAGCGGGCTGGAAGGGCTGACGCTGAGCGACCTGGTGATTCGCTGCCAGCAGCGCGGCGCGGCAGACGTCGAGGTGGAAAAAAACGAGCTGCAGGAAGCTCAGGCCGAGTAGTTTTTCAGCGCGAAACGCCCGTCGAGCAGCTCGATATAGGAGAACTGCTCGATCCAGTCGCCGACCGCCAGCAGCTGCTTGTCATCGTAGTGCTTGTGCAGGGCCTTGTGAAAGTGGCCGCAGAGCACGGCGTCGGCGCCGGCGGCGAACTGCTGTTTGGCGAACGGCTCGATCATAAAAGATGGATCCCAGTTGCAGGGTTCGTGGTTGAGGCGTTTGTTGCGGCTCTTGTCGCTGAGCCAGATGGCGAACGACCAGACCGGGTCGGGGTGGATGATTCTTGCCAGAGCGCGGACCAGCCCGCTGCGCCATAACGTCCGCAGCCGCTGGTAGTTGCGGTTCGGATTGAGCAGGTCGCCGTGGCAGAGCAGCAGCTGCTGGCCATCCCATTCGACCAGCTGCTGATCGGGGATGACGGTGCACCGCAGGGTCTCAGTGAAGTAGGGACCGAGATTAAAGTCGTGGTTGCCTTCGACAAAGAAGAGCCGGGTGCCGGTCTCGCTCAGCCTGCGCAGCCTCTCCAGAAGGGGAATGTAGGGGGTGAAGGCGAGGTGCCGGTAGCCGAGCCAGAACTCGAAAATATCGCCGAGCAGAAACAGGCCGTCGAGCTGCTCCTGCTGGTCGAGAAATGCAAGCAGTTGCTGGTAGTTGTGGTCCTGCGGATCGCGCAGGTGGGCGTCGGCCAGGAAAATCG
The DNA here is from genome assembly GCA_945787335.1 of uncultured Desulfuromonadales bacterium. GTDB lineage: Bacteria > Desulfobacterota > Desulfuromonadia > Desulfuromonadales > Geopsychrobacteraceae > Malonomonas. Next base: position 10,287 of record CALZHR010000077.1, read on the forward strand.
CTCTCATGGTCGGCCACTATAAAGAGCCGGCAAAATGTTGTCAATCGTGACAGAAAGACCTTTACAAGGGAGGTGGCTTATGGAATACCCGATGATTCACATCTGCTATCGTGTCATGGACCTGGATAAGTCCGAGGAGTTTTATCGCGAGGCTTTCGGTTTCGAGGTCTCCCGCAAGAAGGATTATCCCGACGGGCGCTTCACCCTCAGCTACATGACCGCGGCGGGCCTGCCGTTCGAACTGGAGCTGACCTACAACTACGATCAGCAGGAACCTTACGTTATCGGTAACGGCTACTCGCACCTGGCGGTCGGGGTGACCGACCTGGAGGCGTCGCACAAACGGCATACCGAGATGGGGCTGCAAGTAACGCCTCTGAAAGGTTTGACCGCCGGGAAACCGAAATTCTATTTTGTCACCGACCCGGACGGTTTTCGGGTCGAAGTTGTGCGTCACAACGCACTGTAACAGGAGTCGTAATGTTGTTCGAAGATCTGCTGGAGAAAGGGCGGCGCGCCCTGGAAGAAGGAGACAGCCGGGGTGCTTTGCAGGCCCTGCAGCAGGCCCAGAAGCAGCAGGAGACCGCCGAGGTTCTGTTGCTGCTGGCCGAGGCCCAGCTGGAACAGGGGCAGCTGGGCAAGGCGCGCCGGAACCTGGAACAGGGGCTGCAGCTGGAGCCGGAGAATATCGAGCTGCTCTATGCCTTCGGCGATCTCTGTCTTGAAGAGGAACTGGGCGAGGCCGCGCTGAACGCCTACCGGATCATTGTCGAGCTGGACCCGGAGGAAACCGAAGCCCGGGTCAGCATGGCGATGGTGCAGTTGCAGGGCGAAGACCTGGCTGCAGCTGAACAGACCTGCCGGCAGGCGATCGCGTTGGATCCGGAATCGGCTTTTGCCTATAACGCGTTGGGTGATATCTGCGCCGCCGGCGGCCAGCAGCAGGAGGCGATCGCCAGCTACCTGCGGGCCAGCGAACTCGACCCCGAAGACGCCCAGCCGCTGGCCAGCCTGGGGGATCTCTACTATGAGGCCGGCAAGCTGGACGAGGCGCAAGTGGCCTGTCAGAAAGCCCTGGAGGTTGATGCCGGCTTGCCGCTGGCGTACCTGACCCTGGGCTATGTCTATCTTGATCAGGACAATAACCGCGCCGCACTCGAAAACTTTCAACAGTTTCTGCGTCTGGAGACCAGTCCCGCGGCCACGGATATCCGCAACGAGGTGGCCGCGGTGATTGAAGGTTTGAAGTAGCTGGAATGACCGGTGCCGAAGCTTGTTCGGCGTCATTTTCATAGCAAGTCAGGAGGGTGCCGATGCTACAGGGCCTGGTGCTGCTGTTGGTGTTTCAATTTGTCGGCGAAGGGCTGTCAAGCTGGTTCGGGCTGCCGATTCCCGGCAACGTCATCGGCATGGCGCTGATGCTGCTGGCTTTGGTGCGCGGCTGGGTCAAAGTCGAATGGTTACAGGACGCGGCCGAACTGCTGCTCTCCTACATGGCGCTGTTTTTTGTGCCGGCCGGGGTCGGCGTGATGCTCTATTTCGACCTGATCGGGAGGGAGTGGCTGCCGATCGTCGCGGGAACCCTGCTCAGCACTTTCGTGGTCATGGCGGTCACCGGCTGGACGGAAAAGCTGCTCGATCGGGCGGAGGGGGCCGATGACTGAGCTGCTCGCCTCGCCGCTGTTCGGCATCAGCCTGACCCTGCTGGTCTATCATCTCGCCGAGCACCTCTACCGGCGGACCCGTTTCATCCTCTTCAACCCGGTGGCGATGTCGATCTTCAGCATCATTGTGCTGTTGAAGGTGCTCGATATCCCCTATGCCGATTACAACAACGGCGGGCGGATGATCCTGTTTCTGCTCGGCCCCTCGGTGGTTGCCCTGGCCTTGCCGCTCTATCAGCGTCGCCAGGAGATCCTCAAGCGCAAGCTGCCGATCCTGCTCGGGATTCTGGCCGGGGCAATTTCTTCGATCATTTCCGCCGCAGGAATTGCCTGGCTGCTCGGCGGCAGTCACGAGGTGGTGCTGTCGCTGGTGCCGAAATCGGTGACCACGCCGATCGCCATCGGCATCGTCGAGAAGATCGGCGGCATCGTACCGCTGACCGCCGCGCTGGTGGTTCTGACCGGCTGCCTCGGGGCGATCTGCGGCCCGGAATTCTGCCGCGTGATCGGCATCCGCAGCAGCGCCGCGACCGGGCTGGCGGTCGGCACCGCGTCGCACGGCATCGGCACCGCCCGCTTGCTCGGCGAGGATCGCTTCGCCGGGGCGATCGCCGGGCTGGCGATCGGCCTCAACGGGCTGGCGACGGCGCTGATCGTGCCGCTGCTCTGGCTGCTGTTCGAACTCTTCTAACCCGCGAATAAAGTTGATCTGATGGGAATTGCTGCCGATATTGTCATTATTGTCCTCGCCGCTCTGGTCGGCGGATTGGTTGCGCAGAAGCTGCGTCAGCCGTTGATCCTCGGGTATATCCTGGCCGGGGTCGCGGTCGGGCCGTTTTCCTCCGGGGCGACCGTTTCAGACGTTCATGAAATCGAGAAGCTGGCCGAAATAGGCGTCGCGCTGCTGTTGTTCGCCCTCGGCCTGGAGTTCTCGCTCAAAGAGCTCAAGCCGGTTAAATATGTGGCGCTGATCGGCGGGCCGCTGCAGATCCTGCTCACGATCGGCTATGGCTACCTGATCGGCCGCTGGTTCGGCTGGGAACCGGTCCCCTCGATGTGGCTCGGCGGGCTGGTGTCGCTGTCGAGCACCATGGTGATTCTGAAGACCCTGATGAGCCAGGGGATGCTGGGGACCCTGTCGAGCCGGGTGATGATCGGCATCCTGATCGTTCAGGATCTGGCCGTGGTGCCACTGCTGATCATGCTTCCGCAGCTCTCCGATCCGCAGAGCGGTCTGCCGATGCTCGGCATCGCGCTAATCAAATCGGCGGTTTTCCTGTTTTTGATGTTCTTCCTCGGCACCCGGATTCTGCCCTGGCTGCTGACCAGGATCGCTCGCTGGAATACCCGGGAACTGTTCGTGCTTTCGATCACCGCGATCGGCCTGGGGGTCGGTTACGCCACCTATCAGGTCGGCCTCTCTTTTGCCTTCGGCGCCTTTGTCGCCGGCATGGTCTTGAGTGAATCGGATTACGGCCATCAGGCCTTGAGCGATATCATTCCGCTGCGCGACCTGTTCGGGCTGCTGTTCTTTACCTCGGTCGGCATGCTGCTCGACCCCGGCTTTCTGTTCATCAACTGGTTCGAAGTCCTTCAGCTGGTGTTGCTGATCGCGGTCGGCAAGGGGCTGCTGATGGCGGGGATTGCCCGCGGCTTCGGTTATGGCAACGTCGTACCGCTGGCCGTCGGGCTGGGGATGTTCCAGATCGGCGAATTTTCTTTCGTATTGGGGCAGATCGGTTTCTCCGGGGGATTTCTCGATAAGGAACAGCATTCTTTCATTCTTTCCGCAACGATTATCAGCATGTTGATCACACCGCTGGTTTCCGGGCTGACGGCACCGCTCTATCGCTTGAAGCGGCACTACATAAAACGAGATGCCCTGGAAACGGTCAACCTGCCGAAAGAGGGGCTGCACGAGCATATTGTCATCGCCGGTGGCGGGCGGGTCGGTCAGCACGTCGCCAAGGTGCTGAAGCAACTCGAGGTTCCCTTTGTTATTATCGAACTCAGTCATCGGTTGATTGAGGAGGCCCGGCGGCTTGGTTATCCGGCGATTTATGGCGATGCCAGCCAGGAGGTGGTGCTTGAGGCGGCGCAGCTGGAGAAGGCCCAGCAGCTATTGATCACCATTCCGCATATCACCACCACTGAAACGATTGTTCGCTACGTGCATCGTAATTTTCCCGAGCTGAATATTGTCGTGCGGGCCGAAGGGATGGAGCAGATGACCGAGCTCTATCGGGAAGGGGTGTACATGGTGATTCTGCCGGAGCTGGAAGCGGGGCTAGAAATCGCTCGTCAGGCGCTGATTAATCTGAAAATGCCGATCCCGATCATCCAGAGCTTTACCGACAAGGTCCGCCGCGATCACTATCATCCCAGTTTTTCGGCAAATGATAGTAACCGGGAGATCCGCCTGTTGAAAAACGCCCGGGAACTGCTGGAGCTGACCTGGCAGCGGTTGGGCAGCGAGAGCCTGCTGGTCGGGAAAAGCCTGCGTGAGCTGGAGATCCGCAAACACACCGGCGCGTCGATCGTCGGTGTGTTGCGCGGCGAAGATTTTATCCCCAATCCGTCGGCAGAATTCATCTTTGCCGAAGGCGACCTGCTCGCGGTGATCGGTAACCTGGCGCAGCGGACCGCTATTCAGGGGATGGCGGCCGGGGACTAACGGAGGGGAAAGACGGACAAAGAAAAAGGCTGCCAGATCAACTGACAGCCTTTTTCTTTAACGTTTGATCGTTCCGCAGGTTTACTTCTTTTTCCCTGCAGCGGCGCGCTTGGCGGCTTTAAGCGGATTGATACGCACGTCTTCCGACTTGATATCAATCTTCTTGTGGGTCGCGTAGTTGCACAGACCGGTCACCCATTTTTTCGATGGGATCGGGTAAGCGCTGCAGACGTCGCCGATGCTGCCTTTGACGATCCGCTCGCAGCCCTGACACTCTTCAACGATCACTTGGCAGCTGCCGCTTTCTGCGGAGCAACCAGCTTTTTTCCAGAAAGTACACTCGGTACCGGGGAGTACAGTTTGGCACTGCATGTTGCTATCCTCCTAGCGTTTGCTTCGGTTCAGATTCAGAACGCCTACTAATAGCGAATTTCATTTTGCGAGTCAACGGTTTTTTCAGGTCCCTGAGCAGACTGCCTGATTGACTCGCAGCAGGCCATTCCGTTAGGCTCAAGCGATGAAACCTATACAACGAAGCACCACTCCGGGTTCCGCGGAATGGGAAGAGCTCTGTCAGCGCTGCGGCCGCTGCTGTTTTGAAAAGCTCGATTATCGCGGCCGGATCTTTTACACACGCAAACCCTGTCCGCATCTGGACTTGCGGGATAAGTCCTGCCGGATCTATGGTCAGCGAGATCGCTTGCACCCGGAATGCGCAAAGTTGACGCCAGAGCTGGTCGCCGCCGGGATTCTTCCCGCCGATTGCCCATACGTCGCCGGCTCACCAAATTATTCCGCCCCCGAATTCGACGACCAATAAACCGCTCACATGGCGATTCTTTTCCCGTCTGATTGCTGCATTTTCTGTGTTATCATTACCCCTTAATCAAACCGAACGTTTAGCTGTTTTAGAGGACACCCAAGGGAGGGTTCGCATGTATCGAATCAAGTTTGGCACATCGGGTTGGCGGGGTATTTTTTGTGAGGATTTTACCCTGGACAATGTTCGCGTGGTCACCCAGGCGATTGCCGATCATCTGCGTGCCGAAGGCCTGGCTGACAAAGGTCTGGTGGTTGGTTACGACGCACGTTTCATGGGGCAGGATTTTGCCCGGGAAACCGCCCAGGTTCTGGCTGGGGCCGGGGTCAAGGCCTATTTGTGCGAACGTGATACGCCGACGCCGGTTATCGCCCATGAGCTGCTGCGCCGCGGAACCGCCGGAGCGATCAATTTTACCGCCAGCCACAACCCCTATTACTACAACGGGATCAAGTTCTCCCCGGCCTGGGGCGGTCCCGCGCTGCCGGAAACCACCAACGATATCGAAAAGCGCGCCAATGAAATGCTCGGCGAAGTCGTTTACAAGGATCTCTCCCTCGAAAAAGCCGCGGACCATGGGCTGTTTGAAGAGATCGATCCGCGGGCTGAATACTTCAAGACGCTGCACAGACTGGTCGATTTCCCGGCGATAGCCGCATCGGGCATGAAGATCGCCGTGAATCCGCTGTACGGCTCAGGGCGTGACTATATCGATACGATCCTGGAAGAAGCCGGGGTGAAAATCGTCAAAATCAACGAACAGCTCGATCCCTATTTCGGTGGCGAACCCCCGGAGCCGGCCGAATCGCATATCCCCGATTTTATCGCCCTGATCAAGAACGATCCGTCGATCTCGCTGGGGGTGGCCACCGATGGCGACGCCGATCGGTTCGGGATCGTCGATGCCGACGGCAGCTTCATCGAGCCGAACTACATTCTGGCGCTGCTCTTCGATTACATGATCCGCCGCAAGGGGATGCGCGGCAACGCGGCGCGCAGTGTCGCAACTTCGGCATTGATCGATGCGGTCGCCAGGTACCACGGGGTTGAAGTTTTCGAGACCCCGGTCGGTTTCAAGTATATCGGTGAGTATATCAGCGAAAACAAGATCCTGATCGGTGGCGAGGAGAGCGCCGGCCTGAGCATTCAGGGGCATGTGCCGGAGAAAGACGGTATCCTGGCCTGCCTGCTGGTGGCGGAAATGGTCGCCGTTGAAAAGCGCACGCTCAAAGAACTGCTGGCCGATCTTTACGGGCGCGTTGGAGAGATCTACACCCGTCGGATCAACCTGCGTCTGTCCCCGGAGCTGGAAGCGGCCTTGCCGGAGAAGCTGGAAAATCCCCCGCAGCAGATCGGCGGCCGGCAGGTCGCGGAGATCATCCGTATCGACGGCAATAAATATCTGTTTACCGACGGCTCCTGGATGCTGTTCCGTAAATCGGGGACCGAGCCGGTTGTCAGACTGTACGGCGAGGCGGGTAGCGCCGCGGCTCTGGAGGATCTGCTCAAGGCAGGTGAAGCCTTCATCATGGGCTGAGTTTAAACCTGTGAAGCAAGGAAGAGGTATGTTCTTTCGATTGTGGTTCACCGGCTGGCTGACGGCCGGTTTGCTGGTCAGCGGATCAGGGTTTGCCGCTGACCGGGAGCGGGCGATTCCGCCCTTGCTGGATAGTGCCCGCCTGGAACAGCCGCTGACCTTTTGCGATGAGGTTGTTCCGCTGGACGACCCCGAAGTGCGCGAGCGCATGGAAAAGGAGCTGCTGCTGTCGCTCTGGGACCGGGACCAGGCGATCCTGTGGTTGAAACGATCCACTCGCTATTTCCCGGTCATCGAAGCGCTACTCGCCGAGGCCGGGCTGCCCGATGATCTGAAGTATATCGCCCTTGCTGAGAGTGCCCTGCGGCCGCATGCCGGCTCCGCCAAGGGGGCGATCGGCTTCTGGCAGTTTCTGCCGGAGACCGGCCGTCGCTACGGCTTGACCGTGAATGGACAGATCGATCAGCGCAGGAACCTGTTCGCTTCGACCAGGGCAGCGGCGGCCTATTTTGCCGAGCTTTACGAAAAGTTCGGCTCCTGGAGCCTGGCGGCAGCGGCCTTCAATATGGGGGAGGAGGGGCTGCAGGCGGAAATTCTGGCCCAGGATGCCAGCGTTTTTTACCGTCTCTATTTGCCGCTGGAAACTCAGCGCTACCTGTTTCGAATCCTGTCGGCCAAACTGATCCTCAGCCAGCCGGAGCGTTATGGTTTCCACATGCAGGCGGGGGATTATTATCCTCCGCTGAAGTTTTCCACCGTCGCATTGACCAGCTACGAGGAGACCAGCCTGGCGGTGTTGGCGCAGGCGGCGCAGACCGATTTCAAACGGATCAAGGACTTGAACCCGGAGTTGCGCGGCCATTATCTCGCCGCGGGAACCTATACCTTAGCCGTCCCCGAAAGCACGCCGCCGGGTTTTCAAGAGCGGTTCAACAAGCTGCACAGGGAATGGAGTCAACATCGGCAGGAGCGGGTCTACATCGTCCAGTCCGGTGACAATCTCTCGACCATTGCCGAGAAATTTCGCGTCCCCCTGGCAGCGCTCCTGATCTGGAACCGCATCGGCCTCAACAGCCCGCTGCATCCCGGCGATCGTCTGATTATCCACCCGAATGAAAAACAAACCGATAGCCCCTGAAGTCCGCTCAGCCCTTTGCCCCTCTCTCGCAGAACAATGGCTCGGGGTCGCCAGTTGCAGGTGATGAGCTGATCCTCAGTCGTCACTCGTCGGCGGTCAAAGCTGATTCCCCGTGGTGGCCAGGGCGTTCCAGAACATCGTCAGGGCCGCCCGCTGTTGCCGCTCGTCACCGGCCAGTTGCGGATGGTCGATGAAGTAAGCGGCGCTGGTCATGAACAGGCTATGGCAGATCTCCAACATCAGGTCGTCCGGATAGTCACCGATGAGCCCCTGCTGTTGTCCCATTTGCAGCAGCTCCAGCACCACGCCCAGGGTTTCGAACTTGACCGTCTTACGCGCCTCGGCGCTGAGCAGGGGGGATTGATAGTAGGCGAGCAGGAAGCGAATCTTTTCGGGATGGGCCAGGCCCCAGCCCAGGGCTTTATTCCAGATGGCGGTGGCGAGGGCCTGAATCTCCTGTTCCGGTTGCAGGGGAGGGAGGCTGTCGGCCAGCTCCCGCTTGATCTCCAGATAGAGGGCGGAGATCAGCTCTTGTTTGTTGGCAAAGTGGTGAAACAGGGTGCCGGTCGCCACGCCGGCCGCTTTGGCGATTTTTGCGGTGGCGGCGCCTTCTAATCCTTGCTCAACAAACAAGAGCAGCGCGGCATCCAGGATCTGTTGACGTTTTGAAGTGCTCATTGATGACTCCGGTTAGCGAAGGAAAAATTTAAAGATCAGGTTTTGTATCCCTTTCCCGTAGGGGGGGTGCATCAGGCTGCTGGAGCTGAATTTGCCCTGGGTCAATACCGTCTTTGCCTTGGAGAAGGTTTTGAACCCTTCGCGGCCATGGTAGTGGCCCATGCCGGAGGGTCCGATGCCTCCGAAGGGGGCGTCGTCCGCTGCCGCATGGAACAGGGTGTCGTTGATGCACATGCCGCCGGCGTGGGTCTGGCTGATGATCTTTTGTTGCAGCTGCTTGTCATAACTGAGCAGGTACAGGGCCAGCGGCCGTGGGCGGTGGCGGATGTAATCTATCGCCGCGTCTATGCTGTCGTAGGCGATGACGGGCAGCAGCGGGCCGAAGATTTCCTCCTGCATCAGGGTCATCTCCTCTGTGGTGTCCAGCAGCAGATGGGTGGTCAGCCGCTGACGACTGTCATCCTGGTGCTGGCCCTCGACGCAGGGGAAAACCCGCGCGCCTTTGGTCTTGGCATCCTCCAGCCAGCTTTGCAGGCGCTGATACTGGCGCGGGTTGATCACTGAACTGTAGTCCTCACTGTTGACTCCTTTGGGGTACATCGCAGCGTAGCGCTGCCGGTAGCTTTGCACGAAGGCATCCACTTTATCCCGAGGCACCAGGACGTAATCGGGAGCGACACAGATCTGCCCGGCGTTGAGGCACTTGCCATAGGCCAGCCGTTCTACCGCATGGTCGATATCTACATCGGGGCCGACAATGGTAGGAGATTTTCCGCCCAACTCCAGCGTCACCGGGGTCAGGTTGCCGGCAGCGGCGCGCATCACGTGGCGGCCGACGGCGGTGGAGCCGGTGAACAGCAGATGGTCAAAAGGTAATGCGGAAAATTCTGCTGCAATTTCCGCTTCCCCTTCGATGCAGGCGACCTGCTCAGGGGTAAAAACACTGGCGAGCATCTCGATAATCACCTGATTGGTGACGGGAGTAAATTCCGACAGCTTGATCATGGCCCGGTTGCCTGCGGCAATGGCACTGATCAGCGGACCAAGAGAGAGCATCACCGGAAAGTTCCAGGGAACCACAATACCAATCACACCCAGCGGTTGATAATGCACCTCGACCTTGGCCGGAGCCAGCAGCAGTCCGGCGTGGCGCCGCTCCGCACGCATCCACCTCTTGAGCTTTTTACAACTGTACTTGATGTTCATGACGCAGGGCAGGATGTCTGAGATCAGGGTATCCTGCCTGCTGCGACCGGTGTAGTCGGCATCCAGCGCTGCGCAGAGGCGCTCACGGTTGCTGAGCAGGGCGCGCTTGAGTTGCTGCAGCAGGTCAATGCGACTCCCTGCAGACGGCATGGGATCGTTCTGATACCCGCGGCGTTGTTGATGGAACAGGTCCAGCATCTGCTGGTGTTGGCTCGAGATCTGATTCAGTTGTTGCTTTTTCATATGCTCTCCTTGACGGCTAACCGACTGACTAGTCGGTCAAATATACTTCAATAAAAAGAGGCTGTCAAGTTCCTCGATAAGATGGCGTCAGATCTTGTCGAAAATCACCTGGTCCGATTTCGCTGTATGAGAGGGTGTTTCGCCCCTATGGTTTCTGAACCCTATTTCTTCTGCTCTACGACAGCCTGGGAGAGCTGGTGGCTGAGTTGATTGATCGACTCGTTCAAGCCTGAGACCAAAGCTTCGTGGGTCGCGCCGATCAGCAGCCGCGAAACAAAGTGCCCCCGATCGAGCACCAGTGTGCCGTTTGCATTGAACAGCGTCCAACGGATATCGACGGACGTTTTCTGCCCCAGGACGCCATCGAACTGATTGATCGAGAGTTGCAGGTTCAGTCCCCGTTCGTCACTTGGCTGCCAGGGGTAATCGCTGATAGTGGCGCCTTTGAGGTTCCGGGCGAGATTTTCTTTCAGCACCCGCAGCAGGTTGTCGCGCAGGGGTTCGGCCCAGCGATCGAGCTCGGCGACGACAATTTCATTCCGGCTGTTGCGGGTGACCAGCTGTGGCCGGTCCAGATAGGGAGGGAAGGAGACCGGACCGAGCGCCAGCTTGAGGCTGTCGGCGGGATATGTGTTCAGCACCTCTTCCTGTGGGGCGAGCAGATAGTAACGGGACGGCTGTGGCTCGGGGCCCAGCCTGATGCAGGCAGTGCAAATCAGCAGCAGAATCGGAATCAGGAAATATCTCATTCTTTGCCTCCATTACCGCGCCCATGGAGAAGGATCTGAGGGTTGCGTTCGATTTCAGAGGTCAGGTAACGTACCGAGCGAGCGGCATTGTTCATCTCCTGGAGGGTCATCGACAGTTGCTGCTGCAGGCGGGAATCGTCCGAGGTCAGGTTCTGCAGCTGCTGCATGGTTGCTGAGGTCTTTTCGGCTGCGGCGGAGAATTTATCCAGCGCGGCGTTAATTGAACTTTTCGCCTGGTGAATATCGTTGGTCAGCGGATCGATTTTGCTGTCCACTCGACCGATCAGCTGTTTGGCCTCCTGCAGGGTTTCGCGCAGCGAGCGGGCTAACGGAATCAGCTCTGTGTTGAGGCTTTCCAGCAGGCGATTGACATTCTCTGCGGTCTGGTCGAACTTGTCCAAGCCACTGTGCAGGCTGGGCGAAGTGATCATCCGTTCAAAGCCGTCTGCGGAGCGGATCAGCTTGTTCGCCAGCTCTTTCAGCGGCAGATCTTCGAAGGTTTTGGTCAACTCACCGAGGCTTGAACTGGTCGTGGGCAGTTCGGGAAATTCCGTTGGGTAGCCGGCGAGGCTGATCGGTTTGTCGGGGTGCATATCGAAGTTGACGTACAGCTGGCCGGTGACCAGACTGTCCAGTTCAAGTTGCGCTCGCAGCCCCTTTTCGACCAGCGATTGAATCGGATCCTGGCCGTTCATCGAGGTTTTCAGCGCCTCGAGAATCCCCTTCTTGCTGCCGTCGGCTTCGATCCTGGTCGGTTCGATCTCGATGACCACCGGAATATGAAAGGAAAAATCAGCGGGCCTGACACGTACGTTGATATCTTTGACCTGACCGATCTTGACCCCTCGGAAGCGGACCGGAGAGCCCACGTTCAGCCCTTTCACAGAGCGGTCAAAATGCAGCACGTACATCCGTGTTTCGGAGAACAGCCCGCCAGGGCCGAAAAAGATCAGTCCGGCAACGCTGAGGATGATCGCTCCGACGACGAAGCTGCCAATGACTCTGGGATCGACACGTTTTCGCCTGTACATATTGGCCTCATAGCATTGATACGAAACGGCTTTTTACAAAAGCTGCTTCGAGAAGAAAGTCACGCTGCCCGGGTCAGAAATTTCCGCACTCGCTCATCTTTGCAGCTGTCCAGAAGCTGCTTCGGCGGCCCCGATGCAATGATGGTTTTCTGATCCGGGTCGAGAAAGATCGAGTTGTCGCCGACCGTAAATATGCTGGCGAGCTCATGACTGACAATCACCACGGTGGTATCGAGGCTGTCGCGCAGCTCCAGAATCAGGTCATCCAGCAGCCGGGCGCTGACCGGGTCCAGCCCGGCTGAAGGTTCGTCGAAAAACAGGATGTCCGGGTCGAGCGCCATCGCCCGGGCCAGCCCGGCGCGCTTCTGCATGCCACCGCTGATCTCAGAAGGATAGTAGTCTTCAAATCCCGCCAGCCCGACCAATGACAGCTTGTAAGAGATGACCTCATCGATCTGTTTCGGCGTGAGCTCGGTGTACTCCGCCAACGGCAGTTCAATATTTTCCGCCAGGGTCAGAGAGCTCCAGAGTGCCCCGCTTTGATAAAGCACGCCGCTGTGACTGATGATCCGGTTGCGCTCTTCCATGGAGGCCTTCCAGAGATCGATCCCATCGACCAGTATGGTGCCGTCTGCCGGGTGCATCAGCCCGACCAGGTGGCGCAGCAGGGTGCTTTTGCCGCAACCGCTGCCCCCCATAATGACAAACACCTCACCGTGCTGAACCTCAAAGGTGAGATTCTCCTGAATCACGGTGTCGCCGTATGCCATGGTCAGATTGCGGACATCCAGGTGCGGGGTCGTCTTCATCTTCAGACTCCGAGAATCTGGCAGGCGATGGTAACGATCGCATCGGCGACGATGATCAGGACGATCGATGTGACCACGGCTTTGGTGGCGGCGAAACCGACGGCCGATGCGCTGCGGCCGCACTGCATGCCGCGGAAACAACCGGCGGTGGCAACCAGCACCCCGAAGATGCACGCTTTGATGACGCCGATAATGAAATGTTTCAGCGGCACGGCGCTCTGGACCTGTTGATAATACTGGAAGAAGGAGATATCGAGCATGGTCGCGCTGACAACCGCGCCGCCAAAGATGCCCATGAAATCGGCATAAAGGCAGAGCAGCGGCATGGTCAGGCTCAGCGCCAGCAGGCGCGGCAGGACCAGAAACTCGATCGGAGAGATGCCCATGGTTTTGAACGCGTCGATCTCTTCATTGACCTGCATGGTGCCGAGCTGTGCGGCATAGGCTGCGCCGGTGCGGCCGGCCATGATAATCGCCGTCATCATCGCCCCCATCTCCCGGGCCATGCCGAGCCCGACCAGGTCGGCGATAAAGATCTGGGCGCCGAACAGGCGCAGCTGAACCGCGCCGACAAAGGCCAGGATCATTCCCACCAGGGTGCTGATCAGGGTAATGATCGCCAGGGCCATCGGCCCGGCGCATTCGATCTGGTAAAGCAGGTCGGAGTAGCGGAAGCGGGCCCGGCCGCGCAGGAGATTGAGCAGGCCGAAAAAGATCTGGCCGATGAAGTAGAGCAGGTCGCTCCAGTTGCGATGCATCTCGATGGTGATATTGCCGATTTTGGTCAGGATCGGCATGCCGAGGACCTTACGGCGGGCCCCCTGGCGTTCCGGAACCGCGTGGGCCAGGCTGAGCAGTTTCTGCACCCCGCCCGGCAGGCCCGACTGATCGACGGGAATCTTCCGCTCGCTGCATTCCGCCAGCAGTTGCACCAGAAAGGTCATCAGGCCGGTGTCCCACTTGCCGAGATTCTGACTGTCGAAACTGAGTCGGCCGGCAGGATGCGAGCGAAGTTGTTGCAGCAGCGGCTCTGCTTCCGGCAGACCGTCCTGAAAGCGCCAGTCACCAGCAAACTGCAGACAGAGTTGATCCGCGCTCGCTGTCAGGCGATATTTATCCAACATCTCATTCGGCATTCGGCAGCACGCATCCCTGTTTGATAGCAGTCCATAATATTCTATAGATTAAAAATATCATGGAGTTATGTGAGTATCTAGTGAACTGGGAAAAAGAAATCCCGACCGGCGGTTTTTTTACTGGTAAAATTGCCGTTAAGCCTGATCTGGAGGTGTGAATGGTAACCCTGGCTGATGTCCTCGAATTCTGGTTCGGATCTGCCGAGAGCGATCTTGAGATCCTGGAGGCGAAGAATAAGCTGTGGTTCGGCAAAGACCCGAATATTGATAAGCAAATTGAAACGACCTTTGCCGACTTGGTGCAGCTGGCGACAACTCATCCCCTGTCTGCCGCCGGATTGTCGCCGCAACAGGCGCAGCTGGCCAGGATCATCCTGCTCGACCAGTTTCCACGCAACATCTATCGCAATACGCCGCAGGCTTTCGCCACCGATCCGCTTGCCCTGGAGATTGCTCTGGACGGAATCGCCGCCGGAGAGGATTGTCTGCTGCGACCGATTGAGCGGGTTTTTTTCTACTTGCCGCTCGAGCATAGTGAAAATCTGGAGCTGCAGAAACGTTCGGTCGAACTGTTTCAGCGTTTACACGCTGATGTTCCGCTGGGCTGGCGAGAAGCCTTTACCGGCTTTGTCGAATATGCGCTACGTCATCAGGTGGTTATCGAGCGGTTCGGCCGCTTTCCGCACCGGAACGCAATTCTTGGGCGTGCATCGACGGAAGCAGAGCAGGACTTTCTCCGCCAGCCGAATTCTTCCTTCTAAAGCAGTCGAGGGTGCGCATGACGGCAAAAGAGTTGGCAGACAGGCTTGATTCAGGCAGTGCGCCGCAGGTGGTGGATGTTCGCACGCGGCGTGAATTTTTGCGGGGCCATCTGCCCGGCGCAATGAATGTTCCTTTCTGGCAGCTCGGCAGCCTGCAGTTGGCTTACGACCAGAGTTCGCGCGTAGGCATTCTGTTATGTTGTGAGCATGGGCCGCGCGCCTGGATTGCAGGATTGTTATTACGACTGACCGGAACTCGGCGGATCGATTATCTGCGCGGCCATATGGCCGGCTGGAAGCGATCAGGTCGACCGCTGAACCGTGAATGATCAGACTTTCAGGTCAAGCGGATTAAGGATGGTGAGCTGGTTGCGGCCGTTTTTCTTCGACATGTAAAGCCCGCGATCGGCTGTTTCGATCAGCTGCTCCGCACTAAAAATAATTTAGTATTGTAGCCTGCTTTCAATCTGGATTGCAGTAAACTCTGCAATTTAACAAAATGCTAACAATTTATCCGGGACCCCGTTTCTTCAGCTCCAGGCTGACCAGCGATTTCTGGATCGGGTTCAAGCGGCGGCTGGCCAGCAATTGCCTGATGCTGGCCGTCGGCAGCTTTGGCAACCAGAGGGTAAACCAGACCTGCGGGGTCAGGCGGTTTTTCAGGATCGCCAGGCGCAGGTTGGGGCGCTGCTGCCAGCGACTGCTGCGGGCGACCAGTGAAATTGTCTCCGCATTCGCTTTCGGCCCGGAGAGAAACTGGTAGACCGCGGCTTCTCTGAGTCTCGGGCTGTTTAAACAGGCTTCGACAACGGGAGTTTCGCCTTCCTTGAGGAGTTCTGCCACCACGTTGGCCGTCGCCCGGCGGGCCAGGGTCAGTTTGTTGCCCAGTGGCGTTGTCGGCAGGCGCTGAATGATGGCCCGTTCGGCGGCGAGGCGTTGATCCGGGGTGACACCGGGAATAAAACAGAGATCGACCAGTTCGAAAAGTCGCAGCAGCGGCAACAGGCTGCGGGTGATGTTGCCCGGTGTGGTTGGGTTTTTGACCAGTGCCAGAACGACGGGGTGGCTGAGTTTTTCCTTGCGCCGCTGGTAAATGGCTTTCAGCAGGGATTCCGGAAGATCGCGCCGTTTGAGCAGCGCCAGCAGGTGATCGTCGTTCAGCGCAGGGTTTCTCAGCAGCGTCAGCAGCAGATCCTGTTTGGTGCTGAGAATAAGTTGGAACAGTTCTTCGTGGTCGGCTCTCAGGGCCTGTTGCAGCTGCTTGGCCGATTGGTCTGTTAAACTCTGCTGCCGCTCGTCCATAGACGCCTCAGGTCGTCAGAACCTTATTCTTCATGATCAGCATCATGAAAGCCAGCTCGGCTTTTTTCGCCAGTTTCTTCACGTCGGCGAAGCGTTTTTCCAGTATTTCCAGATGATCCTGCACATAGAGGATGCAGACCAGCCGATCGCGGACCATCAATGGTACGACCATGGCGCTCGGCGGAGCCGCAGTGAACAGACATTGCAGCTTGCGGTTAATCTGGCTGTCGGGCATCGGTCCGAGATAGTGTGATTGGTTGTCGATCGCCAGCTTGATTACCGAATCTCCGGACAGTGCGATGCTGTACTGATCGAAACCGTCCGGCTCATTGCCATTGTGGCTGGCCATCCAGCCGGAGACGCTGTTCGAGCGGACCACGAAAATGCCGCTGGCGGAGAATTCCTGTCCCAGATAGTTCATCAATGAACGGGCAATATCGTTGCGGTCGTTGGCTGAGGCCAATTGCTGACAAAGACTGGTATAAGAAATCTCCGCCGGTGGTGTGGTGAAATTGAAGTAGGCGTCGTCCTTGTCCGCCTCCTCTTCGAACTCCATATCTCCCAGCAGCGGCCAGGACTCTTCCCGGCTCGTTTCCGCCGGCTGCTGCTGCTCTTCCTTTGGGGGCTGTTGCTGCTGTGCCTGGGCGCGTTTCAGCAACTGTGCGGCGAGAGTTTCGAAGCGCGGCGTCAGGTCCAGGCCGTAGTGCTGTTTCAGGGCCATCATCAGGCGAATTTCCGGTATCGCCAGCGGGACGATGATGTGATCGAGCTGAAACGACAAGTCGTCGATATCTGCCAGGTTCGTCGCATCGTTCATCGCCAGGAAAAGTCGTTTTTTCTCTTTGTGGTAGGGGACGACTTTGTACTTGAGAGCAATTTTTTCCGGCACCAGGTTGAGGATGCTGTCAGGCACGTTCATCAGCAGGTCCGGCTTGATGTAGTGCAGCTTCAATTGCTGACTGAGGACCTGGGCGAGTTCTTCTTCGCTGAGGTAGCCGAGCTCGATCAGGCTCGTTCCGAGGCGTCCGCCGTAGATGCACTGGTATTCGATCGCCTCTTCCAGCTGATCAGGTGTCAGCAGATCCTGGTTGAGAAGAAATTCGCCGAGCCGGCGTTGCAGGGCAACCGTCTTTAGCTGGTATTCCGGTAAGTCCATTTCTTAACCTCACAAAAATGTGAACTAAAAGAAAAGTCTAGCAAATAGCAGGCTAAAATGTAAGATATTTTAATTTGCGAGAGCTTTTGTTGCCTTCGCAAGAGTGCTGGACAGCCTGCTCCGATAAAAGGTAGTCTAGCGTTTTTGTTTGCCGAGAGTGGTTTTGGCCTTAAGAGAACCCTATGGATTTTCGTGGAATATTCGGGATTGGCGTGCTGCTGTTGCTGGCCTGGCTGCTGAGCGAGCAGCGGCGTCATGTCAACTGGCGGATGGTCATCAGCGCGCTCTCGCTGCAGTTTCTGCTGGCGCTGCTGCTGTTGAAGCTGCCGCCGGTCAAGATGGCGTTTTTACTGTTGAATCAGTTGACCCTGGCGTTGGAAGAAGCGACCGCAGCGGGGACCGCGATCGTCTTCGGTTTTCTCGGCGGCGGGCAGCTGCCGTTTGCCGAAACGGCTCCCGGCGCCTCGTTCGTGCTGGCGTTTCGCGCCCTGCCGCTGGTGCTGGTGATCAGCGCGCTCTCGTCGCTGCTTTTCTATTGGCGGGTGCTGCCGCTGGTGGTGCGGCTTTGCTCGCTGCTGCTGGAGAAGACCTTGCACGTCGGCGGTGCGCTGGGGGTTGGTGCGGCGGCGAATATTTTTGTCGGCATGGTCGAAGCGCCGCTGCTGGTGCGCCCCTATCTGCTGAAAATGTCGCGCGGTGAACTCTTTGCCATGATGGTCTGCGGCATGAGCACCATCGCCGGAACCGTGCTGGTGCTGTATGCAAGCATCCTGCGGAGCGCAGTTCCTGAGGCGCTTGGACATATTCTGACCGCGTCGATTATCAGCGCCCCGGCGGCGATTCTGCTCGCCGGCCTGCTGGTGCCGCACCGGGGGGAGCTGACCGACGGGCGGGTGAGCGAGCTCTCCACCGCCAGTGGCAGCATGGACGCGATCACCCGCGGAACCGTTGACGGGATCAAGCTGCTGCTGAATATTGTCGCCATGCTGATCGTGCTGATCGCTCTGGTCTCGCTCTGCAATCAGCTGCTCGGCCTGGTGCCAAACCTGGGCGGAAAGCCATTGACCCTCCAGCTGCTGCTCGGCTACCTGCTGGCGCCGCTGGTCTGGCTGCTCGGCGTGCCCTGGAGCGAGGCGCTTACGGCGGGGGGGCTGCTGGCGACGAAAACGGTGCTGAATGAATTTGTCGCTTACTTGCAGCTGGCGGGTCTTCCGCCAGAAGCGCTCGGCGAACGCAGCCGGTTGATCATGCTCTACGCCATGTGCGGATTCGCTAATTTCGGCAGCCTTGGTATTATGATCGGTGGGATGGGGGCGATGGCACCCGAACGGCGTGACGAGATCGTCGCCCTGGGGATGAAGTCGATCCTCGCCGGGGTGATGGCGACCTGCATGACCGGCGCGATCGTCGGCCTGTTTTACTGACTTTAACTTCCCACCCTGAAGGACAAATAATGACCTTTGCCGATCAACCGATTCTGATATTCGATGGCGCCTGCGGCACTACTCTGCAGCAGATGGTGGTCCCGGATGACGCCTGGGCCGGCTGCGAAGGATGTAACGAGGTGCTCAACCTGCATGCCCCCGAGATAATCGTGCAAATGCACAAGAGCATGTATGAGGCCGGAGCCATGGTGGTTGAGACCGACACTTTCGGTGCTTCGCGGGTGGTGCTGGCTGAATACGGTTTGCAGGACCAGGTCAAAGAGATCAATCACCGTGCGGTTGAAAATGCCCGAAAAGCGATGGCGGGCTTCAGCGATCGCTACATCGCCGGTTCCATCGGCCCCGGCACCAAGCTGCCATCCCTCGGGCACATCGAAGTGGCCGAACTGACCGCGGCAACCCGGGAGCAGGCCGAGGCACTGCTTGAAGCAGGGGTCGACTGTCTGATCGTTGAAACCTGTCAGGATCTTTTGCAGACCAAGACGGCCTTGATTACGGTCTTTGAAGTGCTGGCATCGGCCAAGCTGGAGCTGCCGGTGCTCGCCTCTGTAACCATTGAGCAGCAGGGGACCATGCTGCTCGGCACCGATATCGCTGCGGTGGTCGCGACTCTTGAGCCCTATCCACTTTTCTCACTGGGGCTCAACTGTGCCACCGGACCGCAGGACATGACCTCGCACATCCATTACCTCAGCCAGCACTGGCCGGGGCGGATCTCCTGCATCCCGAACCAGGGGTTGCCCGAGGTGGTCGGCGGGCAGACGGTCTACCCCTTGCGCCCGGCCGACTATGCCGCGCAGATGCACCGCTTCGTCACCGAACAGGGGGTCAGCATCGTCGGTGGCTGCTGCGGCACCGGCCCTGAGCATATCGCTGCGCTGGTCAATGAGCTTGAGGGTGTCAGGCCGCTGGAGCGGGAGGTGAGCGCATGAAACCTTCGGTTGCCAGTCTTTATCAGAGCGTTGAGCTGAACCAGGAAATTCCGCCGCTGCTGATCGGCGAGCGCTGCAACCCGAACGGCTCGAAGGCGTTTCGCGAGGCTCTCCTGGCCGATGACTGGGACGGCTGCCTGAAAATCGGCCTCGACCAGGAAGCGCGCGGCGCGCAGGTACTCGACCTCTGTGTCGCCTACGCCGGCCGTCCTGAACTCGACGATATGACCAGCCTGGTCAAGCTTTTCGCCGGCTCCTGCAAGGTGCCGCTGATGCTCGACTCGACCAGCCCGGAGACCCTGGCGGCGGTGCTGCCGCTTTACCCGGGGCGGGCGATCATCAACTCGATCAACCTGGAGGATGGCGGCGCCAACCTCGATACGATCTGCCGCCTGGCGAAAAAATATGGCGCTGCGGTGGTCGCACTGACCATCACCGAGGAGGGGATGGCGCTGACCTGCGCGAAGAAGGTCGCGACAGCTAAAGAAATATATCAGCTGGCGGTTAACAAACACGGTCTGCGACCACAGGACATCCTCTTCGACCTGCTCACCTTCACCGTCGGCTCCGGTGACGAGACAATGCGCGATGCCGCGCTGCAGACCATCGCAGCGATCAAGCAGGTCAGGCAGGAGCTGCCGGGCGTCGGTTTCACCCTCGGGGTGAGCAATGTCAGCTTCGGCCTGCGTCCGGCGGCGCGCAAGGTGCTCAATTCGGTGTTTCTGCATGAGGCGGTCGCGGCCGGGCTGAATACCGCCATCGTCGATGCCGGCAAAGTCCTCCCCTATGCCTCGATCAGCGAGGAGGACCGGCAGGTCTGTTTCGACCTGCTCTATAATCGGCAGCCCGAGGCGTTGATGACTTTCATCGATCATTTTGAGCAGGCGGTCGACGAGGAAGAGGAGGAGAGCGCCGACACCCTGCTGGAAGAGCAGCTGCGTCACAAGGTTTTGAAAGGTGACAAGGAGGGGCTCGACGATCTGCTCACCGAGCTGCGCGGGCGCTGGCAGCCGCTGGACATCATCAACAGTTTGCTGGTCCCGGCGATGCGCGAAGTGGGCGACCTTTTCGGCCGCGGCGAGCTGTTGTTGCCGTTCGTGCTGCAGTCTGCCGAGGTGATGAAGCAGAGCGTGGCGCTGCTCGAACCCTACATGGAGAAGCTCGAAGACGAGGCGCAGACCAGCATCCTGCTGGCCACCGTGGCCGGCGATGTGCACGATATCGGCAAGAACCTGGTCGACATCATCCTCTCCAACAACGGCTACAAGGTCTTCAATATCGGCATCAAGGTGCCGGCCGAAGAGATCATCGCCAAAGCACGCGAGTACGCGGTCGATGTCATCGGTCTCTCGGGGCTGCTGGTCAAGTCGGCGCTGCTGATGAAGGAGAACATGAAACAGTTCCAGGAGGTCGGCCTGACCCAGCCGGTCCTGCTGGGCGGCGCGGCGCTGACCGAAAAATTCGTCGCCGAGGAGTGCGTGCCGCCGTACGCACAGCCGGTGGTTTATTGTGCCGACGCCTTTGCCGGGCTCAAGGCGATCCGCGACTTCGAGGCCGGGACATTGAAAGCGACCAGCTGGGAGGCGCCGGATGTGGTGGCCAACCGCCCCGGTCCGCAGGTCGAAGTCCTCGACCGCTCCGTAGATCCGCCCGATGTTCCCTTTGTCGGTCGCCGGCTGATCGAGGATGTCGATCCGGAACACCTCTTTGCGCTTTTGAACGAAGCCGCGCTGTTCCGCGGTCGCTGGGGCTACCGGCGCGGCAAGATGGCGAAGGACGAGTACGAAGAGCTGACCGAGAAGACCGTGCTGCCTCTCTACCGGCGGCTCAAGGAGGAATCTCTCAATCTGGGGTGGCTGCAGCCCAAGGTTGTCTACGGCTATTTCGACTGTGTCAGTGACGGCGACCGGATTCTGGTGGCGAGCGAACAGGGACAGAAGGAGTTCAGCTTCCCGCGGCAGTCCGCGCCGCCGGGTTTGTGCATTGCCGATTATTTCCGCACCGCCGCCGAGGGGGGGGACAAGGTCGGGTTCTTCGTCGTCAGTATCGGCGATCGGCTGGCGGTGCGCACCCAGGAGCTCTACGCCGCCGACAGCTATCATGATTACCTGATGCTGCATGGCCTCGGTGTGGAACTGACCGAC
>CALZHR010000078.1 GCA_945787335.1 uncultured Desulfuromonadales bacterium
CGAGGCTCTTGTTCTTGAACAGGTCCTTGAACGAGCTGAAGGTGATTTTGTCTCCCAGGCCCGGGGTTTCGGCGTGGGTCAGAATCTCGATGGCGTTGACCGTCTCGTCCGGGCGGACACCGATCATTACCTCGATATTGCCGGTGTAACCGTCCGGCGCGATCACTTTAAACGCGGTGCCGACCAGTTCCCCCGCTTTGCGGGCCCGGTAGAAGACCACTTCGACCGGTTCACCCTTTTTATTCACCCCGTTCTGCAGGCTGATGGTATCGGTGTCCGGGCTGTTGTCGAACTCCGGCAGCACCGCACTCAAGGCCTTGAGCATCTGCAGGCGGCGCTGTTCCTTGATCGGCTCGCGGGTGGCGCTTTCCACCAGCGACAGCAACAGGCCGGCGGTGGCGGCGATCAGGGTCAGGGTTATCAGCAGGCGGGCCATATCTTTTAACATCATATCCTCCGCCCTAAGCTTGCGGCTCGACCTGCCCGTAAATCTTCGGGCGGCAGGCGCGATCAATCAGTGGCGTGGCAGCGTTCATCAGCAAAATGGCAAAGGAGACGCCTTCCGGGTAGCCACCGAACAGGCGGATCAGAACCGTCAACAGACCGCAGCCGAAACCGAAGATCAGCATCCCTTTGTAAGTGACCGGCGAAGTGACCATGTCAGTGGCCATGAAAAAGGCGCCGAGGATCAAACCCCCGGTCATCAGGTGGAACAGCGGATTCGGGTACTTGCTGGCATCGATCAGCCAGAACAGCCCGCCAACCACCAGCACCGTGCCGATAAAGCTGACCGGGATATGCCAGGTGATGACTTTTTTGTAGAGCAGAAACAGGCCGCCAGCCAAGAGTGCCAGGGCGGAAACCTCGCCGAGGCAGCCGCTCATGTTGCCGGTGAAATAGTTGAGAAAACCGCTGGTGGCCAGCTCCGGCAGCTGGCCGGTCAGCATCACCGCGGTTTTCATTTCGCCCAGGGGGGTGGCCGCGGTGACCGCATCGATCCCGGTGGTCAGCGGTGCCGGGGCGGTCCAGCGGGTCATCTGTACCGGGAAGGAGATCAGCAGCACCACCCGCGCGACCAAGGCCGGGTTAAACGGGTTGTAGCCGAGACCGCCGTAGATCATCTTGCCGATCAGGATGGCGACGGCCGCCCCGAGCAGCGAGATCCACCAGGGGGTCGACGGCGGCAGGTTCAGGGCCAGCAGAATCCCGGTCAAGGCTCCCGAGCCATCGGTGATGCTGTTCGGAAGCTTCATCAGCTTGCAGGCCAGCGCCTCGAACGCGACACAGCCGAGGGTGCAGATCAGCAGCACGCTTAAGGCCGGCAGGCCGAAGAAGTAGAGCGCCAGCAGGGTCGCCGGCAGCAGCGCGTAGATCACCAGGCGCATGATCCGTTCGGTGGTTTCGCCGCTGTGGA
>CALZHR010000079.1 GCA_945787335.1 uncultured Desulfuromonadales bacterium
GGATGCGCGAACGCCGCCCGGTCGCGGCCCCACTTGAACTGGTTGCGCTCGGGATCGTAGTCGAGGGCGATCCCCCAGGAGTGCATCGACCAGCGGTTGCCGCCGCGCATCTTGCGCTTGTTGTAACAGCCGCCCCAGCGGTCGAGCCCCAACTCCTTGATCCGCTCCATCCCGTAATGCTCGAAGACCCGCTGCAGGGCCCGCTGGGCGCTGTCGTGCACCTTGGCGTGGCAGGAAAAGGAATTGACGCTCTTGCGCAGGTTCCAGGCCAACCGGTGGGGGTAGGGCAGCTCCAGGCGGACCAGGTTGGCGCCCATCCCGCCGTAGAAGGTTTTCACAGCCGCCTGATCCTGCGCCGGCCAGCCGTTGGGGTTGACATCGAGCGGGGTTTCGTCGCGCCAAGGGTGCGGCATTGAGCCGGTTGCCAGGTAATGGGCCAGTGAATCAAAGGCATACTCGGTCTGCGGCCCCCAGTAGCCGTCGATCTTCCCCGCGTCGAGTCCCTGGTCGGTGCAGAGCAGCTGCAGGCAGCCGACCGCCTGGCGGTAGTCGGACCAGCGCTTCCAGCCGTCCGGCACGTCCGCAGTTCGCCGCTGCAGCAGCTTCTTCACCGCCGCGTAGGTTTTCTTGCCAGTTTTCCCGTCGATCTTGCCCGGGTTGAAGCCTTCGTCGTGCAGTGCCTGTTGAATCACCCGAACCGCAGCAACTCTCATGACAGTCTCCTTTTCGTAGGCAGGCGGACGTTGCGCCTTGCAGCTTAGTCAATCGGCAAATTGCTCCAATGAATCGCGGAATTCCTGATACTGCCGCTGATAGCGCTTAAGCGCCGCCGCGTCACGGTACCAGATCCCGATGACGGTCTTCACCGCCCCCTGCTGGGCGACCGTCTCCAGGTAAGAGCGCCGGTAGCTGCCATCCTTGGCGGCGATGGTAAACCAGCGCAGCTCGCGGTCGCCTTGCTGCTCGGTGCGCTCGTCGACCAGCGTTTCAGCTTCAGGATTAAAGGCGATGTCACTCGCCTCGCCACCCCACTGGGGAGCAAAGACGTAGAAGGCGACCGATTCGTTCGGCGAGACAAATTCGGCGCTGTCGTAGCCCTCGGCGGTGCGGCTCGGCAGCGAGGGTTTGACGCTGAAAGCGGCCGGGTAACGCACCTCGAACCAGGCGCCCTGGAAAGTCTTGTAACCCACCTCCGGTGCGGCCTGAAGGGGCTGCTCCACTTTTTCCTCGCGACAGCCCGGCAGCAGCCCCAGAGTCAGCATGACCAACAGAATACCGGCAATGCGCCCCTGGCTTCGCGACATCAGCCGGCTTCTCATAGTGGCACCGGCGGCGACTGATTCTCCCGCCGGTGCTTCTCCCAGGCCCCTTTCCCGAACCACTTGACCGCCAGGTAGGCGAGGTAATCGATCAAGGCCATGCCGTTGATCTGATCGCTGATCCGCCGGAACAGCTCATCCCACTCCGCGCGCTGGGCGTTTGCCATGAACGGCACGATCTGCCCGGCGGCATCCTTCGTCCAGAGCTGGTTGAAGCGGTAGCCGTAGTCGTGGATCAGCCCCGGGATCAGCAGCAGCCCGACCGGGCTGAGGAAGAACCACAACGGCCGCGGGATCGAGGCGCCGTCAAAGTCGAACCCCTTGTGCAGGATCACCTCGGTGCCGTCCTCCAGCACGAAGTGCCAGTTGTCCAGCAGCTCCCAGCGCCGGGTGTAAAACAACCAGATCGCCAGGCGCATGAAGAAATCATGCTCCTTGAGCGGAATCGGCTGGGGCTTCAGGCTCGGCATCGCCTCCGGGGCGATTTTCGCCGCGATTTTTTCCCGGGCGAGCAGGTAGTAGCAAAGCAGCGCGATGAAAAGCAGCAGCAACAAAAAAAGAATCCAGCCGAAGAATGTGAGCATCTGATCTCTCCTGAGAAAATATCTGCAAAATCTACAAATCCTGCGCGACCCGGAAACCGATTTCTTTGTAACTGATGCTGCTCTGTCCGCGCAGGAAGACCCGCAGGTTGTCCTCAGTGCTGGCCCAGGAGCCGCCGCGAATCAAACGCGTCTGGCAATCCCCCTCTTCCCGCGCGGAGCCATCGGCCGGCACAACCAGGGAGGCAACGTACAAACAATCCTGCAACCATTCGAACACATTGCCGCTCAGGTCATACAGCCCCAGGGCGTTCGGCTTTTTCTGCCCGACGCGCTGGGTCTGGCCTTCGCTGTTGACCTTGAACCAGGCAAAGCTCCCCAGCAGCCGCAAATTCGACGTCCCCGCCCACACCTCGTCTTTGCCGCCGCTGCGCGCCGCGTACTCCCATTCCGCCTCGCTCGGAAGCCGGTAGCGCCGGCCGGTCTGGCGGGAGAGCCAGTCAGCGTAGGCGGCCGCGTCCTCCCAGGTGACGTTGATCACCGGCCGCAGGCCGCGCCCCCAGCCTTCATCGTCGGGTAAGAACCGCTCGGTCGCCATGGCGAACTGGTCGTACTCCTTGAAGGTGACCTCGTACTTGCCGATGGCGAAGGGTTTGCGGATCTGCACCTTCTGCGGCGCTCTTTTCTTGGCGGTGAAATCCCCCATCAGGAAGTCCCCGGCCGGCACCACCACCATCTCCGGCACCAGCAGGCCTTCCTTGGCATAGACTCCGCGGGTCTCCTCCAGCGCCTGGGTGGCGGTTTCGCGCAGCTGCTCTTTCTGCACCTGCTGTTCGACCACCTGCTGCTCCTTTTCTGCGATCTGCTGTTGTGCCTTATCCCGATAATCGCGATAAGAGTTCAGCCCCCCGATCAGCATGACAATCAGGACCAACAGCGCCAGCTTGGCCCAGGTCGGCAGGTAGAGCCGGCGGCTTTTCAGCACCGCCCGGGCAACGCTGTCGTGGCTGAGCTCGTAGTAGAAACCTTTAAGCCCCGGCCGCGACTCCTTGCGGATCAGGCGGGTCTCGGTGAGTGTCGCCAGGCTGGGCTGTTTGACCTTGTACTGCTTGCGGATCTGCCCCTGCTCCATGCTCACCCGGTGGCCATCCGGACTTAAGAAGCCGCGCTCGCACAGCCGCCGGACACGGGTCCGCCGGCGGCCGTAGGGGAGCTTGCGCAGAGCGTCGCGGTAGAAACTGCGCAGCAGCTTGCCCAGCACCTTGGTGCTGCCGAGCAGCCCCTGATCGACCTGCACCTCGGCGGAGCTTTGCTGCTGCCGGGCAATCACCTGCCGCTCGACATGCTGACAGATCAGCTGCAGCTGGAAGGGTTCGACCTCGCCCTGCTCGTTGACCAGAAAATCGATCATCGTCTTGAGGGTCTTTTCCGCATAGCTGAAGGGTCGGGAGAGCACCCCGTCAAACTCTCTTTGCGCCGGCTTGGTGATCGCCAGCCCGGCGCGGGTACTGTCGAGCGGGGTGAGGCGGAAGCGCTGCTCGAGGATCACCGGCATCTCCTCGGTCAACGCCTCGAGGGCCCCGACATACTCTTCGCGCAGGCTCAGCACCACCTTCACCGCGGGTGGGGTATCGCTGTAGGATTGCTTTTCCCCCTGCTGCCTGACCCGCGCCGGCACGCCGCGCGAAGTCAGTTCCCAGAGCGCCGCCGCCAGCCTCAGGCGGGCGGTCTCGGATTGCAGGGTGAAGATCTCCTCGAACTGGTCGAAGACCAGCACCGGGGTCTGCAGGGTCTCGCCGAGCCAGAAATCGGTGGTCTTGAAGAATTCCCAGAGCCCGGCCTGCCCGGCCGGCTCGTAGTCGATGTTCCGCTGCCGGCAGACATCGTGCACCGCCTCGAAAACCGCCGCGAGCGGGTCGACGTCGGGGTGGTTGAGCCGCACCGGTACCGGCTGCAGGTCATGATCGCGCAGCTGCGGATAAAGCCCCGCCTGCAGCAGGGAGGTTTTGCCCAGCCCCGACTTGCCGAACAGCACCAGCAGCCGGTGGGCGCTGATGCGGTGGAAGAGCTGATCGATCTCCTCTTCCCGCCCGTAGAACAGGTAGCGATCGATCTCGTCGTCCTTGAAGGAGAAGGGCCCGGGGTAGCGGTAGTGCAGATTGTTTGCCACGCTTATCCCCTCCCTTGCCGGCTGTTGCGGCGCTGAAAATCAGCGCCGATTTCGGTGGCCAGCTGCTCCACGCCGTCGGGTGCGAACAGCTCGCGCTGATGCAGGTGGACCAGGCGCTCAAGCCCCGGGTTCGGCTCGAGCAGGGCCGGGAGCAGAAACAGCTCGCCCTGGTCGAACAGCTTCTGCCGCTCCAGCGCTTCGAATATCTCCTTGTGCAGGTAGCTCTCGGCCCGCTCGAGCATATTCGGCGTCTGCAGCACCAGCACGTAATCGACCTGCTTTCTGATCACCTGCGGGATGCGCCGGTCCCAGTCTTCGCCGCCGCGCAGATCCTGGCGGTCGCGCCAGGTGGCGACGCCGAACTTGTGCAGCTGTTGTTCGACCTCCACCACCCGCTCCCGGTCACGGCTGTCGTGGCAGAGGAAAACCTTCGGTGCGCCGGCCGCCAGCTCCGGTTCGGTCTGTTCAGGCTCCTGCTCAGCACAGTAGCGATGCAGCTCGGTCGCGAAATCGAACCAGGAGTGCTGGCGGAATTCGATCTTCAGCTCCTGCTCGAAAAACACCGCGGTCTGCGGCCGATCCGGGTGCTCGAAGAAGCTCGCGCCCTCCAGCGCCAGGGAGCGGTTGCGGTGCCCGTAAGTATGCAGCACATGCAGCAGCACCCGGGCGTACCAGCGCTGAAAACCGAAACCGAGAAACAGAAACGAGGTCTGGGGATCGGCCAGCTGGCTGGCGATGTACGCTGGCAGTGGCGGCGCCGCCCGCACGACGTTGACCAGGAATTCGAGCAGGTCGGTTTCGGTCAGCACCAGCGAGTCGAGCGCCTGCAGGTCGCCGAACAGGCCGTAGATGATCGGATTCTTCTCGGTTGCGGCCGAAAGCTGGTTCGGGCGCCCTTTGCGGAAATGGTAAAAATCACCGAGCGGCGACTTGCCCGCGGTCGCCTGAATGGCGTTGCGCAAGAACGGGTCGGGGGTCGTGGTCAGGCAGAGCGAGAACGGCAGGCTCGCCAGTTCCCGATGAAACGCGGTGGTCTGTTCGGCAAAGGGTTGATAAAAATCCTGCACTTCCAGTTCGAGGTCGTAACGGTCGGTGCCGGCGTCGTTGTAGACCAGCTGCGCCACCCGGGCGAGGTCATCGTCTTTTCCCACCGGGATGGACGAGGGCAGCGAGGCGGCCAGCCGGTTGGCCAGTTGCACCGCGAGCGACCCCCGCTGCGGATCCTCCGGATCGAGAGCGACATCCGGCCCGGTCACCAGCACGCACTTGCGGCGGCGGATCGCTTCCGTCAGTCGACGCCAGTCCCGTTCGCTGAGATCGTTCATGCCATCCCCCGACAGCAAGCAGAACCCTCCAGTCAAATTAATGAAAACAGCTCTTTCCACTAGTTAAACAAAAATTTACCGGGTTACAAATATTTGCGCCGTTGTTCTCAGCAAGAATCGGTCAGCTCATACCCGATGCTGGCGCACATACTCGTACATCACCAGCGAAGCGGCGATACTGACATTGAGGCTCTGCACCGAACCGTACTGGGGGATCGACAGGGATTGGATGGCGGGATAATCGGCGGGGTCGAAGCTGCAACCGAACTCCTCGTGACCGAGGATGAAGGCGCTATTGGCGGGCAGTTGGGCGTTGCACAGGCTCTGCGCAGCATCGGGCGCCAGGCGGAACAGCTGGTAGCCGGCCTCGGTGAGCTGCTGGTAACAGCTGGCGAAGTCGTCGTGGAAGACCGCCGGGACCTTGCGGAAGGAGCCCTTGGCGGGGGCCGGGTCGAAGGGGGGCACGTTGATCAAGTGTACGGCGGCGGCGCCGAAGGCCTCGGCGCTGCGGAAGATCTTCGGCACGTTGAAGCCGGACTTGAGATGGTCGAGCACCAGTACGAACGGGTACGCCCCCGGCTGGGCGAGAATGTTCTTGCGGCGTTCTTTTTCGTAACGCAACAGGGCGTTGCGCTCGTCCCTTTTCGATTTTGCCATGGTCAGCTCTCACTAGAAAAAAATACAGAATGCAGCCAACCTTAGCGCTTTGCTCTTTAGGTGACAAGTTGAGGAAAAAGAACGGCTCTATAATCGAAAAGAAGGTAAGACACCAAGAACACCAAGATTCATCAGAAGCATCAACGCAGAGGCGGAGAGATGGAGAGAAGATCAAGGACCAAAAAAGAGAATCATTTGGTTAGGACGAAAAGAAAAAGATTCTAACCTATCTCTGCGAACTCCGCGTACTCAGCGTCTCTACGTTATAAAGTTTTTCTTCGTGCCTTTGTGGCTTGGTGGCAACAGCCTTTGTTTTGGTTATAGGACATCCGATAAAAAAGGGCTGCCCCCATTCGGGACAGCCCTTTTGACGCTGAGCAGCAAGGCCAGTGATCACCATTCGAAGTGGAATACCAGGCCCGGCACGCCATAGATCACTCTTGAGCGGTCATAATAGCGGTGGCCGTGATGACGGGTCAGGTAGCGATGCTGCCGACGATGTTCGCGCCGAATTTCACGCCGTTCCATCCGCCGGTGTTCGCGCACATGCTTCTTGAAATGTTTCCTGGCCTTGTGCCCGCGCCAGTGATCCTGCCGATGATCACCGCGGTGGTCGTGGCGGTCCTTGACCCAGCCTTTGTAGTTCCGTGGGCCATCATCGTGCCGGCCGCCCCCGTGGGCCAGCGCCAGCATCGGCGTCGTGAAGAGAAAGAGTCCTGCAATCAGTAATGCCAATGTCGTTTTCATGTCGTCCTCCTTTTCGAGTGACTGTCGCAACCGCATCTCGCTTGTGACTTCACTCTAGCGAATTCAAACGACCGTTTCATTCGACATCGACTGGAATACACCCTGATATCGAGTCGATTTCATCTGATTTCAGCAAGTTAGATTCAGCAAACTCGGCCCTCTCATGCAGTCAGGATCGCCATTTTTCACGCCCTCATTCAGCGAAAAACGAAAATAATCGGCTCTATGACAAAAAAAAGTTCTAGAAAGAATCAAATCCTTAGCCACCAAGTCTCCAAGTCTCCAAGAGAATCAAATCATAAACCTTAGGCCTTCTTGGTGCCCTTGGTGACTTGGTGGCAGCAAGCTTTTCATTGGTCAAAAGCCTAAAAAAAATCGGCGCTCCCCTGCGGGAACGCCGATGAAAAAAACGCTCTGCGGGTGCGCGCGTTACTGCATGCGCTTGCCATTGACGTAGGCGGCCCCGTTGTCAAATTTGGCCTGCAGGCGATAGGCCTCACCGGTGTCAACCAGAATGTTCGCCGCGACCAGCCCGTCGATCTGTGCCTGGGCCTGCTGCGGGGCGTGCTCTTGGGCCTGCTCTGCGGACAGCCCCTGCTTCTTCAAGGCATTGGTGGCGAACAGCTGGCCGACCTGCCGCAGCAGCCCTTTGTCGACCGAGAGGTCGGCATCCGCAGCCAGAGCGGCGATCAGCAGCATCGGCGGATCGATGCCGATAACCTTGTCACCGTCAATATGCACCTGCCCTTTGCTGTCGAGCGTGCCGAAGGGGGTCGCGACGTTGAGCTGGGTCACTTCAAATTTAGGCGACTTTTTCAGCAGCGGTAGCGCCAGCGCCTTCATTTTCTCCACGACCTGCTGGGCGACGAGCGGGTCGGGCTGCGGTGTGAGCAGATCAGTCTGGACGCTCTGCAGCTCCTGCTGAAAGTCGGCGAGGATCTGGGCATCCAGGTTGCCGAGCACCAGCTCCAGGACCGCCGGGCCGTAGAGATCTTCGTTCACCAGCAGCTTGTCAAATCGGTAGCTGATCTTTTCTCTCAGCATCCCGTCGACGATATCGATGACGGCGGCGACCTCCAGGTCCTTCAGGTTCAGGCTGAGCGCGTTGTGCCCCTCGCCCTGCAACGAGAAGGTGCCGACTTTCATCGTTGATGTGCCGGCATAGAGGGTCTCCAGGACCTGGCGCATATCGAACTCCATGTTGATCTCTTTCAATTCGGTCTGCAGCTGTTCGCCCGGCACCCGGAAAGACCCTCCGGGCATGCTGAGGGTTCCCCGCAGGGTCATTTCCGGCTGCAGCCGGCCCGTAAGCTCGGCGGTCAGCGCCGCGGTCTGCAGCTGCAGGGTTTCACCGTCGACAGTGATGTCACGGTCGACCGCCGGGAATTCGGTCCGGTTCTCGTAGCCCCAGGAATAAGAGATTCGGTCATTCGAGATCAGCTGCTTCAGCTCCGGGACCGTTTCGAGCAGGCCGGCCCAGGCCCCGGTGGTCTGCACGATGCGGGACTCGCTGGTCAGCAGCTGAAAAGCTGGACTGCCCTTCCCGAAGAGGATCAGCGGGCCATGCTGGATGTCACTCTGGAAAACCATCGACGGCGTCTCCTCTTCCGCCGATTTGAAGAGGGAGAAGACCAGTTCGGTCTTCACGGTCGAGGAGAAGAACGCCTTGTCGTAAGCGGTCACCTGCATCTCCAGGCCGGGCGTCCGGCCGGCGGCGGTCTCCAGCTGGCGATAATACTCGCGCTGGATCAGGTTGCCGACCCAATAGGTCGCGCCCAGGTAGCCGGCCAACAGCAGAACGCCGATGACGACGGTAATTTTTACCCCTTTTTGCATCTTTCCCTCCTTGAATCATGCCTGAGATGGCTCAGGACTGCAGGTGATGAAGCGACCGGGCAGGCAGAACGCACCGCCTCGGCCTGCGAACAACGGCCAACTTATCGGCCTTGCGGCGGCCATGCAAGCAGAATCTGGTCAGCCTTCCAGCCGCAGGATATATGCCCACTCCGGCGCGCTGACCGGCATGATCGACAGCCGGTTGCCTTTGCGCAGCAGCGGCATGTTCTCCAGCGCATCCTGCTCCTTCAATTCGGCCAGCGGAATCAGCCGCCGGGTGTGCCGAATATATTTGACATCAACCATGAACCAGCGCGGCGCGTCCGGCGAGCTTTTTGGATCGAAGTACTTGCTACGCGGGTCGCAGGCGGTGTGATCGGGGTAGCCCTCGCGCGCCACCTCCATGATGCCGACGATCCCCGGCGTCTCGCAGTTGGAGTGATAGAAGAACACCTGGTCACCGAGCTTCATCTGGTCGCGCAGCATGTTGCGCGCCTGGTAATTGCGCACCCCGTCCCAATGCTCGGTCTGCTCGGGCATTTGCTGCAGGTCATCGATGCTGAAGGCGTTCGGTTCCGATTTCATCAGCCAATAATTCATTGCTTTCCTCCAGGCGTTGTGATGCGGATCTGAATCGAGCGTCTCGCATCGTCAATAACCGGCAGAGTGTCTCGTTTGGTGCGAATTTTATTGCTTTCCCGGCTCCGTAAGGAAAAGATATTTTGCTAAGCTTTAGGGCAGTTTGCGCAGGGGAAATGCTGCGCAGCAAAGTGCCCGTCAACCACAGAAAGAAAAGCCTATGCCTTGGAGCTTCTTTACCCTTTTCAGCGAAATCCATTTGGCGGATATTCTCGACATCAGCATCGCCGCCCTGCTGCTCTGGGGAGCTTTACAGGCGGTGCGCACATCGCGCTCGCGCGCCGCGGCCCTTGGCCTGCTGACCTTCGGCGCCATTGTCCTGGTCGCCCGACAATTGGAACTGAAACTGACCAGCTGGCTGCTGCAGGGGATTGCCGCGCTGTCGGTGCTGATCGTGGTGGTGGTTTTCCAGGACGAAATCCGCCGGGCGTTCGAACGCATCTCGCTGATCTGGCACCGCACCGCGAACGACTCACCGGTTTCGCACCACCAAGTCGATCTGCTCACTGAAACCCTCGAGAAACTCGCCGCCACGCAGACCGGCGCCCTGATCGTCCTGCCCGGGCGCGACCCGCTGGAAGGACTGGTGACCGGCGGGATCCCCCTCGGCGGCCAAATCAGCACCCCGCTGCTCCTGAGCCTGTTCGACAGCAGCTCGCCCGGTCATGACGGCGCGGTCATTATATCGGCAGAGAAAGTGACCCGCTTCGCGGTCCACCTCCCCCTGTCGACCAATGCCAAGCTGCTCAAAGACCGGGGTACCCGCCACGCGGCCGCGCTCGGGCTGGCGGAACGCAGCGATGCGCTGGTGGTGGTCGTCTCAGAAGAGACGGGAGCGATTTCGGTGGCGCGCAAGGGCAATCTCAAACGACTCCCCAGTTCGCACAGAGTCGGGGGAATCATGCTGGAATTCTTCCAGGAATACACCGATCCAGACGTCCCGCTGCGCTGGCATCAGACGCTGCTGCGGCGCAGTGGTCTGGAAGGTGCCTTGGCCCTGTTCGCCGCCCTCGGCCTCTGGCTGCTGCTGGTTCCCGGGTCGGTGATCATGGAGAATTCCTATCAGGTGCCGGTGATCACTGAAAACGTTCCCACCGGATTTCAGCTGGAAAGCACGTCTCCCACCACGGTCGAGGTCACGCTCTCCGGAGCGCGGCGCAAGCTTTACCTGCTGGACCCTAAAAAGCTCAGCATCCGTATCGATGCCACCCTGGCCCAATTCGGTCGCCAGACCTTTCCGGTCACCCCGAACCATCTGCTGTTGCCGCCGGAGCTTGACGTGGTCAACCTGGCCCCGAAAGAGGTCAAGGTGCTGGTGAAAAAAACCGCCCCAGAGAGCCCCTAGACATCCAGCGCGCCCGAGTTCAGGATCCTTCGGGTGCGGCCAATCCCGCACCTTTTTCGGTCAGCGCCAGATGGGCCGCCGGCGCCTGCCCCTGCTTGTCCTCGCCAAAGTAGATCGTCGTATGCGGGAAGGGGATCTCGATCCCCAGCTCGTCGAAGCGCTGCTTCATCCGCCGGTTGAACTCGCGTCCGACTGTCCACTGCTTGATCGGCTTGGTCTTGAGCCGCGCCTTGATCATCACCGCCGAGTCGGCAAAGGCGTCAAGCCCCGCCACCTCGAGCGGCTCGAGAATCAGCGGCCCGAATTCGGCGTCCTGCTGAAGCTCGGCGCCGATCTCCCGAAGCACCGCAATCACCTCGTCGACGTCCTCCCGGTAAGCCACGCCGACATCGAACACGTAAAAGGAGAACTCCTTGGTCCGGTTGCTGACGGTGCTGATGGCGCTGTAGGGGATGGTGTGCACGATGCCGGCATAATCACGCAGACGCACGGTGCGCAGCGAAACCACCTCAACAACCCCGCCCTTGTCGCCGACGTTGATCACATCCCCCTCGGAGATCTGGTCCTCAATGAGGATAAACACGCCGGTGATGACATCCTGCACCAGCTTCTGGGCGCCGAAGCCGACCGCCAGGCCGAGCACCCCGGCGCCGGCCAGCAGCGGAGCGATATCGAGCCCCAGCTCGGAGAGGATCATCAGCGACGAGATCACCACCAGCACAATCACCAGCGCCTTGCGGGCAATGGCCAGCAGGGTCTTGGTGCGGGCACTCTCCTCACTCATTACACCGTCGACGGTCAGGCCGTTCAGGTAGTTCTGCACCAGCAGATTGAGCAGCTCCCAGAGCAGGAAGGCAACCAGCAGGATCGCCGCGATCCGCAACAGGGTCCCACTGAGGATGCGTCCCGACTCGCTGTTCAGCCAATCGATCGCGTTCAACCCCCAGACCTGGAATACGGCCAGCACAACCAGAACCAGAACCATGAACCTGAAGACTTTTTTCAATGTCAGCAGGTAACGGTTGGCGCGGGTTTCCAGGCCGGGAAATTTATCCTTGAGGTCCTGTTTGAGCGAAATTCCCCGACTGAAGATGGCGTGGATGACCCGCAGGGCGACCCAGCCGAGGAACCCGGCGACCAGAGTCAACAGCGAGGCGCGGAAAAAGAAAGGAAATCCGCCCTGAATATTGAGCGCCCAGACGAGAAAAAACAGCACCAGGTAGGCCACCGACAAATAGTGCCAGATGCCGGCCAGGCGCTTCACCAGGTTGTCCAAACCGGCCGGATGGTCTTCGCTGCTCTCAGACCATTGCCGCAGGTGCGCGGAAACCGCCTGACGGTTCTGAATGACCAGAATAATCGCCAGCAGGGTCATCAGCAGGCCGAGCAGGTGCAGCAGGATCTCGTAGGACGCCGGCGGCAGGCCGAGCAGCGCCGCCGCCTGAAGCAGAAAGAACCCGTAAACCCCGGTCCGCACCAGGCGCAAAATCCAGATATCCAGGTAATGGGCAGTCTCGCCGCTGATCGGCAAAAATCTCAGCGCATCGGACTCGGGAGCGAGAAAAAAGCGGCTGACCAGCTTGGTGACATGGACGATAACAAAAGCGTTGACCCAGGCAAGAATTACCAGCCGGGCCTTTTCCATGGGTGAAAGTAACCCGATGCAGAGTGACGCGATCAGCGCGAAAGCTGCAACCGGCAACAACTCCAGGAGCATGAATCCGAACAGGTACAGCGCGGCGAGCCATCTGCTTTCGACCTGCTTTGCGGCGAGAGATTTGCGCGACCGGCGCAGCAGCCCGCCGCTGAGGAAAAACACCAGGTAGCCCGCTATGAGGATCAGGCCGGCATTGGTGAGCACCTCTTTCCAGAACTGGAACTGTTCCGGCTCACTGGCCTGCCTGAAGAACCACGCCCCGGCAGCCGGCAGGTCCTGAACCCCGGCGGTCAACTGCATGACCCCCCGGGAAAAAGTCTCGAAGCGCCGGGACAGGGATTTGAGCACGTCGCTCGCGGCACTCTGGACTTCCTTTTTCTGCGCCGGCTCCTGGACCTGCGCCAGAATTTCCAGCTGCCGGATCAGCTGCTGCCGCGCTTCCGGATCCTCGAGAGTTTTTTTCAGCGCGGCAATCTCTGTCGCCCTGACCTGCGCGGCCGCTTCTGAAACATCTTCAGCCTGCGCTGCGCCGCCAAGCAGCAGCGCGGTGAAAAGCAGAACAATGCAACTGGTCAATCTGATTGTGTAACAGCTGTTCGACATAACTCCCCCAGCAGATGATCGTCGTGCCCTTTGGAAACCAAGCGGGCATTATAGGAAATAACAGGCGCTGAATCAGTGCACCCCGGGGATCGATTTCGTTTGCACCCGCCCGATCGAACAGCCGATCCCGACCACGCAAAGCGCGCAGAAGATCAGCAGCGCCAGACGCATGCTGGAAAGAAAGGCCGGCTGGGTGTCCAGGGTCACCGGCTGCCCATCCATCAGGTAGGAAAAAATCAGGGTGATGATCATCATGCTGGTCATCATCCCCAGGGTACGCATGCTTGAATTCAGGCCCGAGGCGACGCCGAGATAACGGGGCGCGACGCTGCCCATGATCAGGCTGACGTTCGGCGATGAGAAGAGCGCGAAACCGATCCCCAGCAGCACCAGCAGCAGAATCACGATCAGCAGCGACGAAGCGGCCGAGAGGGTCGCCGCGACCGCCAGACCGAGGGCGCAAAGGGTCATCCCGCCGGTCGCCACCAGCGACGCCGGAACCCGGTCGGAGAGCCGCCCGCAGAGCGGTGAAAAGAGCGTCTGGACGAGCGGCTGGACGATCAGCACGGTCCCCGCCTGCTGTGGCGCCATCCCTTTGACGTACTGCAGGTAGAGGCTGAGGAAAAAGGTCACCCCGAAGGTCGCCGCGTAGTTGAACAACGCCGCCAGGTTGCTGAAGGCGAACACCCGGTTCTCGCGCAGCAGGCTGATGTTCAGGATCGGATAGCGGGTCCGCGATTCGAGCCAGAGAAACAGTGCGATGCCAGAGTTCGCCGCAATCAGCACAGCCCAGGCCCACCAGTTCTGACTCAAATTGGCGACACCGAGGATCAGCAGAAGAATGGAAACGGCATAAACCAGCGCCCCCGTCCAGTCGAAGGGCTCGCCTGCGGCTTCGGCCCACTCTTCGTTCATTTTTATCCGTGTCATTAGATAAGTGAACAGCCCGAGCGGTATTATCAGGTAAAATATTGATCGCCAGCCGAGCCAGGCGATCAAGTAGCCGCCGAAAAAGGGACCGCAGGAGATCCCGGCATAGACGCTGGCGATGGCGATCCCGAGCGCCTTGCCCCGCTCGCTGGCGGGAAAGGCCGACACCACGATCGCCATGGTGGTCGCCATCACCATCGCCCCACCCATCCCCTGCAGGAAACGCAGCACGATGACCGCTTCGATCGACCAGGCCTGCGATATCACCCCCCCGGTTGCGGTGAAGAACAGGATCCCGCGCTGGAAAATCTTGCGTCGGCCGTGGATGTCGCCGAAGCGCCCCATGGCGAGCAGAAAAATCGAGGCGGAGAGCACATAAGTGGTCTCCACCAGCCCCAGCTGCATGGCGCTGGCGGAGAACTCGCGGCCCATGCTCGGCAGGGCAACACCGACCGCCGACATCATAAATGGCATCAGGAAATGCGCCATGCAGACCGCGAACAGGCAGGCGCTGCGGGAGCTGGCCTGGGTCATTTACGCTTCTTGCTCTTGCGCTCTTTTTTCTGCTGGCCGGCCTTGAGCAGGTCCCCCAGGCTGCCGAACCCGGAGGATGTCTCCGGGGCCTCGCTGTAGCTGGTTTCTTCCGCTTCGTCGGTCTCGCCGGCCAGCGCCAGTGAGATGCGCCGCTCGTCGGGATCGATCTTCTCGATCACCACCTGCAGGTTCTGGCCGACCTTGACCACGTCCTGCGGGTGGCGGATGCGCTGCCCCTGGCCGAGCTTGGAGATATGCAGCAGGCCGTCGACCCCCTCCTCCAGGGTGACGAAGGCGCCGAACTGGGCCAGCCGGCTGACCTTGCCGTTCAGCTTGCTGCCGACCTGGTAGATGCTGCCGACCTTGTTCCAGGGGTCGGCGAGGGTATCGCGCAGGCTGAAGCTGAACTTGTTGTTCTCCCAGTCGATCTTCTTGATCGCCACCTCCAGCTCCTGGCCGCTGTGCAGCACCTCGTTGATCTCCTCGACCCGCCCGTAGCTGATCTCGGAGATCGGCAGCAGCCCCTCGAGGCCGCCGATGTCGACAAAGGCGCCGAACTCGCGGATATTGGTGACCGTCCCCTTGACCACCATCCCCTCTTTGAGGGTCTCCCGCAGGCTGACCCGCTGCTGTTCGCGTTGTTCATCCAGAATCGCCCGGTGGGAGACGACGATGTTGCGGCCGCGCTCGCTGAACTGGGAGATTCTGAACGACAGGCTCTGGCCGATCAGCTCGGCCGGCTCAGCCTGGCGCAGTCCGGTCTGCGAAAAAGGACAGAAGGCCCGCACGTTTCCGGCCAGCTTGACCTCGAAGCCCCCCTTGATCTCCTTCTCGATCCGGCCGTCGACCGGGATGCCGCTCTGAAAGGCCTCTTCAAGCTGCTCGGTGCCGGAGCCGCTGCCGCCGACCTTGGTGGTAAAGCGCAGCTCGCCGCCGCCGCGGGAGAGGAAATAGACCGAGATCTTATCCCCGACCGCGAACTGCGGCTGCCCCTCGGAATCGAGCAGTTCGGCGCTGGACAGCACCCCTTCCCCCTTCTGGCCGACATCGACAAAGCTCCATTCGGCGCCGATCTGCAGCAGGGTCGCGGTGATTTTCTGCCCCGGCTCCAGCTGCTGGCCGACTCCGGCCAGACTGGCTTCGAACAGCTCGGCAAAGCTCTCGTCATCTTCGTTCATCTCGTCATCATCAAAACGCTCATCGCTCATGAGGCTATCCCTTTGCTTGATTAATCATTCTCGGAAAGTGGAAAGAGTAGCCGGTTTTGCTCTGCGAGTAAACTCACAAGCGCCGATTGTGCTTTTCCTGCCGGCTGCTATCTTTAAAAGGAAACAAAGAGTTAACTAGTTGAATTTTTTGGAAGGTCTACGATGAAGCCGGAAAGCTGGGTGGAAAGTCTGAATTGTGCCATCGAGGGAATTCTCTGGGCGGTGAAGCGGGAGAGGCACCTGCGCTACCATTTCGTCGCCGCGCTGGCGGTGCTGTTTCTGGCGCTGTTTTTTCACGTCACGGCGCTGGAGTTTTTTCTTTTGGTGCTGGCCGCGGTGCTGGTGATCTTCGCCGAGCTGATGAATACCGCCATCGAGGCCTTGGTCGACCTGGTGACCGAGGAGTATCACGAACTGGCCAAGCGGGCCAAGGATGTCGCCGCCGGGGCGGTGCTGGTGACCAGCGTCGGCGCCGCCACCCTCGGTTACCTGGTGCTCTCCGGACACATTTTTCCGCTCTTCGACAGCCAGCCGACCCTGATCGAACAGCCACATGGGACCATCCCGGTCGGCGCGCTGCTGATGACGGTGATTCTGGTGGTGCTGCTCAAGGCCCGCTACAACCATGGCAGTCCGTTGCACGGCGGCATGCCGAGCGGCCACGCGGCGATCGCCTTTTCGATCGCCACTTCGGTGGTCCTCTCCGGCAGCGGCCTGCTGATCAGCCTGCTGGTGCTGGGGCTGGCCCTGCTGGTCAGCCAGAGCCGGCTGCTGATGAAAATCCACAGCCCGCGGGAAGTCTTTCTCGGCGCCATCCTCGGGACCGCAATCACTTTGCTGGCCCATTTGTTCTTTTACTAGAGGGCCGCCGGGATCGGCGCAAGCGGCGACTCGTCCGACAGCGCCCGAGTCAGCATGGTCGCATCCTCAAATTTCGGACTGACATCGGCCAGGTTCAGCTCGCCGAGCGGGATCTGCTGCTGCAGTCCGGCAAGGCTGAAACGGCTGGCGGCGTTCCAGAGCATCCAGCCGTGACTGCCGCTGGCGTCGCTGGCGTTGATCTGGGCATTGACCGCCGCGGCACGGAACGAGCGCCGGTCGAAGGCGTAATCGCGAAACGCCTGCAGCCAGGGGCGGAACCGGATCGCCGGCAGACCACTGAGCTGCCGGGCTTTCTGCAGCGAGTTGGCGATCACCGCAGAGGGGTTGGCGACCGGGTTGCGGTAGCCGGGGATGCCGTTGGGGAAGCCGGAGGGGTAGAGCATCGGCGAGAGATAATCGACATGCGCGGCGAGATCGACCAGCCGCTGTCCAATTTTATTGTCTTTATGCTTCCAGCAGATGTAGCCGAAGATGTTGGCCGAGATCATCACCGGGTAATTGGCCAGCCGCTCTCTCGCCTGCGACAGAAAGCCGTTGATCGCGGCCACGCGGTTCTCGCCGGTGTTGGCTTTCGAAAAGACCAGATCCGACTTTGCGGGAAAGCGGATGTAATCGAACTGAATCTCGTCCACCCCGAAAGCCGCCACCTCTTCGGCGATCGCCAGGTTGTACTCCCAGACGTCAGGGTTGAACGGATCGCTCCAGCTGATCCCTTCCCGATCCTCCCAGAGCCGAGCGCTGCGCTCGTGCAATGCCAGCCCCGGCCGCCCCTTGGCCAATCGATCATCCTTGAAAACGACGATTCGCGCGATGGTATAGATCCCCTGGGCTTTCAATTGCGCCAGGAACTCGGGCAGGTCTTTCAGCGTGCGCACCTGCTGCGCTCCGACAGCAGCAGCCAGCGGAACCTTGCTGCGGTAGGCGATGTCGCCGCGGGAGGTTTTGATGTCGAAGACCAGTGCGTTCATGTCGGCCTCGGTCAACAGCTGCTGTATCTCCAGGCGCTTCTGCGGCAGATCCGCCCCCCAGTAGGAGAGATAGAGCGCCTTGGGAACGATCGGCTGCAGCTGGATATTCAGCTCAGCATGCAGCGAAACCCGTTGCGGCCGGTAGCCGGGCACGCGGACGATCAGGCTGTCGGCCTTTGACGGCAGGCTAAAGCGTCCGGACAGGTCGGTCAGCGCCTGAGCATCCGGGGTACGGATTTCGATGCCGGTCAGAGCCTGCCCCGTTTCGGCATCGTGCACAGTTCCCCGATAAA
The DNA here is from genome assembly GCA_945787335.1 of uncultured Desulfuromonadales bacterium. Taxonomy (GTDB): domain Bacteria; phylum Desulfobacterota; class Desulfuromonadia; order Desulfuromonadales; family Geopsychrobacteraceae; genus Malonomonas. The sequence continues at coordinate 17,656 of CALZHR010000079.1, forward strand.
GATCAGCCCCCCAGCAGCTCAATGGCAAACAGATGAGCAAACACAATAGCTGAAACGAACGCGAAATATTCACCGGTGAGTCCTTGCCGACAGAGAGTTAAAGAGTCCACTCCTGGACCAAGGGATCAGATTGGAATTGCATGGATGAGACCGTCAGTGCCAGCGACGCGAGCGGCCTGACCTGATTCTTATCGACAGGGCTGGGGAGATTATTTAGATTTTTTTCATTTAAAAACAGGGGGAATCGCGCGAGGACAGGGACGGGACAAGAAAACGCCCCACCGGGCAGCGGGGCAGGTAAACCAGCAAGTGTTTACGGATTAATTCAGTTTTTCCCGCAGTTTGAGGAGAATCTCTTTGCGCTGCTTGAGGAAATCCCGGTAGTCGCGAGCATCGGTATGGGAGATTTCGTCCCGGAGACGACCCAGGCTGGTCTCGATGGTTTCGGCGAGCACCTTCTCTTCGGCGTCATTCAGTTTCAGCTCAATCATTTCGGCCTCCTTTCGCACGTGAGACAACCACCCGTTACCTTTATTTTAGCTTGAAACCGCTGGAGCACAACAGCGCCCTCAAACCGTTAGCAGCCGCGCTGCCTCACTGACCAGCTGCCGGGTGAAGCGCTGCAGCGGCGCTGACGCCAGGTTCCAGCAGTGCCAGTAGAGCTTCACCGGCAGGATTGCCCCGGGCAAAAGCTCGGTCAGGCGGCCGGTGGCCAGCAGCTCGGCGCCCTGCCAGTGCGGGAGCATACCGTAAGCGCAGCCTTCGGCAATCAACTGCAGAAATGGCCCGGGGGCGGGAATGTAATGGGCCGGAAGGTTCACCGGAACTGCGCCGAGAAACTGTGCGAGAAACTGGTGATGCAGGCGATCTCTGGAGTTAAAGATGACCGCCGGAGCCTGCTCGGCCGCCGCCAGAGATAAGCCCTCGGCAAACCAACGCGCGGCAAACTCGGCCGTCGCCAGCAGGCGATAATCCATCCGCCCCAGGTATTCCACCCGACAACCCTGCATGGCCTTCGCCTCGGTGCTGATGCAGCCGACCACTTCACCGTTGCGCAAGTAACTGTGGGTCTGCTCCTGATCATCCACCCGCAGATCAATCAGCAGCTCCGGCTGTCGCAGCAGCGGCCGGATCGCCGCAAGAAACCAGCTGGCCAGGCTGTCGGCGTTGATGCCGATAGCCAGCGAGGTCGGTCCCGCACCGCTTTCCGCCTGCAGCTCGAGACTCAAACCCTCTTCCAGCAAGCTGACCTGGTGATAATGTTTAAGCAGCGCCTGTCCGGCGACCGTCGGCCGGGGCGGCGAACTGCGGGTCAACAAGATCTGGCCGCAAGCCTCTTCCAGCTGACGGACCCGCTGGGATACCGCCGATTGAGTCAGGCAGAGCACCCGGGCGGCCCGCTCGAAGCCGCCTTGCTGAATCACCTTCGCCAGCGCCTCTATCAGTTTGTAATCAAGCATCCCTTCATATTAGCAATGCTAATGATGCACGAAAACAATTAATTTTACTTTTCATGATTCGCCACCTAAGCTGCTCTTCAGGTTCAGTATCGGGCTGGAGGATTCTATGTGGACATTTTTTCAAGGATTTGGCGTTGGCGGCGGACTGATCATCGCCATCGGGGCGCAGAATGCCTTCGTGCTGTCGCACGGGGTCCGGCGCAATCATCCGGTTCAGACCGCGCTCGTCTGCAGCCTCTGCGATGCCAGTCTGATCCTGATCGGCATCAGCGGCGTCGGTGCCCTGATTGCGACCCAGCCACAGCTGGCCCAGACGGCGAGCTGGTGCGGTGCTCTCTTTCTGCTCTGGTACGGCTGCCGTTCGTTCCGCTCGGCGCTCAAAGGCGGCCAGCTGGCCGCAGAAGTGACCAGCGTCACCTCACGCCGGCAGCTGCTGCTGGCGACGCTGGCGTTCACCTTCCTCAACCCGCACGTCTACCTCGACACCATTCTGCTGATCGGCGGGATCAGCGGCCAGCTGGCGTCGGGCGAGCGTTACCTGTTCGGCGCCGGGGCCATGACCGCCTCGGTCATCTGGTTCTTCTCCCTGAGCCTTGGCGCCGGCCTGCTCGCGCCGCTGTTCCGCAAGCCGCTCGCCTGGCGCTGCCTCGACGGACTGATCTGCCTGATCATGTGGGGAATCGGCCTCTCCCTGCTCTGGCCGCAGCTGCAGGGGTTGGGCTGAGCTGCTTTACTTTTCAATCAAGGCCCCAAAAATGTAAATTTTGCTGAAGCCGGCGCTGACACATTTGCCGGTTTTCGGATTAAATTTAAACGGCCCGCGCTTGGTGGTTTCCTCTTTTTCACCATCAGGTTTCTTATCATCGGCCATAATTAAGCCGATATTTCCATTTTCATACTCCCTAATCTGGCCGATAAAAGAAAGGTGCCCGTTAATATAAAGCTCAACAGACTGGCCGAGGTTAATCGCCTGAATGAGCTTCTGGAAAAACTTGCGGTGACTGGTCCCTCGTTTGGGTGCTTTGTGCACGGTGGTGGTAATGCTGTAACCCATGCTCGCGGCGAGTTCATCTTTGGCTTTGGCCCAATTTGCCATCCCTTCAGTGACCCCAGCCCCCTCGGAAGAACTGCCACTGGCTTCATCCTCATCCACCTCGCAATCCACCTCATCGGCACCACCTGAAGATTCCGTAGCTCCCCCAGGTCCGACGTAGTTCAACTTATCCAGCAATGCATCATGGAAATCCTGGGCACTGAACTTCTTATGTCCCTTCTTGGGCTCTCTTGGTTTTGGAATAACTCCTTTCGGGTTGGCCACAAGGTTCCACATGCCTCGCGACAGCCCGGCCGGCACACAGCCCATGAAGATCTCATTTATTTTAACGATATTGTCGAAGCCCCCCTTCACCTCCGCCACGACCTTATAGCGATCTCCGAATTTATCCACCTGCCACTCATCAGCCGATGCCGGTTGAAGGAAAGATGGATGAAGAAAAGCAAGCAATGCTACCAGGCAAAACACCGGGAGAATATGGCCACCACGCATAAAGCAGCTCCTTCCTCGAAAATCCGAACCAAATGGTTAGTCGGCTGTCACACCTTTTATCTTTAATTAATAGCACCGAACTATCACCTGACAAGTTATAATTGGAACGGTACCAGGCTATCCCCTATTTATGGGTTTTAGCGCCAAGCCCCAGCAAGCCACTTTACTAGCGACTTGCCGAAGAGTAGACTGCCTAGCCAGATTCGTTTTAACGAGGAGAAAAATGTCGCAGACAAATGTAAGCCAGCACCCCTTTGACCGTTTAACCCCGGCCTTCATCATGGACGCCATCGAAACTTTGGGCTACCGCTGCGACTGCCGGATCCTGGCGCTGAACAGCTACGAAAATCGGGTTTACCAGGTGGGGATCGAAGAGGGACAGCCGCTGATCGCCAAGTTCTACCGACCTGAGCGCTGGAGTGAGGCGCAGATCCGCGAAGAACATCAGTTCACCCTGGAGCTGGCCGAGCACGAGCTGCCGGTGGTCGCCCCGCTGTGCAACAACGCCGGCGAAAGCCTGCATCGGCACGGCGATTTCAGTTTTGCTCTCTTCCCGCGCAGGGGCGGGCAACCGCCGGAGCTGGACAACCTGGAGCACCTGCAGATGCTCGGCCGCCTGCTCGGCCGGATTCACCTGATCGGCGCCAGCCGCCCCTTCGCCCACCGGCCGGAGCTGGATATCCGGAGTTTCGGCCAGAACAGCGTCGATTTTATCAGTACCAACTGCATCCCGAACGAATACCGCGAGGCCTATCAGTCTTTGACCCGGGATCTGCTGCAGGCGATCGAGACCATTTATAAACGCGTCGATCCGCTGAGAAAAATCCGCCTGCACGGCGACTGCCACAGCGGCAACATGCTCTGGCGCGACGACGCGCCACATTTTGTTGACTTTGACGATGCGCGCATGGCGCCGGCGATACAGGATCTGTGGATGCTGCTCTCGGGAAATGAAGACCAGCAGCGCCGGCAGCTGGAAAAGATTCTGGATGGCTATTGCGGGTTTTACGATTTCTACCCGGCGGAGCTGCAGCTGATCGAGCCGCTGCGGACCTTGCGGATGCTGCACTACAGCGCCTGGCTGGCCCGGCGCTGGAACGACCCGGCCTTCCCGCGCACCTTCCCCTGGTTCAACAGCCCGCAGTACTGGGGGGAACATATCCTCGAACTGCGGGAGCAGCTGGCCAAGCTGCAGGAACCGCCGCTGAGCCTCTAGCGGGCAACGAAAAAGGGCCGCTCTGGCAAGCGGCCCTAGTCAGTTCTGATCGGGTCAGTCTTTGATGTGACAGTCCTTGCATCGTGTCGGACCGCTGGAATTTTTGTGGCAGCCTTTGCACTGGCCGTGAAAGGCCCGTTTCGCCTTGGGAACCCCTTCGACCCCATCCAGGGTATGACAGCCGGTGCACTTCCCCTCGTCGATCCCCTTGTGATGGCATTCGGTGCAGTCGGAAATCTTCCCCTGATGCTTGATGTGCAAAAAGGAAATTGTTCCGATAGTCGTTTCGAACGCCACCTCTTCCGGGCCCTGGTGATGCTCGGCCAGAGCACTCAAGCTACCGGCAACCAGCAGAACCACCATCAACAGCAACAAACGCTTCATCCTACCACCTCCAAACTGCAATAAAGCAACTCCTGACTACATTAATAACACAGTCAGGGGTTGTCGCAAGCGAAAAGAATACTGTATGCAGAAATAATTACCCAACTTGTTATTTTTCGCTACTTCAGTTTCCAATTGGTCCCTTGCGCCGTATCGAGCAGCTCAATGCCACGCGCCGCAAGCCCATCGCGGATTTCGTCCGAACGGGCAAAATCTTTGTCGATCCGTGCCTGCTTACGGGCTTCGATCTGCGCTTCGATCTCAGCGACGCTGATATCGAGCTTGGCCAGCCCGGCCATTTTGACCCTCTCCAGCCACGCGGCGGGATCCGAATTGTAAATGCCGAGCACAGCACCGAGTTTCAGTACGCTGGCGCGCAGATCACGGACCTGGGCGACCAGCTCGGCCTTCTTGCGGAATTTCTTGGTCGCGCAGAGTCGGTTCATGGTCCGCACCCCCTCGAACAGGTGGGCGATGGCCAGGGCGGAATTGAAGTCATCATCCATAGCCGCGCGAAACTTGGCTTCCAGCTCAGTTCCAGCGCTGCTCTCCGCCGGCTCCTCGGTGGCCCCTTCGAGCATCTGATCGGCGCTCAAGAGCGCTTCATAGAAGCGGCTGAGGCCAGCCTGCGCTTCGACCAGGTTCTGGTCGGAGAAGTCGATCGGCGAACGGTAATGGGCCGAAAGGATGAAGAAGCGCACCACTTCCGGATCGTATTGTTTGAGGATGTCGCGGATGGTGAAAAAGTTACCGAGCGACTTGCTCATCTTCTCCTGATTGACGTTGACAAAGCCGTTGTGAATCCAGTACTTGGCGAACGGCTTGTCGTTGGCCGCCTCCGACTGAGCGATCTCGTTTTCGTGGTGCGGGAAGAACAGCACGCGCCCGCCTCCGAGGATGTCGAAGCGGTCCCCGAGCAGCGACGAGCTCATCGCCGAGCACTCGATGTGCCAGCCCGGCCGCCCCGGCCCCCAGGGAGACTCCCAGCTCGGCTCACCCGGCTTGGCGCCCTTCCAGAGGGCGAA
>CALZHR010000080.1 GCA_945787335.1 uncultured Desulfuromonadales bacterium
GTAAGAGCATCATCGGTTGATTAAACATGATAGAAGATAGCATTCCCGGACTTCTGATCGCTGCGCCGGCCAGCGGCAGCGGCAAAACCAGCCTGACCCTCGGTCTGATGGCCGCTTTCCGGCGGCGGGGCGTTGCTGTTGCGCCCTTCAAGGTTGGTCCAGATTATATCGATCCCGGGCACCATGCTGCTATCTGCGGTCGTCCCTCGAACAACCTCGACAGCTGGTTCTGTCGTCAGGAGCAGCTGCGCGACACCTTTGCCAGTGGCAGTGTCGCTGCTAAGCTGGCGATCGCCGAAGGAGTGATGGGGCTGTTCGACGGGGTCAGCGGCGATTGCGAAGAGGGCAGCAGCGCCCAGCTCGCCAAGTGGCTCGGTCTGCCGGTGCTGCTGGTGATCGATGCCCGCGCCCAGGCGCGCAGCTTTGCCGCGGTGGTCAAAGGGTTTGCTGACTTCGATCCACAGTTGAACGTCGCCGGAGTGATTGCTAACCGGGTCGGCAGTGAGCGGCACGCGCAGCTGCTGCGCGAAGCGCTTGAATCGATTCCGGGACTGCCGCCGTTATTCGGCTGTCTGCCGCGCTCAGAAGAGATCGCTCTGCCGGAGCGGCATCTCGGATTGGTGACCGCCGAGGACCTGAGCGGCGAACATGGCGGTAAACTGGCCGACTGGGTCGAACAGCAGCTTGATCTGGACGCCTTGCAACAGCTGGCCTGCAGCTCTGTCGCGGCCAGACCGGCTGCCTCTGAACAGGTCGTCGAAAAGACGCTGCGCATCGGCATCGCCCGTGATCGGGCCTTCAGCTTCTACTATCCGGAAAATCTGCGCTTGCTGGAGCGGGCCGGAGCCGAGCTGGTGGCTTTTTCTCCCCTGAAAGATGAGCGATTGCCGGAAGATCTGGCGGGCCTCTATATCGGGGGTGGTTACCCGGAGCTGCACGCTGAAAAGTTGGCGAATAACGCCTCATTACGGCAACAGATTGCCAAACTGGCCGCCGCCGGGCTGCCGA
>CALZHR010000081.1 GCA_945787335.1 uncultured Desulfuromonadales bacterium
AAGGGCTACCGGCTCGGCTCGCAGGGCAGCGGTTACAAAAATGTCTGTTCTGCCGAACTGGAAGAGGATTTCCGGCTCGGTTATCAGCGCGGGCGGAACATCTACTCGGTGACGCAGCAGATCAAGCAGACCAACTCCTCGATCAAGGCGACGCTCGAGCAGCTGGAGCTGCTGGACGATGAGATTCTGCACAAAGAGGCGCTGCTGATCAGCAAGGAAACGCCGGTCTCCGAGCGGATCCTGCTGCTGGTGGAGATCAAAGACATGTATGCCGAAATCAGCAGCCTGGAAGTGGACCTCGAGCTGCTTGAACAGCAAAAATCGGCCCAGTTAGAAGATCGCAGCCTGCTGCTGCAGCAGTACCAGGGCGGGCCGGGCTAAAACGCCAGGCGATGAACCACCGGCCGGCCTGCTGCCGATGGTCGCCAGTAAGGCTTGCCCCCTTCGCAGTCCCGACCCGATCAGGATCAGAGCCCCGCGGCGAGGGCCGTCGACCTGCGCGGATCGGCAGCGCCATACATGATCCCGTCCCGAATCAGAATCGACTGAAACGCTCCCAGTGCTTGTTTCTGACTCACGGCATGCCCCATCCCGCGAAGCAGCTTGAGGGTGTCAGGGCTGAGCCCCTCTTCGACGCGCAGCTCGTCAGGCAGCCACTGGTGATGGATTCTGGGAGCCGCGACCGCGCTTTGGATATTCAGGCCGTGATCGATGACGTTGAGGATCACCTGCAGGGTCGTGGTAATGATCCGGGAACCGCCCGGGCTGCCGGTCACCAGGAAGTTTTTCCCCTCATGTTTGACAATGGTCGGTGACATAGAGCTGAGCATCCGCTTGTTCGGCTCGATCCGGTTTGCCGTGCCGCCGATCAGGCCGTAGGCGTTGGGCACCCCGGGCTTGGCCGAAAAATCATCCATCTCGTTGTTGAGCAGAAACCCGGCCCCCTCCACCATGATTCCGGAGCCGTAACTGAAGTTGATGGTATAGGTGTTGGAGACGGCATTGCCATACTTGTCGACGATGGAAAAATGCGTGGTCTCATCGCTCTCGGCGGGCAGCGGCTTGCCGGGGCTGATGGTACTGCTCGGCGTCGCCTGCTCAAAACTGATTTGCTGACGCAGCCGCTGCGCATATTCCTTTGCGGTGAGTTGCTGCACCGGCACCGGTACAAAATCCTCATCCCCGAGATAGCGCGAACGATCAGCGTAGGCCCGCTTCATCGCTTCCGCCATCAGGTGGATGGTGGTTGCCGCGTTATGGCCATGTTCCGAGACCGGATAACCCTCAAGAATATTGAGAATCTGTACCAGGTGAACGCCACCCGAACTGGGTGGCGACATGGAGTAAATGTCGTAGCCCCGATAGCTGCCATGGACCGGTGTCCGCAGCTGCGGAGCGTAATTCTGCATATCCGCCATGCTGATCAGGCCGCCATGCTTGGCCATTTCCGCGACCAGCAGCGCGGCGGTTTTCCCGGAGTAAAACTCCCTGGCGCCATGCTCCGAAATCCGTCGCAAGGTCGCCGCCAGGTCTTTCTGCACGAAGCGCTCCCCCGGCGCATAATAACTGCCATCCGGCTTGTAGAAAATCTTGCGCGTTGCCTGCCACCTGTTCAGCAACTTGAACTTCTCCTTGAGACCGTCGCTGAAGCGCTGCGTGACGATGAACCCCTCTTCGGCCAGCTTGATGGCCGGCGCCAGCGCCTCCTGCAGGCTTATCGTGCCATACCTTTCCAACGCCAGGGCCAGCCCGGCCACGGTTCCGGGAAC
>CALZHR010000082.1 GCA_945787335.1 uncultured Desulfuromonadales bacterium
AGAGAGCGCAAGGAAGATATTCCTCTCCTGATTGACTCTTTTTTGGCAAATTATAACAGTACCTTTGGTAAGAAGGTCACATTGAGCCCCGAGGCAATCATGGCCTTTTATGAATATGATTATCCCGGCAATATCAGAGAGCTGAAAAACATTCTGGAACGATTGGTCGCTCTTGCATCGACCGATGTTATTACAATAGATTCATTTCCTAAGCATGTTACAAAGCAACGGGAAAAAATTACATCCCCTGTGCCCCTGACTGAAGTGGTGGCCGAAGCGGAAAAGATACATATCAAAAGAACACTAAAGTCTGCCAAAGACAACAAGACAAGAACTGCAGAGCTCCTTGGCATCAGCAGAAAAACACTGTGGGAGAAAATAAAGCTGTACAACATTGACTCATAATCCGACAATGCCTTTTATTGAAGGGGGAAGGCCATTCATTATCAGAAGTCGTCCTATCCAAGGCATCCCAAGAGCCCAGCTGATTTTCCAGGCTGGGCCTTTTCTTTAAGTTGCTTCGGTATGCAATCCCTGCCTCAGCTATGATTTTATAGACTCGTTGATCCACCAATCTTGGTGATAATGGTGGACAGGTTCGAAATCAGATCAGTGGTGATTTCAGATCATTATGGGGCTGCATTGGGCAAAATATGCAACTACCCAAACGAAGGTGGGATAATCTGGTAAAGCCAGCCGGTCAGGCGACCGAACTGATCGAAGAACAGCATGACCCCGGCGATCATCAGCAGCACGCCGGTGACGATCTCGACCATACGGATGTGCCTTTTGAAGCGGTCGAAGAAGCTCAAAAACGAATGGAAGAGCACTGCGGAGATCAAAAAAGGCACGCCGAGTCCGAGCGAGTAGACCGATAGCAGCAGCACCCCGCGCGCCGCCCCGCCGGCGCTGCTGGCGGCAATCGCCAGAATCGCACCGAGAATCGGCCCGATGCAGGGGGTCCAGCCGGCGGCAAAAGCGATCCCAACCAGAAAAGTGCCGACAAAACCGGTCGGCTTGTTGCGGATGTGAATCCGTTTCTCCCCGAGCAGAGCGCCGAAGTGAAACAGGCCGCTTAAGTGAATACCGAAGAGGAAAATAAGCACTCCGCCGACTTTCTGAATCACCCCGAGCCATTCGCGCATGTGCATCTGGAACGAACCGGAGGCCAGTCCAGCGAGCGCTCCCAGGGAAATAAACACCACGGAAAAGCCGAGAATGAAAACCAACGAGTGGCTAATGACCGTCAGGCGGATCTTGGCGCTGGCGTTTGCGTCTTTGATCTCGCTGAAGGAGAGGCCCGAGATGTAGGTCAAAAAGGAGGGGATCAACGGCAAGACACAGGGAGAAAAATAAGACAGCAGGCCGGCAGAAAAAGCGATCCAGATCGTTACGTCAGTCCCTGCGTCCATCCCAACTCCCTCTACTCAGTCAGCCGCCCATTAGAAAATTGACCAAGGCGTAGGCTTTCCCCGACATCCAGTCGCGGCCGCCGATAAGCTTTTCAACGATGATGCCATTTTTATCAATAACAAAGGTTTCCGGAAAACGGAACACTTTATAGGCGTTCTGAACATTATTCTCACGATCGAGCAGAATCGGAAAAGTGTAATTTTTCCCCTCTAAAAACCGGCTGACCGCCTGATAGCCATCTTCTTCAACGTTGACCGCCAGCATCACCAACCCCTGATCCTTGTAGCGCTGGTGCAACTGTTCCATCGACGGCATCTCCTCCCGACAGGGGGGACACCAGGTCGCCCAGAAGTTCAATAGGACAACTTTACCGCGAAACTGGCTGAGAGTCACCTGATTGCCCTGCATATCGGCCAGAGTGAAATCGGGCGCCAGCTGATTCAGCACTCCCCCGGGAGCACTCCTGGTCGACTCCTCCGGGCCGTTCTCGCAACCGGTCACCAGCACTACAGTAAACATCATGGCGAGTATGAATTTAAGGCAAACACGCATATTCGTATCCTCGTTTGCAGGCGTCAGGGCAGTTCGACCCGGTAGGCCCGGTTACCACGCACCACGGTAAAGTCGAGCGGGACGCGACCGAGCCGCTGCTCCATCAGCTCTTCAAAATCGGCCAGGCTGCCGATCTCCAGACGATCGATTTTGATCACCAGATCGCCACGCCGGATCCCGACCCGGGCAGCGGGTGAATCGTCCCGTACCTTTTCCACCACCAGCCCCCGGCGGCCCTGTATCAGCTCCAGGCCGAAAACCCGCCGAGTATAGGCCATCAGGTAACCATCGGGCAAGGCGCGAAGTTCAACACTCGGCTCGATTTCCTGAAACCCGCGCAGAACACGCAGCTGTAAACGGTCATCCGGGGTATAGGTCTGTAGCAGCGAGTAAAAATGTTCCATGGAAGAAAGAGGAACGCCATCGATGGCGAGAATGACATCGGCGACCCGCAGGCCGGCTTGCTTGGCCGGCGAATCGGGCAGCAGCTCTTCCACCAGTACGCCGCCGGTGCCGCGCGAACGGACAAACGACTCACCGACCTCACCCGGCACCACACCGAGAAAGGCGCGGCGCACCCGGCCATGCTCGATCAGGTCATTGAGCACCCGTTTGGCAGTATCGATCGGAATCGAAAACCCGATCCCCTGGGCCTGTCGGGCGATAGCGGTGTTGATGCCGATCAGCCCGCCATTGATGTTGATCAGTGGACCGCCCGAGTTGCCGGGGTTGATCAGGGTATCGCTCTGAATAAAGACCGATGAGTAGTTCTCGCCGACCTGGATGCGCCGCTGGATTGAGCTGATGATCCCGGTGGTGATCGAATGACCGAGGCCGAGCGGGTTGCCGATGGCGATCACCGGTTCACCAAGCAGCAGGTCGTCGGAACGCGCCGGAGGCAGAAACGGATAAGTCCCCTCCTCCTTGATCTTCAGCACCGCCAGGTCGATACGGCTGTCCTTGCCGACCAGGGTCGCCTCCAGCTCTTTGCGCTGCTCCGCCAGGGCGACATAAATCCGCGAGGCCTTATCGATGACATGGGCGTTGGTGAGGATATAGCCCTGCGAATTGATGATCACCCCCGAGCCGAGCGATTGGGTCTTGTAGCTGCGGGTCGGAAACATTTCGGTGAAAAACTGATCGAAGATCGAATCGCCAAAGCCGAAGAAGGGGCTGCTGCGCCGGCGCACGATCTGTTCCGTGCGGATATTGACCACGGCGTCCCGCGCTTTGGCGATCGCTTCAACGACCGCGGTGCGCCGCTCGGCCGCAGGCGCGGCGGAGGCCAACATTAATAATCCCAGCATCACCAGGGTGAATTGACGAATCAGCATGCAGAAAAACTCCTCTTAAGTCTGGATGTGATACTTTTCCAGTCGGTACAGCAGAGTGTGCCGCGGGATGCGTAAAAAGGCAGCCGCCTTAGATTTATTGCCTCCGCACCGGCGCAGCGCCTCCTCGACCGCCTCACGCTCGAGGTCTTCCAGCGAGTAGCCGTCCTCCGGCAGGTTGAGCACGCCGCTGTTGGGAACCCGCGGTTGCCCGATGCGCACCGGCAGGTCGGACATCTCCAGCCTGTCTCCCTGACGCAGAATCAGCATCTGTTCGACAACATTTTCCAGTTCGCGGACATTGCCCGGCCAGGGGTAGCTCTGCAGATGCTCGATGACTTCGGGAGAAAATTTCACCCCGACTTCCGCCTGATGCTTGCGCAGAAAGAAATTCAGCAGCAGCGGAATGTCGTCTCTCCGCTCACGCAGCGGCGGCAGTGTCATCGGCACCACCGCCAGCCGGTAGTAGAGGTCCTCGCGAAACGCGCCGGCCTGCATCGCCTCCTCCAGGTCGCGGTTGGAGGCGGCGACAACCCGCACATCAACCTGTTCCGCAACTCCGCCGACCGGCTCGATCTCCTGCTCCTGCAGCGCCCGCAGCAGCTTCGGCTGCAGGTCGATCGGCAGCTCGCCGATCTCATCAAGGAACAGAGTGCCGCCGTCGGCCAGCGCGAATTTACCTTTGCGATCCTTGACCGCGCCGGTGAACGAACCCTTGAGGTGACCGAACAGCTCGCTCTCGATCAGATCTTTCGGGATCGCCGCGCAGTTGACGGCGACAAACGGCCCGTCAGCTCGGGGCGAACCACGGTGCAGGGCCTTGGCGATCACCTCTTTGCCAGTGCCGCTTTCGCCGCTGATCAACACCGAGGCCTGGCTGGCGGCGACCTTCTCGACCCGCGTCAGCAGCTGCTGCATGACCGGGGCCTGACCGATAATCTGGCTGTTATCGATACTGCCGGCCAAAGCATCTTTGAGCTGGGTGTTTTCCCGCCGCAGCTTGCCGAACTCGAACGCCTTGGCAACGGCCAGGCTCAGCTGATCGCGGCTGAACGGCTTGGTCAGGTAATCGTAAGCGCCGGCCTTCATCGCTTCGACCGCTTTTTCCACCGAGCTGAAGGCAGTGATGATGATCACCAGGGTCTGCGGCTCGATCTGCAGCACCGCTTCCAGCACCTGGTAGCCGCTCAGCTGCGGCATCTGCACGTCGGTGATCACCAGCGCCGGCCGATGCTTTTTAAACAGTGCGATCCCCTCGGCACCATCGGCCGCAACCAGAACCTGATACCCCGCTTCCTGCAGGTTGAACTCGGTGACCCGCCGCAGCGAGACGTCGTCATCGATCAGCAGAATTTGTTTCGCCATAACTCTCCTCATCCTGGCAGAGATGATCGACTGCCTGCAGCGTCAAAGTAAAAACGGTCCCCCCCTCTGGCGGGCAGGCGACACTGATGCGACCAAAGTGATTGCGAACGATCCGGTAGGTGATCGCCAGCCCGAGGCCGGTTCCTTCATCCTTGGTGGTAAAAAAGGGGTTGAACACCTTATCCAGATACTCCTGCGGAATCCCCGGTCCGGTATCCTGAAAAACCATCTCGACCTGTTCGCCTCTGCGCGTCGTGCTGATCCTGAGCTGTCCGCCAGCCGACATCGCCTGCAGGGCGTTGAGAATAAGGTTCAGGAAGACCTGTTTAAATTGCGCGGCATTGCCGAGTGTCGCCGGCAGGGGCTGTTCATCCCAGCTGATCGAGATCCGCTGCTTTGCTGCCTGCTGCTGGGTCAACTGTAACACTTCGCGCAGGACCTCATCGGGACGGAAATCATTCTTTTCACTCGATTTCGGACGGGCAAAGCTGAGGAAGTCCTCCAGCACCTTGTTGAGCCGGTCGACCTCGCTGATGAGGATCTGGGAGAATTCGGAGTAGCGGTTCTCCGGCGGGAAGGCGTCGCGCAGGATCTCCGCCGTCCCGCGTATCGAACCGAGCGGATTACGGATTTCATGAGCCATGCCGGCGGACAGCTCACCCAACGCGGTCAAACGGTCGGCTCGGCGCAGCTGGTCCTCAATCTCCAGGATCAGATCGGCCTGGTGCCGCAGTTTGTCGTAGCTGGCGGTCAAACGTTGGGCCGATTCTTCGGCGCGCAGCCGCTGGGCGTGCTCTTTCGAGGAGAGAAATCCGGTCAGGTAGCCGATGGTATTGTAGAGCAGGATTTCCAGGTACTGCTCAAGGTGACTCGACGGCAGGTGTCCCCACTGAAAAAGAACGTGCGGCGCGTAAAGAAAAGAAACCAGAATCGCGATGCCGACCCCGCCGCGCAGGGAGAACCAGATCCCGCCCAGAACGATTGGCACATAGTAGAGCCGCCGGTAAATATCATGCACACTTGAATGCTGGGTAGCGGTCAGATAATGCAGTGCGGTGACGGCGGCGACCATCGTCAGCAGGGCAATCAGCCGCCTTTGCTGCTGCCGATTCAGACTGAAAGAAAACTTGTTGAAGATATTTTCAAGTATTAGTGGCATTTCTTAACGTATCCGGAGAGAACCATCCACGAAGTCTGTAGAATATTCTACACAAGCTCTCCTTGCATGTCTATTTCGAAAGCAAACCTTGCAGTTTATGGGATTTTTCTAAAGCTGGCGCCGAGCCCGGCGACAAATGAAATATGCCTCCTCTCAGCCCGGCAAGGCTGATAACCCTGAAACAATGATCCAGGGCACAGGCTCTTCGAGGGCGCACTGATTGAGGAGCTCTTTTCGCCCCTTGCAGGATAGACAGTTATCGCCTTCTGGGCTATGCTGCCACTGCCTTGGAGGAACCGGATGCCCCTGCTCATCGAAACCATCACTATCGTCCTGCCGGTGTTCCTGGTGATCGGCCTCGGGCAGCTGCTGATGCGCCTGAAGCTGTTCGACGCCAGCTTTCTGCAACAGACCAATCGACTGGTCTACGTCGTTTTTCTTCCCCTGCTACTGTTTCACAAGATCGGCAAGGCCGACTTTGCTACATTCTTCAACGGCCCACTGGTGATCGCGTCGTCACTGGTGATCCTGTTCGGTTTTCTGCTCACCTACAGCTACTCGGGGCTGCGCAACTACCCTGCGTCCATCCGGGGCAGCTTCTGCCAGGGGGCTTTTCGCGGCAACCTGGCCTATGTCGGGCTGGCCATCTGTCTTAATGCCTATGGCGAGGACGGATTAACCCGGGCCGGCATCCTGATGGGCTTTCTGGTGCCCGTGTTGAACCTGTTTGCAATTTTCGCCCTGCTGCTGCCCCACAAAAAAAACGCAGAGGCTGGGCAGGTCAACTGGCTGGCTCAAGTGGCGCTGAACCCGTTGATCATCGCCTCGTTTCTCGGCATCGTCTGGAGCTTCTGGCAGCTGCCGATCCCGCTGGTGCTCGATCGCGCCCTCGGCATCACTACCGGTCTGACCCTGCCGCTGGCCCTGCTGGCGATCGGTGGGTCTTTTTCCCTGGAGCGGCTTAAAGGGGACCTGCTGCTGGCCAGCCTGGCCAGCACGGTCAAGCTGATTCTCCTGCCGCTCGCCGCCGCGCTGCTGCTGGTCTTGTTCGGGGTGCAGAACGTCGACCTGGGGATCGGCATCCTGATGGCCGGAACCCCGGCGGCGACCGCGACCTACATCATGGCCCACCAGATGAAGGGGGACGCCGAACTGGCCGGTTCGATCGTCATGCTTTCCACCCTGACTTCGGCCTTCAGCTACACGCTGATCCTGCTGCTGCTGAAAAGCACCGGCACCCTATGACGCCAGCGGTCTCGATCCTGCTGCCGGTCCGTAACGAGGAACAGCACCTGCCGGCCACACTCCGTTCGTTGCAGCGCCAGACCCTGGGCGATTGGGAGCTGATCGCCGTCGATGACGGCTCGCAGGACCAGACGCCGAAAATTCTGGCCGCAGCCGCAGCTACGGACGATCGGATCAGACTGTTTCGACAACCCCCGCAGGGGCTGGTCGCGGCGCTGAATTTCGGCCTCGACAAGTGCCGCGCCGCTTTCGTCGCCCGGATCGACGGAGACGATATCGCCCATCCCCAGCGGCTGGCCCTGCAGCTTGCCGCGCTGCAGCAAGACCCAACGCTGACCCTGGTCGCCAGCCGGGTGCGGCACTTCCCCCGACCGCAGCTGCAAGGGGGGATGCACGCCTATGAGCGCTGGCAGAACAGCCATTTGCAGCACGCTGATATCATGCGCGACCTCTATGTCGAATCGCCCTTCGCCCATCCGAGCGTGATGTACCGGAGGCAGGTCATCCTCGCCTGTGGCGGCTACCGGGACGCAGGCTGGGCCGAGGATTACGACCTCTGGCTGCGACTGGCACTGCAGGGCGAGCGCTTCGAGCGCTTGCCGCAAACCCTTCTCTATTGGCGCGATCGCCCCGAACGGCTGACCCGCACCGCGGAAAACTGCACCCTTGAGGCGTTTCGTGCCTGCAAGGCCCACTACCTGCGACAAGACGTCCTCGCCGCGACAAAACAGGTCACGCTCTGGGGCGCGGGGCAGGAAGGAAAAGCCTGGCGCAAAGCGCTGCAGAAGCAGCAGATCGAGGTCGGCTGCTGGATCGACATCGACCGCAACAAGATCGGCCAGACCATCCACCACGCCAGAGTGCTGAGCCCGGACCAGTACCGCGCCAAGGACAAGATCCTGGTCACGGTCGGAGCCAAGGGCGCCCGGCAGCTGATTCGCGACTGGTGCCGCGAGAACCGACTGCTGGAGGGGCAGGATTTCCTCTGTGTGACCTGAGCTGGAGAAACAATGAAAGACCACTACCAACCTTTCCTGATCGGCAGTCAGTTTCGTGTCCTACCGCCAGACTGCCCTGTCCCGCAGGATGACAAGATCAACCTGCTGATGGAGCGTGGCGCCTTCGGCTCGGGAGAGCATGAAACCACCGACAGCTGCCTGAAGTGTCTTGAGCAGCTCCCTTTGTCCGGCAACGAGAAGATCCTCGATCTCGGCAGCGGCACCGGCATCCTGGCGCTGGCGGCGCTGCGGCTTGGTGGCGGACACGTTTGGTGTATCGATATCGACGCGGGTGCGGTCCAGACCTGCCGCACCAACTGCCGGCTGAACCAGCTGGGACCACAGGTCGATCACCTTTGCGGTACCCTCGATGATTTGACTACAGGGGATTTTGACCTGGTCCTGGCGAACATCTACGGCGACATTCTGCTGCAGGTCGCAAAGCAGCTGGTCGAAAAGACCCGGTCCGGAGGGCTGCTGTTGCTGTCAGGAATTCTCTGGGAATACAATTTCGATGTGCGACAGACATATGCCCGGCTGGGCTGCGAGGTGCTGGAAAACCGGATGCTCAGCGAATTCAGCACGGTGCTGCTGAAAAAAACCTAGCCCGGGCCCGGAGCTGACTGTTCGTCCCAGCGCAGGGTTCGATTGCGCCCTGAGCGTTTCGCCTGATAAAGGGCCTGATCGGCGCAGCTGACCAGCTTCTCCATGCTCCTGCCGTGCTCTGGGAAAGCCGCGATACCGAGGGAAATGGTCACCGGCACCCGTTCTCCCTGACAACGGACATCGAGCTCTTCCACCAGCGTCCGCAGCCGCTCGGCAACCTTCCAGGCCCCCTGCTCGTCGGCGTCCTCGAGCAGAATGGCAAACTCCTCTCCACCGGTGCGGGCCGCCAGGTCGACGGCGCGGACGACACTTTCGAACAGCTTGGCCACCTGTCGCAGAACCTCGTCCCCGAAGGGATGGCCGTAAGTGTCGTTGATCCGCTTGAAGTGATCGATATCGCAGAGCACCAGGTGCAACCCGCCAGCGCGGCGGCTTGCCCGGTCGAGCATCGCCTCGAAACCGCACTGATAGGCGCGTCGATTGGCGATTCCGGTCAAACTGTCGATGGTCGCCATGCGATTGATCTGTTCGTGGGAATGGGCCAGATCGATCTTGATCGCCACCTGTGTCGCGACCAGCTCCAGGATGTCCCGGCAGGTTCGGCTGAAGGCCCCCTGCTGCCTGGCAGCGACGATCAACGCTCCCGCGGTTGAGGCTTCGTCCCGACGCAGCGGTACGATCATCAGCGAACGGTATTCGGCGAACAGGTGAGCAGCGCTGAATACCGGTGAGGTTCCATTGTAATCGGCCTTGTCCGGCAAGGTGCGCGAATACTTCAGCACCTGCCCGACCAGCCCCTGCTCCCTCGGAAACACCTGATCGGCAAGTTTTTCAGCATTCTCCCCTTCGGAATAGGCGATCCGGTGCTGACTTTCCTCCGCCAGGCTGATGGCGATAAAGTCGGGCGGGACGATGCTGCGGATCGCTCTTGCAGTGGCTTCGAAGGCGGAGCGCAGGCCGAGCGCGGCATTCAATTGCTGCAGGCCATCAAACGCCCGCCGGTAGGCGTGCCGTTCGCGGTCACTGGAGAACAGCGCGCGCGCCTGCTGAACCTCGCGGACCAGCTTCTCTGCGGTTAACGAAATCAGCTGCCGCTCCCCCTCGCTCCAGCCATCAGTTGCCTTTCGATCCAAACAGAGCAACGCAAGATCCTGCGGCGCTGTCTCCTTGTCGAAAGGCAGACGCACAGCAAGAAAACTGCCGACTGTCTGATTGCTGCAATAATATGGAATTGCCGGAGACGATGCCCGCACTGGAGCCAGGATCAATTCGTGGTGCGTTTTCAAAATCGCCCCGGTGACTCCGACGCCAAGTTCGAATGGACCGCGCAAGAGCGATTCTTCGGCGCTGGAAAAGCGATAGACTGACAGCTGCTGAGGCC
>CALZHR010000083.1 GCA_945787335.1 uncultured Desulfuromonadales bacterium
ATCAGCCATGCCTGGTATCGTGACAGCTTCTCATCCAGCCCCTGGGCACCGAGCACCTCCCGCAGCAGGTTGCCGACCTTCTGCGCCTGCTTCATCGGTGGACGATCCGAGCGGCTCATTCAGGGCGGCTCCGTCGCATCCGGCCGCCAACGAGCTGGCCGCCGACCGCGCAGGCCAGGGTGACGGGAATCAGCAGCCAGCCGAAGCCGAGCATGCCGCGCAAAACGACAATGAAAGGGATTGACAGGTGGATCAGGATGAACCAGCGCAGCGAGAACTTGCGGCTGGTTTCGCGCAGGTAGCCGAGCGGCAGGTTGACGCCGAAGGCGAAAACGACCAGCGCCGCCAGGGGGAGAACTTGTTCAGAGTGCACTTCAGGTGGTCCCTTCGGGTGGATGAGGAGGTTCTTAGCCTCGCCGAATACTTTACTCTTCACCCTGCAGGAGTGTCAATCGCTGCAATCGCCGTTAACTGACAATACTCCCTTGCATGTCAGGGGCAAACGTGGCATGATGCGCGGCCGGACTGGGCCAGCGACGAATAAACAAGGAGAGCTTGGTGGTCAACAACGGGGACTGTGTGGCGATTTTCCACTCGATCCATCGGGTCATGAAGGCGGAAAAGGTTCTGAAACAGGGAAAGCAGAAGATCCTGTTGATCCCGGTGCCGCGCCAGTTGACCTCCGATTGCGGTCTGGCGATCCGCTATGCCCAGCAAGCCAGGGACGAGATCGAGGCGCTGCTCGGCGAAGCGCAACTGCCTCCGGCGGAAGTCTGGCTGAAGCAGGATGGCGAATTTGTGAAACTTTAGTCGAAGCCCCTGTTTTTTAGGGGATTTTGGCTTGACATTGAGTGGGGCGCTTTTTTATATTTAGCCCTTCGTGGATTTTTCGACGACAGCACTATGTTTGATACACTTTCTGATAAGCTCGATTCAGTTTTCAAGAAGCTGCGCGGGC
This sequence comes from uncultured Desulfuromonadales bacterium, assembly GCA_945787335.1. Lineage (GTDB taxonomy): Bacteria > Desulfobacterota > Desulfuromonadia > Desulfuromonadales > Geopsychrobacteraceae > Malonomonas. The sequence goes on from CALZHR010000083.1 coordinate 959, forward strand.
ACGGACGACTGACCGAACAGCACATCAAGGCGACCATGCGGGAGATCCGCCTGGTGCTGCTTGAGGCTGATGTCAACTTCCGGGTGGTCAAGGATTTCGTCGCCCGGGTTGGCGAGCGGGCCGTCGGTCAGGACGTGCTCAAGAGTTTGACCCCGGCTCAGCAGGTGATCAAGGTGGTCCGCGAAGAGTTGGCCAGCCTGATGGGGGAAGGGGAAGACAATCAGCTCGACCTGGCGGCCAAGCCGCCGGTGGCGTTGATGCTCTGCGGCCTGCAGGGGGCCGGTAAGACCACCTCCTGCGGCAAGCTGGCGCTGAAGCTGCGCCGTGAAAAGCGCAATCCGCTGCTGGTTCCGGCCGATATCTACCGGCCTGCGGCGATCGAGCAGCTGAAAACTCTCGGACGCCAGCTCGACATTGAGGTTTACGATACTCAAGCGGGCCAGGACCCGGTCGATATCTGCACCAGGGCCCGGCAGTATGCCGAGCTGAACGGCTTTGACACGATCATTCTCGATACCGCCGGGCGTTTGCACATCGACGGCACGTTGATGGATGAGCTCAAGCGGATCGTGGCCAACGTCGCGCCGCAGGAAATCCTGTTCGTCGCTGACGCGATGACCGGGCAGGATGCGGTGACCGTGGCCGCCAGTTTCGACCAGCAGCTGCCGCTGACCGGGGTGATCCTCACCAAGCTGGATGGCGATGCCCGCGGTGGTGCGGCGCTGTCGATTCGTGCCGTGACCGGCAAGCCGATCAAGCTGATCGGCATGGGAGAGAAGCTCGACGCCCTCGAGCATTTTCATCCTGACCGGATGGCGCAGCGCATCCTCGGTATGGGGGATGTCCTCAGCCTGATCGAAAAGGCCCAGTCGGCTGTCGAAGCGGAAGACGCCGCGGCGATGGAAGCGCAGCTGCGTAAGGACGGTTTCACGCTTGAAACCTTCCTCGAGCAGATGCAGATGATCAAAAAGATGGGCTCGCTCGATTCGATGCTGAAGATGATCCCCGGTGCCGGCAAGGCTCTCAAGCAGGCCAAGGGGATGCAGGTTCCCGAGGACGAGTTAAAGAAGATCGAGGCGATCATCCGCTCGATGACCCGCAAGGAGCGGCTGAACCACAAGATCCTCAACGGCTCACGTCGGCTGCGGATCGCCAACGGCAGCGGCACCCGGGTGCAGGATGTCAATCAGTTGCTCAAGCGTTTCACCGAAGCGCAGAAGATGATGAAAAAGATGCAGAAGATGGGTCCCAAGGGGCTCAAGGGGATGCTCGGCCGTGGTGGCGGACTCCCTTTTTGACGTACGGAATAGAGAAAGAATAGATTTCTGCTATTCTCAAAACATACAACATAAAGAAGCACCAGGAGGAAAAACAGCATGGCAGTAAAAATCAGGCTCGCCCGCGGTGGCGCAAAAAAGAAGCCGTTCTACCGGGTCGTAGTGGCCGACGAGCGCTTTCCACGGGATGGCCGGTTTATCGAGACTCTGGGGCAGTACGATCCGCTCCATGAGCAGCCTCTGCAGAATCTCCAGGAAGAGCGTGCCCTTGAATGGCTCAACAAGGGTGCTCAACCGACCGATACGGTTCGCCGGTTATTGCGTACCGCCGGTGTTTGGGCCAAGTTCAAGACTAAGGCGACTGCTTAAAGCCTGAGCCTGACTGGTCCGAATCCGGGGCAACGGCCCCTAACCACCCGGAGGATGACCCATGAAAGACCTGATCGAGTACATCGCCAAGTCCCTGGTCGAGAAGCCTGACGAGATCGTCATCTCCGAAGAAGAGACCGAGGACGGAACCGTTCTCGTAAAGTTGGCCGCCGCCCAGGAAGACATGGGTCGGATCATCGGCAAACAGGGGCGAAACGCCAAAGCGATGCGGACCTTGCTGAACGCCAAGGCAACCCGCGAAAATCGCCGGGCCTCGCTGCAGATCATGGAGTAGCTCCGGGCACTGAACGGTCAACTAGGCGGATGAATTTGATGGACGACCGATCAGGGTCTCTGCTGGAGATCGGAAAAATAGTCGGGACTCACGGCTTACGTGGCGACCTGAAGGTTCGGCCGATTTCGGGCGATCCTGAAATGTTGCTGCAGATCGAACAGGTTCACATGCGCCTGCCCACGGGCGAACAACTGACCGCAAAACCCTGCCGTCAGTCTCTGCACAAAGGGCAGGTTTTATTGCGTCTGCAGGGGTTTGAGTCGCTCGACCAGGTGGAACGACTGGTCGGGAGCAGTATTCTGCTCCCCGAGGAGCTGCTGCCGCAACTTGCGGATGACGAGTATTACTGGCATCAGCTTGACGGACTAAAGGTTTTTGACGCACGCCATGGCGAAATCGGCCGGCTCAAGACTCTTTATTCCACGGCCGCTCATGACACCTATGTGGTCAAGGGCGATTATGGTGAAGTCCAGATTCCCGCGGTTGAACAGTTCATTCGGGAGATCGATCTTGAACAGCGGATCATGCGGGTCAACCTGCCGGACGGATTGGTTCCAGAGAAGAAATGATCTTTGACGTTCTGACGCTGTTTCCGGGGATGTTCGACTCGCCGTTGCAGGAGAGCATTCTCGGCCGGGCGGCCAAGCAGGGGCTGCTGCAGGTCCGGGCGCATAACCTGCGCGACTGGGCCGAAGGGAAGCACCAGGTGACCGACGACACCCCTTATGGCGGTGGCGACGGCATGGTGCTGAAGCCGGAACCGATCGCCCGCGCCCTGGCCGCGCTGAAACAGAAATCGCCGCGCGCCAAGGTGCTGTTGATGACCCCCCAGGGGCAGCCGTTCAGCCAGCAGCATGCGCAACAGCTGGCACAGGAGGAGGGGCTGATTTTCCTCTGCGGTCGCTATGAAGGGTTCGACGAGCGGGTCCGCCAATCGCTGGTCGATGCTGAGTACTCTTTGGGGGATTTTGTATTAACCGGCGGCGAGCTGCCGGCGATGGTCATGATCGACGCCATCGCCCGGTTCCTGCCCGGGGTGCTCGGTTGCAGCGGCAGCGCGCAGACCGACTCCTTCGCGGACGGCCTGCTGGAATATCCGCAGTACACCCGCCCGGCAGTGTTTGACGGCATGGCGGTTCCAGAGGTGCTGCTGTCCGGCGATCATGGCAGGATCGCCCGCTGGCGGCGCGAGCAGCAACTGCTGCGAACCATGCAGCGGCGGCCCGAATTATTGGAACGAGCGGAACTGACAGAAGAGGATCGCAAAATCCTCTCCCGCCTGCGGGGTACAGCGCAGGATAATGAGAATTAACCGGCAGGTCGTTACCTGCTTTGGCAAAAATACAGAAACCGACTTACAGAATAAGCGGATTGATACATCGAGGAGGATGAAGGATGAACATCATCGATCGTTTGGAACAGGAACAAATCAAGAAGAATATCCCGATCTTCAAGGCCGGCGATACGCTCAAGGTGCATGTTAAAATTACTGAAGGCGACAAGCAGCGGATCCAGATTTTCCAGGGGGTCTGCATCAAGCGCCTCAACCGCGGCCTCGGCTCTTCCTACACCGTGCGCAAGATCTCCGGAGGTATCGGTGTCGAGAGGATTTTCCCGCTGCACTCACCGAGCATCGACAAGATCGAAGTGGTTCGCTTCGGCAAGGTTCGTCGCGCCAAGCTCTACTACCTGCGCAAGCTGCGTGGTAAGGCGGCGCGGATTCCCGAAAAGCGTATGGCCTGATCAGGTTGAATTAGGTAAGATAAGCCCCCGGCAACTGTCGGGGGCTTTTTTTTATTTTTCGGAAGCTGGGTTCGCCAGTGGTGTAAGTGATGACCAATCTTGACCTGTTTGCCGACGCAACTATTTCAACCCTTTATTTTGAGGAGCAGGCCCGTAGCCGTGGTGCGCAGGCGGTTGCCGGCATCGACGAGGCCGGCCGTGGCCCGCTGGCCGGACCGGTGGTTGCGGCCGCGGTGATTCTGCCGGCAGGGTTCAGCCTGCCGGGACTGACCGATTCCAAGCAGCTCAGCGAGAAAAAGCGCGACGCCTTTTACCCGCAGATTCACGAGCAGGCCGTTGCCGTCGGAATCGGGGTGGCGACCGCGGCCGAGATCGATCGGCTGAACATTCTGCAGGCGACCCTGCGGGCGATGCAGCGGGCGGTGGCGCGGCTGACCCCGTCGCCCGATCATCTGCTGATTGACGGGATTACGCCGCTGCCGCTGGCGACCAGCCAGCAGACCCTGAAAAAGGGAGACAGCCGGTCTTTGTCGGTGGCTGCGGCCTCGGTGGTCGCCAAGGTGGTGCGGGACCGGATCATGTGCAGCCTCGACCGGCAGCAGCCAGGGTATGGTTTCGCCAAGCACAAGGGGTATGGCACGGCTGAGCATCGACGGGCGATTGCCGAACTCGGGCCAAGTCGTCATCACCGGCTGACTTTTGCCGGGGTCAAGGAGCACCTGGAGCGTTAAATGAGCAAGCAGCGGCAGGCACTCGGGGCCTGGGGGGAGGAGCAGGCGGTCGCTTATCTGAAGCGGCAGCGGATCAAGATACTGGTTCGCAACTATCGGACCCCGGTCGGCGAGATCGATATCATCGCCCGGCAGCAGCGCCAGCTGTTGTTCATCGAGGTGAAAACCCGCCGTGGCACCACTTTCGGCACGCCGCAGGAGGCGGTCGGCTTGCGCAAGCAGCAACAGATCATCCGCACCGCTCAGTGGTATCTGGCCCAGGAAAAGCCCGGCAAGCTGCAGCCGCGATTTGATGTCGTGGCAATTCTGTGCCAGAGTGATGGAAGCGCCGAGATTACCCATCTGCCCGATGCTTTCGGCATCAGCGCGTGACTGGCCGTGGCCGCAACAGGAGAGACAGATGACCGAAAACAGTCGAACAACTGCCACGATCGAGCTGGCTGATTACGGGTTGCTGCGCCTCGGGGTTGCGACCCCCGAGCTGCGCCTGGCCGACGTCGACTTCAATCTCAAGCAGATCTGCCTGCTGGCTTGCCAGGCGAAGTCGAGGCAATGCCGCTTTCTGGTCTTTCCCGAACTCTGCCTGACCGGTTACAGCTGCGGCGACCTGTTTTTTCAGCAGCCCCTGCAACGCCAGGTGGAACAGGCGCTGCTCGAACTGGCCCGGTTTACCGCCGAGCAGCAGCTGGTGTTGGTGGTCGGCGCGCCGCTCTCGGCCGGCGGGCGCCTGTTCAACTGCGCCGTGTTGCTGGCGGACGGCGAGATCTGCGGCGTGGTGCCGAAGACCTTCCTGCCGAACACCGGCGAATTCTATGAACAACGCTGGTTCAGCTCGGCGGTGGAACGCAGCAGCAACTATCTGCTGATCGATGATCTGCAGATTCCTTTCGGTGATGACCTGCTGTTCCGCGCCAAAGATCACCCCGCTTGCCTGGTCGGCATCGAAATCTGCGAAGATGCCTGGGCCGTCGCCCCGCCGTCCGGTTCGCAGGCGCTGGTCGGCGCCACCCTGCTGCTGAACCTCTCCGCCAGCCCGGAGATTCTCGGCAAGCAGGCTTACCGTCGCTCGCTGGTCGCCTCCCAATCGGCCCGCTGCCTCGCCGCTTACGCCTACGCCTCGGCCGGACCCAACGAATCGAGCACCGACCTGGTCTTCTCCGGCCATTCGCTGATTGCCGAAAACGGCCAGATCCTCGCCCAAACTGAACGCTTTCAGTTCGACAATCAGCTGGCGGTCGCCGATGTCGATCTGGAGCGACTGATCGGCGAACGGCAACGCAACAGCAGCTTCGCCAGCGGTCATCCAGAGCATAACTTCCGCATTCAGAGTTTTCCGTTATCGTCGGAGCCTGTCACTGCTCTGCAGCGCCCCCTGCAGCGCACCCCGTTTGTACCGCCGGATGATGAAGAGCGCTGCGCGCGCTGTCACGAGATCTTCCAGCTGCAGACCAGCGCGCTGGTCAAGCGGCTGCGGCATACCGGCAGTCAGCAGGTGGTCATCGGCCTCTCCGGCGGACTCGACTCCACCCTGGCGCTGTTGGTGACGGTCAAGGCCTTCGACCGGCTCGAACTCGACCGCAAGGGGATCGTCGCGATCACCATGCCGGGCTTCGGCACCACCGCGCGCACCCGCGGCAACGCCGAGAATCTGGCGGAACTGCTCGGTGTCGAGCTGCGAATTATCCCGATCGACAGCGCGGTCCTGCAACATTTCGAGGATATCGGCCACGATGAAACGGTACACGACGTCACCTACGAAAACAGTCAGGCCCGCGAGCGGACCCAGATCCTGATGGATGTCGCCAACCAGGTCGGCGGGCTGGTGATCGGCACTGGCGACCTGTCGGAGCTGGCGCTGGGCTGGTGTACCTACAACGGCGACCACATGTCGATGTACGCGGTCAACTGCGGGGTGCCGAAAACCCTGGTCCGCTACCTGGTCGACTGGTGCGCGACCTTCGAGTTCGAAGGAGAGGCGGCGCGGATTCTCCACGACATCTGCGCCACGCCGGTCTCGCCTGAGCTGCTGCCGCCCGACGCCGAGGGGAATATCGGCCAGTTCACCGAGCAGGTGGTCGGTCCCTACGAGCTGCACGATTTCTTCCTCTACCAGGTGGTGCGGATGCACTTCGCGCCGAAAAAGGTCTTGATGCTGGCGCAGCAGGCCTTCGGCGACGACTTCAGCCGCGCTGAGCTGTGCCACTGGCTGCGCCAGTTCTACCAACGATTCTTCTCTCAGCAGTTCAAGCGCTCCTGTTTGCCGGACGGCCCGAAGATCGGGACCGTGGCGCTTTCGCCGCGCGGCGACTGGCGGATGCCGAGCGATGCCTGTGTCGACCTCTGGCTGCGGCAGCTGGAGGAGCTCTGAGTGAGCGGAACGCTCTACGTGGTGGCGACGCCGATCGGCAATCTCGAAGATATGACCCACCGGGCGGTCCGGGTGCTGCAGGAGGTGGCGCTGATCGCCGCCGAGGATACCCGCCACAGCCGCAAGCTGCTTGACCACTACGCGATCAAAACGCCGCTGATCTCCTACCACGAGCACAATGAAGAAGCGCGCGCCGAGCAGCTGCTCGCGCGGCTGCAGCAGGGGGAGTCGCTGGCGCTGATCTCCGACGCCGGAACCCCCTGTATCGCCGACCCCGGCTACCGTTTGGTCTCCCGCTGTCGCCGGGCCGGTATCGCGGTCGTGGCGGTCCCCGGTCCTTCGGCCCTGGTCGCGGCGCTGTCGATTGCCGGTTTGCCGACCGACGCGTTTCGCTTCATCGGCTTTCTCCCCGCCAAGCAGCAGGCACGGCGCCGGCAGCTGCAGCAGTATGCCGCAGAAACGCAGACCCTGGCTTGCTACGAAACCCCCCATCGGCTCCAGGCTGCGCTTGTTGATATCGTTGAGATCTGCGGTGCGGAACGGGAGCTGTCGATTGCCCGCGAATTGACCAAACGGCACGAAGAGCTGTTCAACGGCACCGCCGTCGCGGCATTTGAGCACTTTTCCGCCGGCCGGGTGCGGGGTGAGCTGGTGCTGCTGATCGCCCCGGCACCGCCGGAAGAGCCGCAAGGGACGGTACGCGAGGCGTTACAGAAGCTGCGCGACGAAACCGACCTGAGCTGGAAAGAGATCGTCAAGCAGGTGGCCCGCCAGTTCGGCGTCCCGGGCAGCGAGGTCTATAAGGAATCGTTGTCGTTGCGGCAGGACGATTAGTTGCTCGTCGCCGGTTGATATTCCCGCTGGCGCCACTCTTGCGGGCTCTGCAACGCTCTGATCCAGCAGGTCTCCACCACATTTCCCCTCATGCAGAATCCGCTGCCGCGATGTCCGGCTCGCCGCGAACAGTTGCCTGCGCCAGGCGATCAGCCGGCGGCGGAAAGATTCCTGATGTTGATCGTTCATGGAGGGCTCCGTTTCACTTGGCTGATAGTCTCGCGGCATGATTTTCATCGTCTCCTCCGTCATCCGGTTCAATTTGCGGGTAAGATATGAATACGAGCGCAGTTAACTGACTTTTTTTTGCTTGGGATGAGAATCTTGTCATTACCCTGTGAGAGATTTCCGCTATTGCCGCCGCTATTGCCGCCGCGGTTGCTTGCTTCGGGCTGGCGCAGATGGCTGGCGGTCGGAATGTTGAACCTGGGCTTGCTGCTCGGCGCGGCCGGAGTCTGCTGCGCCCTTCAGCCGGAAGAGGTGTTGCTGATCGCCAATCGCAACGCTGCCGAGAGCCTTGCGCTGGCCCGTTATTATCAGCAGAAACGGCAGATTCCGCCGACCAACCTGCTGACGGTCCGCATGGGCGACACTGAGGATTGCAGCCGGGAGGAGTATCTTCAACAACTGGTCCTGCCGCTGCGCGAGTTTCTGAAGAAGCGGACTGTTTTGCCGCCGATCAAGTGCCTGGTGCTGTTTTACGGCCTGCCGCTGCGTGTCGCGGCGCCTGAATTAAGTCATACGGATTGGAAACGGCTGGAGGAGCTGAAGTTCGAGAAACGGGAGATCGACTGGCAGCTGGACCAGCGGCCGGAACTGGCTGCGGAGGAACGGCAGCGGCTGGCCGGGCAGGCCGGCCGACTGGAGCAGCGGATCAAGCAGCTGGACCGCCGCGATCAGCTCGCCGCGCTCGATTCCGAACTGGCCCTGGTGCTCAATGATAATTATCCCCTCGAACGCTGGCTGCTGAATCCCTACTTTGTCGGTTTTCAGAAGCTATCGGACCGGCCGCAGCTGGCCAAGCAGCAGGTGCTGCTGGTCGCCCGGCTCGACGGGCCGACTCCGGCGATCGTCCGCCGGATGATCGCCGACAGCCTCCAGGCGGAAGCCGAAGGGCTGCGGGGCCGGGTCTATTTCGACGCCCGCTGGCCGCAGCCGGCCGAGCAGGACCGGCTCAAGGGCTACGCGCTGTATGACAATTCACTCCACCGGGCCGCCCGGCAGGCGAAGAAACTGACCCGGATGCCGGTGGTAATCGATCAGCAGGAGCGTCTCTTTCAGTCGGGGGAAGCGCCGCTCGCGGCACTCTACAGCGGCTGGTACAGCCTGGCGAAATACGTTGACGCCTTTGAATGGCAGCCCGGCGCGGTGGCCTACCATATCGCCAGTGCGGAATGTGTGACCTTGAAAAGGGCAGGGAGCCAGCTCTGGTGCAAACGATTGCTCGAAGACGGGGTTGCGGCGACTGTCGGACCGGTTGCTGAACCCTACGTTTACGGTTTTCCTTTGCCCGAGCCGTTTTTCACCTATCTGCTCGACGGCTACTACACGCTGGTCGAAAGCTATTTCCTGAGTTTGCCCTATCTCTCCTGGCAGATGGTGTTGATCGGCGATCCTTTGTACCGGCCGTTCCGCAACCGTTTGCGGCAATAAAGCTCCTGAGAAGTGTCTGCCCCCTTTGAAACCCTATCGCTTTCTGTCCTCTTTACCAAAGATCATAGCCTCCATGGCGCTGCCGACCCGGGTGTCTTTCTTTTTCTTCACACAGCGTTCTTCGGTGCCGAAAATTTCCTCGGCATCTATGGTCGAGGCCGCGCCGCTGGCAGCGGTTGAAGCCGCTTCGGTCGGTTCAGTCGTTTTCGGCTTCTTCCTGTTGACCGGTTCAGCAAATTCCACTCTCGCAACTTCGGGTATTTGCGGCCGATCCGCCGAAGAAATGACTTCCACTGTGTCCTGGGGGGGCTCTTCCAGGGCTTCGACTGCAGCAGCGCCCATTTCAAGCGTCGCCGCAACCGTGACTCCTGAAGATTCATGCATATCCTCTGTCGGAGCGGCCATCAGGTTGTCAGTCGGTTGGTCAGCCTGGGGCTCAATCAATTCGCCGGCAGCGGCATCTGAGGGATCAGGTTCCGTATCAACGGTCGGCCCGCTTTCGCTGACAATGCCCCTGCGGGCCTGAGCGCGAAGAAAATATGCGATCATGAGGATGAATGCCGCGATCGAAAAAACTATCAGCATTCTGCTCGACGTAACACTTTGTTGGTCATTGGCTACGGCAGTAATCCCCTTGCCCTCTGATGCGGGATTGGTTGCCGCCGGTTGACGGGTCGCTTCCGGAGCCTGGTCAATGGTGGTTGCCGCAGCGTCGGCGGGACGGGCGGCAGGCTGCTGCGGTTGATCGCTTTGCTCCGCTGAGATTGCTACTGGCTCCGCTTTTTCTTCAGGCGCCGCAGGGGCAGGGAGCGCCGCCAGCTCTGGATTCTCATCCTCCCTTTGCGCCTGATTCTCCTCAATAGCCGCCTCTGGTGCGGTGTCCACCGCTCCGGGGTCATCCGTCAGTGGCGGGTCCGCCGCCAAAGTCCTGGCAACGTCGGGCGCTGTGGCGGCGGCTGGCCGGGCGTCAGTCAGTTGCAGTTGATCGCTTTCCTCCGCTGAGATTGCCGCAGATTCAGTTGTTTGTTCAGACGCTGCAGGGGCAGGGAGAGCCGCCAGCTCTGGACTCCCAGCTTCCATTTGCGCCTGGTCCTTTACAACAATAGCCTCC
>CALZHR010000084.1 GCA_945787335.1 uncultured Desulfuromonadales bacterium
AACCGCAGGCGGTCCTCCGGGTTCCGCTTGCGGTAGACATCGATCTCGGCTGAGCAGACCAGACAGGACCCGTCGTAAAAGATTTCAAGTGGATAAGCCAGCGCCATAATTCGACTCCCTTGATTGAGCCTCCGGTGTTTACCCCTTATTGTAACAAAGAGCCGTCCTGCGCATGAAGTGCCGCCAGCAGAATGCCCGTGACAGTTCTCATCAAAACTTGACAAATATCTGATTTTGAAAGAGAATAACGATGTTCTACTTTTCGGTCTACTGTCAGACGATAAAAGGAGGTCACTAAATGGAAAAGCAAAATACCGCCGGACACCCGCAACAGCCTGACATCACGACGCTCGTGGCGCCGAATGTCACCAAACCGGTCTGGTCCAACCAGCAGATGGCCTGTGACCAGTGTCAGTACAACGACCAGGATGTTGACACCTTCCCCTGCGCCAAATGCCATACGCGAGACTGACGCAGCAGTAAAAATATTTCTGAACCCATCGACCCTTTGCCATTTGCAGAGGGTTTTTTCTGTTAAAATCGGAGCCACCCAGACAAATCGATACGAACCTGACGCCCTTACCTTGATTTGTCATTACCGAGAACGATCGGTTTATGCTAGTCTGACTTGAACGATTCCACGCAACTGAGAAGAGATGTACGACAAGAAATGAATCTGACCAACGAACAGAACAAGGGACTCTTCAACGGAGTCTTCCTTGGCTACTTTGTCCTCCTGCTGCACATTCTGCTGATCCTCGGGCTTGGCTTCGCCGTAGTCTTCATCAAAGGCCTTTACGATTTCCGCTACCTGATCCTGCTGCTCGGCCTCGCGGTTTTGGGTGGTTCGGCCTATTTGTTTTTCCGTCGTTTTCACGAGAACAAGCGCAAGCTCGCCGACCTGATGACCGATCCCGCCTTTCAGGGGCGCACTCTCGAAATCAGCCTGCTCGGCGGCATGGCGTCAGTCAAGCTCGGCGACAGCAACCAGCAGCCGCAGCTGATCGAGGTCGGGGGAACTCATGAGGTCAAGCAGCTCGAAGCGCCCCGCACGCCTCAGGTCGAAGAACTCAACCAGCTGGTCAAAATGCTCGAAGACGATTTGATCACCATGGAGGAGTTCCAGCAGCTCAAGCAGAAGATCGTCTCGCGCTGATCCGCCGCCCTGCCCCGGGCCAATCGCTCATCCCTCAACAGCTGCAATAATCTCGGTTATACTTTATGCTGTTTGCCTGACTCATTAAACCTGAATCCAGCCAGAGGAGGAGAGGATGTCTGTCCCTGTAATCAATCTCGGCGCCAGCAATGGCCAGCTGGTCCAGCAACTGGCCCGCATGAGCAACCGCCACGGCCTGATCGCCGGCGCCACCGGCACCGGCAAAACCGTCACCCTGCAGGTTCTCACCGAAGGCTTTTCCCGGCTCGGCGTGCCGGTCTTTGCCGCCGACATCAAGGGGGACCTCTCCGGAGTCTCCGCCCCCGGCAAACCGCATAAAAAGATCGATGAGCGACTGGCGAAGATTCCGTTGCCCGATTACCGCCTGCAGCCCAGCCCGACCCTGTTCTGGAGCATCGACAACGACCAGGGACACCCGGTGCGCACCACCATCTCCGAGATGGGCCCGCTGCTGCTCACCAACCTGCTGGACCTGAACGAAACCCAGGGCGGGATCCTCTATGCGGCCTTCGAGATCGCCGATGACGAGGGGATGCTGCTGCTCGACCTGAAAGACCTGCGCTCGCTGCTCAACTGGATGGGGGAGAACGCTTCCGAACTGCGCAGCGAATACGGCAACATCACCTCCGCCAGCATCGGCGCCATCCAGCGGCGCCTGCTGGTCATGGAAGAACAGGGCGCCGACCGCTTCTTCGGCGAGCCGGCCCTGCAGCTCAAAGACCTCATGCACTGCGACTTCTCCGGCCGCGGGGTGATCAACCTGCTCGACGCCAGCACCCTGATCCACCGCTCGCCGCGGGTCTATGCCGCTTTTTTGCTCTGGCTGCTGGCCGAGCTGTTCGAGCAGCTCCCCGAAGCCGGCGATGCCGAGTTGCCGAAGCTGGTGCTGTTCTTCGACGAAGCCCACCTGCTGTTCGAGAGCGCGCCGAAGAGCCTGCTCGACAAAATCGAACAGGTGGTCCGGCTGATCCGCTCCAAGGGGGTCGGCATCTACTTCATCACCCAGAGCCCGCTCGACATCCCGGAAGATATCCTCGGCCAGCTCGGCATGAAGATCCAGCACGCCCTGCGGGCCTTCACCCCGAAAGACCGCAAGACCGTCAAGGCGGTCGCCAACTCCTTCCGCCCGAATCCGCAGATCGACACCGAAGCCGTGGTCACCCAGCTCGGCATCGGCGAAGCGCTGATTTCGGTGCTTGACGACGTCGGCAGCCCGACCCCGGTTGAGCAGACGCTGATCTCGCCACCCGAAGGGCAGATCGGCCCGATCAGCGCTGAACAGCGTCAGACCCTGCTGCAGCGTTCCCCGGTCGGCTCGGTCTACAGCCAGAGCATCGATCGCGAGTCGGCCTATGAACTGTTGAAGCAGAAGGCGGAACAGGCCGCCGAGCAGGAAGCCGCCGAGCAGGCGCGGCTGGCCGCGGAGAAAGCCGAGCAGAAGGCCGCCCGCAGCAGCGGCGGCGGTTCGCGGCGCCAGAGCACCGCTGAAGCCATGATGAAAAGCGCTGCCCGCTCCATCGGCAGCACCCTCGGCCGGCAGATCATCCGCGGCGTGCTCGGCTCGATCTTCGGCCGGCGCTGAAAAAGTGGGGTGGGGACAAATTTTCTGTTGCAGATTCGCAGGAGATGGTGTAAATTCCGCTCCGCTTCAATGCTGACCACTACGGGGCTGTAGTAGAGTCGGTTACAACGCCGGCCTGTCACGCCGGAGGTCGCGGGTTCGAGTCCCGTCAGCCCCGCCATAAAAATCAAGCGCTTAGTCGATTTCGGCTAAGCGCTTTTTTTGTTTGTGACGTTTTTGTGACGATCCTGTGACATTTGGTTTGTACCCCTCCTGTGCCCCAAAATTGCCGGTTCGGCGCGGTCAAAAATAGTCCTGCAGCCCTTTCC
>CALZHR010000085.1 GCA_945787335.1 uncultured Desulfuromonadales bacterium
AACATGCTGCCGCCCCCCACACTCTACAGATCGCTGAGCAAAACCTTTGTCCTGATCGCCGTCATCCCGCTGTTGTTACTGAGCATTATCATTCTTTACCACCTGATCGGCACCTACACCCAGGAGATCAATGATAAGAACCAGCTGCTGGCCAGGGCGATCAGCGGCCAGGTGGAAGCCTTTCTGAGCGCACCACTGGCAGTTCTGAAGGATCTGCGTTACCAGCTTGAACAGGAAATTGACAACCTGAGCGAAGCCCGGCTGCAGATGCTGCTCAATCAACACGTGGAAGCCGAAGCCTTCTTCGATTCGATCTACCTGCTGTCAGCGGATGGACGGATCAGCCATGTCGGCCTGAAATCCTCCCGCTCACACCAGCGGAGTGATTTCACCCGGATCAGTCTCAGCCATCTCGGCTTCTACCGGCAGGCGATGCGCAACAAAACCGCAACCTGGTCGGACACCTTTCAGTCACTGATCACCAGCGGAACTTCCCTGGCGCTCTGCATGCCGCTGCACGATGAGCGCTCACTGATCGCCAACATCAGCATCGATTTTCTGCAGCAGGTGCTGCAGCAGATCAGCCAGGTCGAAAATGTCGAGGCGATTATCGTCGACCGGCGCGGCGAAGTGATCGCGATTTCCGATTCGCATCGCGAGGGTTTGTCAGAAAACCTGCGGCACCTGAACCTGATCCGTCTGGGGCTTCAGGGGCAGGAAAACAGCGGACTGTTCGTCGATCAGGGCGTCTCCCACCTGGGCAGCGTCGCCATCATCGACGGCGCCGGCTGGCTGACGCTGATCGCGCAACCGACCCGGGCCGCCTATCAACCGGTGAGTAACGCCGGCATTTTGTTCGCGATCGGCATAATTCTGGCGATTATTCTGGCGATGGCTTTCGCTTTACGCAAAGCCCATCGGGTCGCCCGCCCCTTTCTGGAGCTGTCCCATCAGGCCGAAGCGATCGCCAAGGGGAATTACGACCTGCCGGAGTTGACCCCGGCCTACGAAGAGGTCGCGCTGCTGGGTGAAAATGTCCAACGGATGGCCGCCGCGATTCAGGAGCGCGAAGCCGCGCTCAAACTACGTGAGCAGGATTACCGCACCCTGGCGGAGAACCTGCCGGCCATCGTTTACCGGATCGCACTGCAGGAGAACAACCGAACTGTGCTGCTGAACAGCTTCCAGCTCAGCATGACCGGCTTCACCGCCGCCGAGCTGACCGAAGGGGGCACAGGTTTTTTCGCCAGTCGCATCCATCCGGAAGATTTTTCCAGCAGCCGTGAGCAGATCCAGGCGGCGATCGAGCAGCGGGAACCGTTCAGCATCGACTATCGCTTCCTGCACAAAGATGGCTTTTACCGTCACTTCATCGAACGTGGGACGCCGGTGTTCAGTGCTGAACAGCAACCGGTTTTTCTCGATGGAGTTATTTTCGACAGCACCGAACAGCAACGTGCCCGGGAGATTCTTCTGCAGACCGAGAAGATGATGTCGGTGGGCGGGCTGGCTGCCGGAATGGCCCACGAGATCAACAACCCGCTGGCCGGTATCCTGTTGAACCTGGAACTGATCCGCCAACGCTTGAGCCTGGAGAAGGACGCCAATCAGAAACGTGCTGCCGATAATCAGGTGAGGCTGGAACAGTTGCATGCCTATCTGACCGACAGTCGCATTCTGCAGATGCTCGATGCCATCGACGATGCCGCCAATCGCACGGCGAAGATTGTCGAAAACGTCCTCAGTTTCAGCCGCAAGGGCACCGGCAAGCTGACCTTGAAATCGATCAACGAGTTGATCGAACAAACCCTCAAGCTGGCTGAGCACAACTTCGACCTGAAAAAAGGCTTCGACTTCAAAAAGATCAAGATCAACCGCGTCTTTGCCGCAGACCTGCCGCGCGTGCAATGCGAACCAAGCCAGATTCAACAAGTCCTGCTGAACCTGCTGGAAAACGCCGCTCAGGCCATGTTCGAGAGCACCGCGGAGCTGCGGGATCCGGTTATCACCATCGCCACCAGCAGGCAGGATAATACCATCTGCCTGGAAGTCAGCGACAACGGGCCGGGCATGGAGAAGAGCATCGCCCGCCGGGTCTTCGAACCCTTTTTCACGACCAAGGAAACCGGCAAAGGCACCGGCCTCGGACTTTCCGTTTCATATTTCATTATCACCAGCAATCATCACGGAAAGCTGAGCGTGGAATCGCTTCCGGGGGTCGGGACAACCTTCAGGATCCTGCTGCCAGAGACGCAAATCGAGAATACCGCGCTGGCATAAGCGGTTTGTTTTTTTCTGTTATAATCGGGACGATCCCGGTACTATTGCCTTTTATTCGAGAACGCTTCAGGGGGGCGGGACATGGAAGACCGGCGAGTACTGATAGTCGATGACGAAGCGTCGATCCGTGAGAGTCTGGCGGAGTTTCTGCGTGATTTCGACATGACGGTGGAGACCGCTGAAACAGGCGAGGATGCGCTAAAGATTCTCGGCCGGCAGCCGTTTGATGTGGTGGTGGCAGATCTTCGCCTGCCGGGCATTGCCGGTGACGCGATGATACCCAGAGCGCATCAGCTGCAGAGAGGTCTCAGGTTTCTGATCCACACCGGTTCAATCGATTACCGGCTGTCCAACGACCTGTTGGAACTCGGCGTCTCACCGGAACATGTCATGCTGAAGCCGCTCTCCGATCTGTCGATCCTGGTCGACAAGATCGAGGCCCTGCTGCAGGAGGCCCCCTGAACAATCCGGCCGGGAAAAAACGTACCTGGCCGATTCTATTGAAACCATCATGATGAAGGAGCAAGAGATGAGCGCACAACCCGTGGTCCGTATCCAGACCAACAAGGGACCGATCCGTATTGAACTGGATGCCGAAAAAGCGCCGGTCAGCACTGAGAATTTTCTCAACTACACCAGCGACGATTTCTTCGCCAAGACCATCTTCCATCGGGTGATTCCAGGCTTCATGATCCAGGGGGGCGGTTTTACCCCGGAGATGAAACAGAAGAAGACCGCAGATCCGATCAAGAACGAGGCGGATAACGGCCTGGATAACAAGCGGGGGACCATCGCCATGGCCCGCACCCAGGTGGTCGACAGCGCCACCAGCCAGTTTTTCATCAACCTGACCGACAACGATTTCCTCAACCACCAGGGGAAAACGCCGAACGGATATGGCTACGCGGTGTTCGGGCGGGTGATCGAGGGGATGGAGGTCGTCGACGAAATTGCCCAAGTCAAGACCGGCAACTTCGGCATGCACCAGGATGTGCCGAAAGACACGGTCCTGATCGAAACCGTCACGATCGAAGAGTAAAGAGTCTGCAGGCCGTCCTCCGGGGCGGCCTCAGCTTTTAACTGTCGATAGGGCTTCCCTTCAGAATCTGCTCGACAATCTCTGCCGCGGAGACGGTCAGCACCCGGCAGTTGCTGCGATGTTCGTCGCTTTTCCACTGATAAGGCTTGGAGAGCCCGGCACAGCAGGTCATCCGGTGCCGCTTGCGGAATGCCGCCACCAGTTGGGCGCTCTGCTTCCCTTTCCCCTGCAGGCTCAGGGCCATCACGCCACCGCTGACCGCGCCACAGAGACATTTGGCCCCGGCAATCCCGGCGCCGAACGACTTGGCGATCTCCAACAGTTCCGCTTTGCTCTCGGGGCAGGCCGCCAGAAGCACCGCCTGGGCACAGTTGTAGCCCTGATCGAACAACAGGCCGGCCGTTTCGGCCAACCCGGTCGCATTTGTGGCACGCACGGCAAAGAGTCTTTTTAACACTTTGATACCTCCTCTCACTCGCGGGCGATTATAGTTCGCCTGAATGTTGCGCCGCAAGCAGATATTCAACAATTCATATCTTTATCTCTACTCTCGCAGACAGGCTTTGCATCCCTGCCTGACCGGCATAACCTTGAGAGGAGTTTCCCGACTGTCTTCTGCTGATGACAAAAGGATTTAGCGCATGCTATAACCTCTCCCCTGAGATCAGTCCCAAAGAGAGCTTGTATGGATTTCTTGACCCTGTTCGGAATTGCCGTCGCCCTGGCGATGGATGCCTTTGCCGTGGCCTTGAGCACCGGGTTGATTCTGCCGCAACTGACCGGCCGCCACCTGTTCCGCTTCGGTTTTCATTTTGGCCTGTTCCAGGCTCTGATGCCGGTTCTCGGTTGGCTGGCGGGGCTGACCCTGCGGGAACATATCGAAGCCTATGCTCACTGGCTGGCCTTCGTGCTGCTCACTTTGGTCGGGGGGAAAATGCTCTGGGAAGCCTGGCACAGCGACGACGAAAGCCCGCGGCTGGATGACCCGACCCGCGGCTGGTCGCTGGTGATGCTCTCGGTCGCCACCAGCATCGATGCGCTGGCAATCGGCTTGAGCCTGGCGGTGCTCGGCGTCAGCATCTGGACGCCGGCCATAGTGATCGGCCTGACAGCCGGGGGGCTGACCATCTGCGGGATGCTGCTCGGCCAGCGGATTGGCCAGGCCTGGGGAACCGGGGTAGAAATCTTCGGCGGGCTGGTGCTGATCGCGATCGGCTGTAAAATTGTCATCGAACACACCTTGTTGCAGTAACAGGATAAGGCCCATGAATCACAATCCTCGCCGCCTGCCGGCAGAATGGGAAGCACAGGATGCGATCCTGCTGGCCTGGCCGCACGCGGCGTCCGACTGGCTGCCGATCCTGCCACAGATTGAATCGGTTTTTATCGAACTGAGCCAGCAGATCTGTCGCTTCGAACGCCTGTTGATCGCCACCCCGGAGCCACAACGGGTCAAGGAACAACTGCTGGCCGCAGGCTGTGACCTGAGCCGTGTCAGCCTCTACCAGGTGCCAACCAATGATACCTGGAGCCGCGACTTCGGCCCGCTCACCATTCTCGAAGGGGGTAAGCCGAAGCTGCTCGATTTCGGCTTTAACGGCTGGGGCCTGAAGTTCGCCGCCGACCAGGACAACCAGGTGACCAGAACGCTACACCGGCTCGGGGCGTTTGCCGCCACCCCGCTGGAAACCAGCGGCCTGATCCTGGAGGGGGGGAGCATCGAAAGCGACGGCGCCGGCACCATTCTGACCACCGCCGAGTGCCTGCTGGGGCCGAACCGCAATCCACAGCTTTGCAAAGAGGAAATTACCGCACAGCTGCAACGGCTGCTCGGTGCCGAGCAGGTTCTCTGGCTTGAGCATGGTTACCTGGCCGGAGACGATACCGACTCGCACATCGACACCCTGGCCCGACTCTGCCCCAACGACGCGATCGCCTATGTAGACTGTACTGATCCGAGTGACGAGCACTATCCGGCGCTGCAATTGATGGCCGAACAGCTGAACAGCTTTCGGACCCGTGCCGGCACGCCGTTCCGCCTGATCCCCCTCCCCTGGCCTCAGGCCTGTTATGATGAAGAGGGGCAGCGCCTGCCGGCGACCTACGCCAACTATCTGGTCATCAACGGCGCCGTCCTGGTCCCGACCTATGCCGACCCGGCCGATGCCGACGCCCTGGCGGCCCTCGCGCTGGCCTTTCCGGAGCGGGAGATCATCGGGATCGACTGCCGCCCGGTGATCTGGCAACACGGGTCTCTCCACTGCATCAGCATGCAGATCCCCGAAGGAGTTCTGCCATGAGCCTGCTCAAAGTCGGTTTGATTCAACAAACTTGTTGTGCCCGCCGTGACGCGAATATCGCCAGCAGCATAGCGGCGATTCGCCAGGCCGCCGCCGGCGGCGCAGAGCTGGTCATCCTGCCGGAGCTGCACGCCAGCCTCTATTTCTGTCAGAGTGAAGATCCCCGGGCCTTCGACCTGGCCGAACCGATCCCCGGACCCGCGACAGAGCAGTTCGGCGCCCTGGCCAGGGAGCTCGGCATTGTTCTGGTTATCTCCCTGTTCGAACACCGCGCCGCGGGCCTTTACCACAACACCGCAGTGGTGCTGGAAAAGGACGGCTCGATCGCTGGCTGCTACCGGAAAATGCATATCCCGGATGATCCCGGCTATTATGAAAAATTCTACTTCACCCCTGGCGATCTCGGCTTCAACCCGATCCAGACCTCGGTCGGCAAACTCGGGGTGCTGGTCTGCTGGGACCAGTGGTACCCGGAAGCGGCCCGGCTGATGGCCCTGGCCGGCGCCGAGCTGCTGATCTATCCGACGGCGATCGGCTACGATCCCGAAGACTCAACCGAAGAGCAGCAGCGCCAGCGCGACGCCTGGATCACCGTCCAGCGCGGCCATGCGGTCGCCAACGGCACACCGCTGCTGGCCGTCAACCGGGTTGGCTTTGAAGCCGATCCGACCGGCCATACGGCAGGCGCCCAATTCTGGGGCAGCAGCTTTGCCGCCGGCTGCCAGGGGGAGATCCTCGCCCAGGCCGATCAGGACAAAGAAGAGCTGCTCATGGTCGAAATCGACCGGCGACGCACCGAGCAGGTCAGGCGGATCTGGCCGTTCTTGCGCGATCGTCGGATCGATGACTATCAGGAGCTGCTAAAACGCTTCCGCGACTGAACAATAAAGGGCGCCCTGCAGGGACGCCCTTTTTTGTTCGCTGAATCAGAATTGATGCAGGTGCTCGTTCTTTTCGCCTTAGAGACCGGCGCGAGACTTGAGGGATTCGGCCCGATCGGTGACTTCCCAGTTGAAGCCCGGCAGCTCACGGCCGAAGTGACCGTAAGCGGCGGTCTGGCGGTAGATCGGCTTGAGCAGGTCGAGCTGCTCGATAATCGCCGCCGGGCGCATGTCGAACTCCGCCTTGACGATCTCGGCGATCTGATTGGACGGGATCTTGCCGGTGCCGAAGGTATTGATCATCACCGAGACCGGTTGTGCGACCCCGATGGCATAGGCCAGCTGGACTTCGCACTTGCGCGCCAGACCGGAAGCGACCAGGTTCTTGGCGACGTAGCGGGCCATGTAGGAGGCACTGCGGTCAACCTTGGAGGGATCCTTGCCGCTGAAGGCGCCACCACCCTGCGAGCCCTGGCCGCCATAGGTGTCGACGATGATCTTGCGGCCGGTCAGCCCGCAGTCACCCATCGGGCCGCCGATGACGAAACGCCCGGTCGGGTTGATCAGGAACTGGGTTTTGTCATCCAGCAGGTTGGCCGGCAGAACGGTCTTAACCACGTCCTCGATGATCGCCTCTTTGAGGTCTTCGTACTTGACATCCGGAGTATGCTGCGATGAGACGACAACCGTGTCGATCCGGGTCGGCTGATCATCGATATACTGAATCGAGACCTGCGACTTGCTGTCGGGGCGCAGGAAACTGAGTTGTCCGCTTTTACGCACGTCAGCCAGTTTCTTGGTCAGCTTGTGGGCGAAGGTGATCGGCATCGGCATCAGTTCCGGCGTCTCGTCACAGGCGAAGCCGAACATCAGGCCCTGATCGCCGGCGCCCTGATCCTTGAAGAGCCCCTCCCCGGCGGTGACGCCCTGAGAGATGTCGGGCGACTGCTGGTCGATGGAGGTCAATACTGCGCAGGTCTCATAGTCGAACCCCATGGCCGAGTCGTTGTAGCCGATCTCCTTGATCGTCTCGCGAACAATCGACGGCAGGTCGGCGTAAGCGCTGGTGGTGATCTCGCCGGCGATGATCGCCATCCCGGTGGTCACCATGGTTTCGCAGGCAACCCGGGCCCTGGGATCCTGACCAAGGATTGCGTCGAGAACAGCATCGGAAATCTGGTCGGCAACTTTATCCGGATGTCCTTCGCTGACGGACTCCGAGGTAAAAAGAAAATCGGTCATGGCCATTGGCAGTCAACTCCTCTTAAATATCGCGTTTTAGTGAACAGGGCATTTTAGTTAAGTGAAAAAGGTGAGTCAATCGTAATTTATCAGATCAGCGATTGGCGGAAGATCTCCGGCAGCCGGCGGCGCATCTCTTTGTCGATATACACGGAGATTTCCTTGCTGGTGGGAAACTCAAACAGCTTCTCGACCAGCGCTTCCCCGTCTTTGCGGGACAGCTGCCGCAGCACCCGCTTGACGCGGGAGGTCGCCGCCGGGTTCATCGACAGTTCGTTCAGGCCGAGTCCGATCAGGACCAGAGCATAGAGCGGCTCGCCGGCCATTTCGCCGCAGATGCTGACACTGATTCCGGCGGTTTTGGCCGCATCGCAGACCTGTTTCAACGCCCGGAGAATCGCCGGGTGCAGCGGATCATAAAGATAAGCGACGTGTTCATTGCCACGATCGACGGCCAGACAATATTGAATCAGGTCATTCGTGCCGATCGAGAAGAAATCAACTTCCTTGGCCAAAAAGGAGGCGACCAAGACCGCAGACGGCGTCTCGATCATAACCCCGAGCTCGATCTCGGGGTCGAACTCGACACCCTCCTGGCGCAAAGATTCCTGAATTTCGCGTAAGATCCGCTTGCAGGTGCGTAATTCGGCAACCCCGCTGATCATCGGAAACATAATCCGGGCTTTGCCGTAAACCGAAGCCCGCAGAATCGCCCTGAGCTGGGTTTTAAACAGCTGCCCTTCGCGCAACGAAAAACGGATCGCCCGCAGCCCCATGGCCGGGTTGGCCTCATCGGCCAGGTTCAACTCCGGGACAAACTTATCTCCGCCGATATCGAGGGTGCGAATGGTCACCGGGTGCGGTGCCATCTCCTGCAGAATTTCCCGGTAGGCGGCAACCTGCTCATCCTCACTCGGCGGCTTCTCGCGCCCCAGGTAGAGGAACTCGGTGCGATAAAGCCCGACCCCTTCGACGCCGTGGCGCCGGGCCACGGGGAATTCGCTGGCCAACTCGAGGTTGCCGCGCAGAGCGATATGAACCCCGTCGGTGGTGACCGACGGCAGATCGCGAAAGCTATCCAGCTCTTTTTCCAGGTACTCGTAGGTCTGCTTGCGCTGCAGATATTCCTTGAAGGTTTCCGCCGAAGGATTGAGCACCATCACGCCGGTGCTGCCATCGATGATCGCCGGCAGCCGATCCGTGACCAGTGAGGTTACCGTCTCCAATCCGACGATCGCGGGAATCTCCAGCGATCTGGCCAGAATCGCCGTATGCGAGGTCCGCCCACCCTTGTCAGTGACGAAACCAAGGATATTCTGCCGGTCCATCTGCATGGTGTCGGCCGGCGACAGGTCGTGAGCGACGACCAGCGATTTCTGGCCGATTTCACTGATCGGGCGGTCATGCTCGCCGGTAAGAATGCGCTGCAAGCGCTCGCCCACGGCATCGACGTCGGAGCGCCGTTCCCGCAGGTACTCATCCTCGATATTATCGAACATCTGCCGCAACTGATTGAGGACCCGCTTCAGTGCTCCTTCGGCGTTAATCTGCTGGCGGATCTCCTGCTCGGTCCCGTTGATCAGCATTTCATCATTGAGGATCATCAGGTGGGTATCGAGGATATACAGATGTTCGCGCAGATGCCGCTTGCTCGACACGGCCGCTTTCACGTCCTGCAGCTGCTTCCGGGCCTGTTCCGCCGCCCACTGAAAGCGCGCGACTTCGCTGTCAACCTCCTCGGGCTCGATCGGCCATTCGTCGACCGTTGCCCGGTGGCTTATCAGGCAGATTTCACCGATCGCGATCCCGGGTGAAACCCCGATCCCGACCAGATAGGTATCCTGGGCAACTTCAATCTTCGCCAAAACCATCCTCGATCAGCGCGGCAAGCGACTGCATCGCCTGCTCTTCATCAGTGCCATCAATCGACACGGAAATTTCCGTTCCCTTCGGCGCGGCCAGCAGCAGTATTCCCATGATACTCTTGCCGTTGACTTCAACGCCTTCTTTGAGCAGAGTCACCTCAGCGCTGAATTGATTCGCTGTTTTAACCAGTTGGGCGGCTGCCCGGGCGTGCAGCCCGAGGCGATTCTTAATCACAAATGTACGACTTAACATTTAACGTCCCTTTACAACACAAGCCAGTCAGTAACGTCTGACCAGAACAGGCAGCTGACCAGAATAATAATCGCTGTCAACAGGGTCAACATCAGGGTCGAAACCCCTTTCCGCGCGATCAAACCGAGCAGAATGACCGGCACCACGGCAAACAGACCAAGCCAGCTTTGCAGTTGTTGCTGCTGCAGATGCTGGAACACCAAAAATGCGCTGAACCCGCCGAGCACAACCACTGCGGCCTCTTTGGTGTGGATCGCCCAATCGGGGAGCTTGCGGCGCTGCAGAAATTCGACCGATTGCACCCCCTGGCGGTAACCGCGGGAAAAGCCGAGCAGGCGGAACCAGAACGGAACCAGATTGTAAAGCAGCAGAAAGATGAGCGGTGCCCAGAGAA
>CALZHR010000086.1 GCA_945787335.1 uncultured Desulfuromonadales bacterium
ATGACCATCGGCAGTTCCAGCAGAATTTCCAGAATGCGGCGCAGCGCTCCGTTACAGCGGGAAAGGCCGTAGGCGGAGGGCAGCCCGAGCAGTAAGATCAGCGGCAGGGCCAGCAGCGACGACAAGAGGGTTATCCAGAGCGCCTGTAACACCTCGGGACTGGCCAGCAAACCGATTAGCGCGGCGGGATCAGCGGCCAGCAGCAGGGCGAGAATCGGCAGCAGGATCAGGGCGCCCAGCAGCAGGCCGCTGCCGATCAGCAGCAGGGTGAAGAGTCGCGGTCGCCTCATTTTCCGGTCTCCGACAAAAAGCCGTTGCGGAGGAAAATCTCCCGGGCGGTGTTGCTGCGCAGAAAAGCGATAAAGTCATCGCTCCGGGAGCTTCCTTGCGTGACCTTCGCCACAGGGTAGCTCGCGAGCGGGTTGTGTTTGGCCGGTAAGGGGATGGCCGTCAGTCGGCTGGCTTTGCCGGGGGTCAGGTCGCTCCGGTAAAGGATACCGGCGTCTGCTTCGCCGAGCAGCAGTTTGGCGACGATCGCCTTGACCCGGCTTTCTTCGCTGACAACATTCTTCTCGATCTTGCGCAACAACGCGGGGCCGTAGTCTGGATCTGCCGCCAGGTTGGCAAACAGCTGCCGGGTATAGCTTCCGATCGGCACCTGTCGGTTGCCGATCGCCAGCAGCAGTCCCGGTCGAGCGAGGTCGGCAACCCTCGTCAGGGGGGGAGTTAACCCCGGGCGCGCGGCGAGCACCAGTCGATTGTAGAGCAGCGGTTGCGGCTCATCGACCAGGCCCCTGCCCTGCAGCCTTTCCATGATCCGCCAGTCGGCTGAAATAATCATGTCGGCCGGAGCGCCCTGCTCTATCTGGGTCGCCAGGGTCTGACTGCCGGCAAAGTTGAGGGCTACTTTTTCCGCCGGCTGACGAGTTTCGTAGCTGCGAGCAATTTCCTGCAAGGCGCCTGAGAGCGACGAGGCGGCAAAAGCGGATATTTCCGCCCCGCCGGCGAAGGCGCTACAGGCCAGCAGCACGAGGATCGCTAACAGCAGTGAGCGTAACAGGGTCATGATGGATAAATCGTCTCAAAGCAGTTGTCGGCGGCGGCGTTAACCTGCCCGCGCAGCTCGCGGAAGTTCTGCAGCAGTTCGCGCGCCGCCGGGGTCAATCGGGTCGAGCCTCCGCCTTTGCCGCCGGTCTGCCGCTCCAGCAGGCGGAATGGCGCGTGCTCTTCCATGGCATCCAGCTGTGACCAGGCCTTGCGGTAGGAAATGCCGAGTTCCTTGGCGGCCGCGTTGATCGAGCCGCTGCGGTCGATCGCGGCCAACAGCCGGTAGCGACCAGAGCCGAGGAACGGCTGACCCCGGAACTCAAGCCAGATTTTAGAGCGGAGCCGAAATTCACTCATCTCAGAAACCGTTTCACGATCAGGTCGCAGAGCCCTTTGGCGTCGTTGATATCATAGATCGGCACATCGAGATCGAGCGGGCTGTCGGAGGCAACGG
>CALZHR010000087.1 GCA_945787335.1 uncultured Desulfuromonadales bacterium
GCTGCAGACCCAGGTCTGGTACAGCGCTTACCCGCAGCTGACCGCGGTCAACATCAATAACAACCAGGCGATCCGCGCCGGGCTCTTTGGCCAGATGAGCGAGCAGGAGGCCGAAGCCTGGTTGCAGCGCCTGTAACCCCGACTCCGAGGGGACGCCTATGCAACAGCTGGAGATGGATGACATTCAAGGACTGGTGATTCGTGGCTATGGCAACCTCAGCGCGGCCTGCTACCTGCTGCTGCAGATCGTCGACCGCGACCGGGCCAGGCAGTGGCTGAATACGATGACCGATCAGCTGACGACGGGCAACGTCCGACCCGACACCCACAGCCTGAACCTGGCCTTAAGCTATCCCGGGCTGCGCGCTCTTGGCCTTGAAACTCCAGTTCTGCAGGGATTTTCCGAAGATTTCCAGGCCGGCATGACCACGCCGCACAAACAGCGCGCCCTGGGTGACAGCGGCGCGAACGCTCCGGACACCTGGGCCTGGGGAGGAACCCAGAGCGACGCGGCGGAGATCCACCTGCTGCTGCTGGTCTACGCGGTCGATGAGACCGCGCTGGACACCCTGACCAGCGAACTGCAGGCCGGCTTCGATGCCGGTGGCGTCAAGCAGATTTATCAGCCCCTGAATACCGTCTGGCTGAGCGAGCCGAAAGAGCATTTCGGCTTTCGCGACGGAATCTCCCAGCCGCTGCTCGAAGGGTTGCCGAAGGCGCAACAGGCCGACAATCCGATCCCCGCCGGTGAATTCATTCTTGGCTACCGCAACGCCTATGGTCGCTACAACGAGCGTCCGCTGGTCAGGCCTGATGATCCTCTCGCCGGGGAGCTGCCGGTGGCCGAAGGGGTCGCAGAAGAGGACCGGGGCAAACGGGATCTGGGTAAAAATGGCAGCTACCTGGTCTTCCGGCAGTTACAGCAGGATGTCAAGGGCTTCTGGGATTTCATCCGGCAGGCCGCCGCCCGGGACGCCAGTGGTGACCCTGATGCCAGCATCCGGCTGGCGGCGAAGATGGTCGGTCGCTGGCCGAGCGGCGCGCCGGTGACCCGCTCTCCGGAACGGGATGATACGAGCCTGTCAAGCGATAACAGTTTCAATTATCACCAGGATGATGCCCGGGGACTCAAATGCCCCCTTGGTGCGCACATCCGCCGCACCCACCCACGCGACAGCCTCGAACCGGAGCCCGGCACACAGAAATCTCTCGACTTCGCCGACCGCCACCGGATTCTGCGGCGCGGCCGGGTTTACGGCGTACCGCTGGCCGCCTCGATGCGCGTCGAAGAAATCATGGATGCGGAAGACCAGGGAGATGCCGAGCGCGGCCTGCATTTCATCTGCCTGAACGGCAATATCGGTCGCCAGTTCGAATTTGTCCAGCAGACCTGGGCCAACGATCCCCGCTTCAACGGACTCTATCATGATCCCGACCCGCTCATCGGGTCGGGCGGCGATTTCACCGAGCAGGCCTGCCCGGTACGGAAAAAAGTTCACGATCTGCCGCAATTCGTTCGGGTCCGCGGCGGCGGCTATTTTTTCCTGCCGGGGATCAAGGCGCTACGCTACCTGGCGGCGGGCTGAAGGAGGCGGTTATGGAGACTCTTCCACGTCTCATCAGTCCGATTCTGGATAAATTTTACCGCCTGACAAGGCGTCTCGACCCCTATTACCGCGACACCTTTGACGACCTGTTCAAGCAGCCGCTCGTGACGCTGACCCAGTGGTCGATCAACCTGTTCCGCCCCAATCAACAGCTGGCGCTCGGCGAGGAGCGCGAGCTGCCGGATGAAAATCAGCTGGTCGAGGCGATCACCGGGCAGATGAAGGAGTTTCTGAAAAAGCACTACCAGGACAAGCAGCAGATCGCCGAGCGGGCCGGCAACACCAAAACCTACGGCCTGGTCAAGGCCAGCTTTGAGATACTACCAGACCTGTCCGATGAACTGCAGGTCGGGCTGTTCACGGAACCGCGCAGCTACCCTGCCTATATCCGCTTCGGTGGTCCCGGCCCGCTGGCGACGCCGGACATCGAGAACAACGGCATCCTCAGCATCGGCATCAAGCTGATGGGGGTTCCGGGGGAGAAGCTGCTCGACGACGAGCAGAGCACGATCGACTTCACCGGGATCAGCTGCCCGACCTTCACCACCCCGAATCTGCGCGAAAACCTCAAGCTGCAGCAGAACACCTACCGCGACACCGGCATCTGGTATTTCATCAACCCCTTCGATTCCCACCTGCGCGATGGGTTGATGCAGGGGCTCTATGCCCGCTCCTACGCCAACCCCCTGGAGCTGCGTTATTACAGCTGCGTTCCCTACCGGTTTGGCAACGGTCGGGCCGTGCAGTATGTCATCGATCCGGTCGCCGAACGCCGCGCCAAGGTTCCCAGGCGGCCAGCCGACGACTACCTGCGGGAGGCGATGGTCAAAACCCTTGCAGGCGAAGAGGTCTGTTTCGATTTCAAGGTTCAGTTTCAGACCGACCCGCACCGCATGCC
>CALZHR010000088.1 GCA_945787335.1 uncultured Desulfuromonadales bacterium
ATCGCCTGCCAGCTGCGGAATGAGAAGCTCTCTTCGGCGGTCGGGGAGATCCCGTTCGTCGAGTGCTTCCCTGAGCTCTGGCTGATTGATGATGAATGCCTGCCCCGCGCCCGCATGCTGCTCGACGGTTGGCTCAGCAGCTGCGCCGCGGACCCTGGAGAAGCCTGGACCTGCGCCGGCTGCGGGGAGATTTGCGAGGGGCAGTTCGGTGCCTGCTGGGCCTGTGGCCGATTGCGTGACTGAGCGTGTTTTGACAGCTGGCCGTAAGTGTGAGCAATGAAAATTTATCGGTTTATCGTGACTGTGCTCGGCATTTTCCTGCTGACTGCCGCAGCGGTTCCGGCCGACGCGGAAAGCCCGGCGGTCGAAC
The DNA here is from genome assembly GCA_945787335.1 of uncultured Desulfuromonadales bacterium. Taxonomy (GTDB): domain Bacteria; phylum Desulfobacterota; class Desulfuromonadia; order Desulfuromonadales; family Geopsychrobacteraceae; genus Malonomonas. The sequence continues at coordinate 371 of CALZHR010000088.1, forward strand.
TGCGCCGCACCATCAGCCGGCACCTGGACCGGGAAGGCTATCTGGGGCGCTTCCCTAACGGTCAGGATTTCGATCGAGCGGTCTCCGCCTACCTCTGGGACCACCGCACTGAACTGAGAACCATCGATTTCCCCCACCAGCAGAAGCACGAAGTGCTGATCTGTCTGCTGCTCGCTAAGGGTTATCCGGGCTTCGACAGACAGGCTGCCAGCAAAGATTTCAGACGCTGGTGCGAAAAGATGACGAAATGAGTAATAAATAATCTCCCGATCCCTGTTGCCTGCCCGGACCGGCTGTTAGAATAGCTTACAGAGAGAACGGAAAACTGTGCAGTGAACCACATCTCCTTGAGGTGGTCAGGTTGCCAGGTGCTGAGATCTCCAGTTGATGCGCATCGGACGCCGGATTCTCAAGACCGTCACCCTCGGAGAGGTCCAATCCGGGAGAAGCATTATGAAAAAGTCTGTCGTCATCCTCATTCTGCTCGTCGCCGGGGTTTCAACGGCTCTGGCCCATTCCATCTACCACGCAATGATCGAATCGCATGCTTCCAGCGCCCGCCAATATCTCAGTTCCGCGACCTGCCAGGATTACCAGGCGCAGGTGCGGGTTGGCGGCGTTGTTAAGATAACCACCGGCAAGGCCTGCCAGCAGGCCGACGGCCGCTGGAGAGTTTATCCCCAGAACAGCAGAGAGCTGCAGCGGGCCACCAGTTATCACGGTTATTCCAATAAGGCCTGCCAGCAGGGCAAGCCGCACGCCAAGGGGCTGGACAGCCGGCAGATGCAGAAATATCTAAATGACATCCACGGCTGGGGACAGGGCAAGAAAGCTCCGCAGCAGCGCTTTCAGCATCCACCGATCAAGCCGCAGGACCGGTATCATAAAAACCTCAAACAGCAGCAGCCGCTGCTGGTGAACCTGCAGGTGGGCGATCTTTATCATCCCTGAAGCATGAATTTACCGAGAAATCGTGACAAAAAGACCGGGCAGATGAATTTAGTCCGGTCTTTTTGTCGGCAATCCCCTCAGCCGGTTCTTTCAGCCTCCGGCAAAAAATGCTATCCTCCTGCAGATTGCCGTGCGAACGGAACCTCAGATACACTTTACTTGTACTCTTTCCACACGAATAGATAAGCATGAAAACCAATAAAAACACCCCTGAAACAATCTACCTGAAGAATTACACCACACCCGCCTACCTGGTCGAAGAGATCGCGCTGCGTTTTCGGCTCGCGCCGAACGCGACCCGGGTTCGCTCCACGGTCCGCTATTACCTGAACCCGGACCGCCAGGGAACGATCGAGCCTTTAGGTCTGAACGGCAGCGATCTTAAGCTGCTCGGGGTGAAGGTCGATGGCCGGCCCCTGACAGGGGGCGATTATCAGCTGGATGACGAGTCGCTGACCATCCCCGGGCTGCCGGAGCGATTCACCCTGGAGATCGAGACGCAGATCGATCCGGCGGGCAATACGTCGCTGGAAGGGCTCTACCAGTCGAGCGGCAACTTCTGCACCCAGTGCGAAGCGCACGGCTTCCGCAAGATCACCTACTACCCCGACCGGCCCGACGTGATGGCGCGGTTCAGGGTGCGGATCGAGGCGGAGCGGAGCTACCCGGTGTTGCTCAGTAACGGCAACCTGGTTGCCGCAGGGGAGCTTCCCGAAGGGCGTCACTATGCCGAATGGGACGATCCCTTTCCCAAGCCGAGCTACCTGTTCGCGCTGGTGGCCGGCGACCTGGTCTGCCTGGAGGATCACTACACGACCACCTCCGGGCGGGATGTGCTGCTGCAGATTTATGTCGAGGAGCGCAACCGGGAGTACTGCGATCACGCCATGCTCTCGCTGAAAAAATCGATGCGGTGGGACGAAGAGGTGTTCGGTCTGGAGTACGATCTGGATCGCTACATGATCGTCGCGGTCGACGATTTCAACATGGGGGCGATGGAGAACAAGGGGCTGAACGTCTTCAACTCCAAGTACGTGCTGGCGCGTCCGGAGACGGCGACCGACATCGACTACCTCGGCGTTGAAGGGGTGATCGGCCACGAATATTTCCACAACTGGACCGGCAACCGCGTCACCTGTCGCGACTGGTTCCAGCTCAGCTTGAAAGAAGGGTTGACCGTCTATCGCGATCAGCAGTTCTCCGCCGACATGAACTCGGCGGCGGTCAAGCGGATCGACGATGTGCGCATCCTGCGTCAACACCAGTTCCCCGAGGACGCCGGCCCGATGGCGCATCCGGTGCGCCCGGCCTCTTATGTCGAGATCAACAACTTTTACACCATGACCGTTTACAACAAAGGGGCCGAAGTGATCCGCATGCTGCGAACCCTGCTCGGCGAGGAGAAGTTCACCGCCGGGGTGCAGCTTTACCTCCAGCGGCACGACGGCCAGGCAGCGACCTGTGATGACTTTGTCGCGGCAATGGAGGAGGCCGGCGGCATCGAGCTGGATCAGTTCAAGCTTTGGTATTCCCAGGCCGGGACCCCGCAGGTGTTGATCCGTAGCGAATATGATGCGCAGCAGCAGAGTCTCAGCCTGAATGTGCTGCAGAACTGCGCGCCAACCCCGGACGGGGAGCGGAAAGAGCCGTTCCACATTCCGCTGGCGCTTGGCCTGATCGACAGCGAAGGGAACGACATCCCGCTCCAGCTGGCCGGCGAAGAGTCCGCCGGAGAGACCACTCGGGTCCTGGAGCTGACCGCGGCGGAGCAGAACTTCATCTTTATCAATCTTCCGCAGCAGCCGGTGATCTCGCCGCTGCGCGGCTTTTCGGCGCCGGTTCGTCTGAAGTGCGATTTCAGCGACGCCGAACTGGCCTTCCGCATGGCCCACGACAGCGACCCCTTCAACCGCTGGGAGGCGGGGCAGACTTTGGCGGTTAAGGAGATGCTGCGGATGCTTGCTGACTACGAGCAGGGGCGGCAGTTCGCCCTGAGCCCCAAGTTCGTCACCGTCTGGCGGCAGGCCCTCGACGACCGGGAGGCCGACCAGAGCCTGCTGGCGCAGCTGCTGACGCTGCCGAGCGAGCAGTACCTGGCCGACCAGCTGACCGAGGTCGATCCGCTGGCGATCCGGGAAGTGCGCAACCGCGCCCGCTGGCAGCTCGGCAGCGACTGTCAGGGGCGGCTATTGGAGCGTTATGAAGAGTTTGGCGCAGACGGCGAATACCGTCTCGACCCGGACTCGGTCGGCCGGCGCAGCTTGCGCAACCTCTGCCTGAACCTGTTGATGGAGTTGCATGAGCGCCGGATCATTGAGCTCTGCCTGCAGCAGTACCGCAGCGCCCACAACATGACCGATCGCCTGGCCGCCTTTGCCGCCCTGCTCGACAGCCCGGCCAAGGAGCGGCAGCAGATTGTCGCCGCTTTCTTCAGCCAGTGGCAGAAGCATCCGCTGGTGATCGACAAATGGTTCAGCCTGCAGGCGCTGGCGCATCACCCGCAGACCTTCGCAGAGGTCGAGGCGCTGCTGCAGCACAGTGCGTTCACCCTGGGCAACCCGAACCGGGTGCGCTCGCTGCTCGGCGCCTTCAGTCAGAACCTCGCCGAATTCCACCGCGCTGACGGCGCCGGCTACCGGCTGCTGGTCGACCAGATCCTGCTGCTTGATAAAAAGAACCCGCAGGTTGCCGCGCGTATGGCCGGTCCGCTGACCCGCTGGAAGCGTTTCGAGCCGCAGCGGCGCGAGCTGCTGAAAGCTGAGTTGCAGCGGCTGCAGGCGGCGGAGCTGTCGCGGGATCTCTACGAAATTGTTACGAAGAGTCTGCAATAGGAGATTTGATTTTGTACGATACTGTCATTATCGGCTGCGGCGACATCGGACGCCGGGTCGGCCGTGAGTTGATCGCCGCCGGGAAATCTGTGCTGGCTGTGGCCCGTTCGGCGGAAAATTTACAAAAGCTTGAAGAACAGGGCTTTGCCACCTTGCAGGGGGATTTCGACTGCCAGGAGGACACCCCCGAGCTCCCGCTGCATGGCGCCCAGGTCTTTCACTTTATGCCGCCGCAGGGAGGCGGCAAGAGCGATTACCGGATGCTGAATTTCTGCCGCAGGCTTTCGCCGGAGAATAAGCCGCGAAAACTGGTCTATATCAGCACCAGCGGCGTCTACGGCGACTGTGGCGGCGCAGTGGTGACCGAGGAGACGCCGATCAATCCGCAGACCGCCCGCGCCCAGCGGCGGGTCAGTGCTGAGACGCAGCTCCGGGAGCAGGCCGATAAGCTTGGTTTCGCCCTGGTTATCCTGCGGGTGACCGGCATCTACGGCCCCGGCCGGTTGCCGGTGGCGCGGGTGATGCAGGGACACCCGGTGCTCAAGCTGGAAGAAGCCTGCTATACCAACCGCATCCACTCTCTCGATCTGGTGCGTATCTGTCTGGCGGCCATGGAGAAGGGGAAGCGTGGCGAGATCTTCAATGTCAGCGACGGTCAGCAGAGCACCATGACCGAGTATTTCACCGCGGTCGCCGATCTGCACAACCTGCCGCGCCCCAAACAGATCAGCATGGCCGAGGCGGAGCAGGTGATGAACCCGCTGATGCTCTCCTATCTCAAGGAATCACGCCGGATGGATAATACCAAAATGAAAGAGCAGCTCGGGATAACGCTGTTTTACCCGACTCTGGCAAAAGGGCTGAAGGCCTGCGGGGAGGACCAATGATCGGCAACGTTGCCTCTGCCGCGGTCAAGCCGGTGGCCGGATTTGCGCGGGGGTTCAGTTACCCGCTGCGGGCGGCGAAATTTCTGACAAAAAAACCGGGTCTGTTGAAATACCTGGCGATCCCGTTTGTCATCAACGTGCTGGCCTTCTCCCTGTCGGTCTACTTCGGCCTCGACATGTTCGAGGGGCTGCTGGAAACCTATGCGCCAAGCACCGAGGTCTGGTACGGCGTGGCGCTTTACTACATCGCCTGGACGGTGGCGATGTTGCTGACGGCGGTGGTGGTGTTCTTCACCTTTACGGTGGTCGGCAACCTGATCGCCTCGCCGTTCAACGAATTGCTCTCCGAGCGCTGCGAAGATCTGCGGCTCGGGGGGTTGCCAGAGCAGCGCTTCGCTTTGGGGCGTTTCTGGAAAGAGTCGAAAAATGCCCTGTTCGTCGAAATCAAGAAGCTCTCGGTGTTTGTTATTGTCATGCTGCTGCTGTTGGCGATCAACCTGATTCCGGGGATCGGTTCGCTGATCTACGCCGTTCTGGCGCCATTGTTCACCCTGTTCTTCCTGGTGATCGAATATCTGGCCTTCGTGCTGATGCGGAAACAGCTCAGTTTTGCCGAGCAACGGCGTTATGTCTTCAAACGTCCGATCATGATGCTCGGCTTTGGCTGCGGGGTCTTCTGCGTGCTGGCGATTCCGCTGGTGCAGTTCTTCTGTATCCCGCTGGCGGTGGTCGGTGCGACCCTGCTCTGGTGCGACTTCCCCCGCGAGGCAAAGGTGGATTAGATGCGAAATTTCTCTGCCCTCTGCTTCCTGCTGTTGCTGCTGAGTCCCTTTGCAGCTCAGGCCCGGACCTATGTCAACGAAAACAACCAGGCGGTGGAACTGTTGCAGCAGGGGCGTTATCTCGAAGGGATCGCACTGCTCAAGCAGTCGCTGGAACGGGTGCCTTATGACGACACCATTCGCGCCAACCTGCTGAAAAGCTATCAGGTGGCCGGCCGATCGCTGCTGAATCAGCAGCGTTTCACGGAGACCGCCAGCCTGATGGCCGAGGCCCAGGAGTTCGATGATCTCGAGCGGGAGTTCTGGACCATGCGCGGCTATGCGCTTTTGCGGCTCAAGTATTACGACGAGGCGGAAGTGGACTTGCAGGAAGCGCTGGGGATGGGGGACCCCGACCCGCATATTCTCTATATGCTCGGCGAAATTTACTATCTGAACGACCGCATGTACGAAGCCTTCGACGCCCTGGAAAGCGCCGAGCTCTATGCTCCGGCCGACAAGCGGATTTCCGAGATGCTCGAGAAGGTCAGGCGCGAACTGGCGGTGGAAAAGGAGATGGAGAAGGAGTACGGCGGTAATTTCGTCATCACCTTCGAGGGGGATGAAAATGCCGATCTCGGCAGCGATGTGCTCGAGGTGCTGGAGGAGGCCTATATCTGGCTCGGTCGGCAGCTCGATCACTACCCGGATGTGCGGGTGCCGGTGATCCTCTACTCCCAGAAGCAGTTCAGCGAGCTGACCAACTCACCCGACTGGGCCGGCGGGCTGTACGATGGTAAAATCCGGCTGCCGGTCGGGGGTATCACCCGCCTGGATACTCGGGTGCGGGGGCTGCTCTATCACGAATATGCCCACGTGGTGCTGCGGGATATGGCCGGCCGGCATCTGCCCTCCTGGTTGAACGAGGGGCTGGCCGAAGTGGCCGAGCGGGAACAGGATCAGACCCCGCTCAAAGTGCTGCCAATGGCCAAGGAGCAGGACAAGTTTTACCCGATCCGGTCCCTGGAAGGCTCCTTCCGCAACCTCAGCGGTCTGCAGATCGTTCTGGCCTACGAGCAGAGTTATTCCTTCGTGCAGTACCTGATCGATCGTTTTGGCTGGTACGAAGTGCGTAATCTGATCATTGAAATCGGCACCGGTATCGGAGTCGAGCCGGCGTTCGAGCGAACCATCGGCACCTTCGGCATCAGTCTTGAGGGTCTTGAGCGCCGCTGGAAGGATTCGCTGGACTTTTAACTCTCCTTATCATCCCCCTCGGCAGGTTCCGGCTGGGGCTGCGGTTCTTCTTTGGCGTCGGTTGTCTCGGTGCGGATCAGTTCGATCTCTTCCTCCAGCAACGCCGCGGCCTGTTTCAGGCTGACCAGTTTTTCCAGCAGCCGCGCCGCTTCGGGATTGGCGAGGATTTCTTTCTGCCCGGCCTGGTAGAGGTCGTCCACCTGCTTGCCGAGCTCGGTGTGGAGCTGCTCGATCTTTTTATGGATGGCGCCGAGGTCGATTTTTTTCTGCACCACCTGCTTATATTGATTGGCTCGCAGCGACGCTGTATTGAGGGCTTGTCGGGTCGCCTGGAGCAAGCGGTCGGTTTTGCTGGAGTCCTGTGACATCTCATCTCTCCTTGAGGGGGATTGACTGCATTTCAGCTTTGCAAACTATAACAGCCTTGCTGGCCAAGAAAAGCAGCCGCGGGTTGAATTTCTGCCAGTGGTCTTGCCAAAAGGGAGTTGAAGGTTGCTGTTCCCCAGGATCTGGGCTAGACTATCGCTTATTTTTTTGGTCGATCATTCCTGCGGAGGATCGGCACAAACGTCTTTTTGATGGGGGATAAGACTCCGATGGCTGAACCTGGTAAAACAAAGTTCCAGATTGATCTGCGTCGACATTTACGTGAGACAGGCGTCAATGATAACCTGACCCACCTGATCTGCGAAATTGCTGAAGCCTCCAAGTACATCATCAACTCGATCCGCACCGGCGACCTCGGGGTGGCCGGGACCTCGAACCTTTATGGCGAGCAGCAGCTGGCGCTTGATGTGCTGGCTGATCGGATTCTGCGCAAGCGGCTGGATCATTCCCAGGTTGTGGCGAATATGATGTCGGAAGAGATGGATGAAATCATCCCGATCTCGCCCGATTGCGATGGCAAGTACTCGGTCGCCTTCGATCCGCTCGATGGTTCTTCGCTGGTCGATGTCAATCTGGCGGTCGGGACCATCATCTCAATCTTCGAAGGCTGCGATCTGCTGCTGCCCGGTCGCCATCAGGCGGCTGCCATGTATATCCTTTATGGGCCACGGACGACCCTGGTTTACAGCGTCGGCGACGGAGTACATGAGTTCGGCATGAATAACCTGATGGAATACACCCTGCTGCGAGAGAGCATCACGATCGAATCCAAGGGCAACCTTTACTCGCCCGGTGGCCAGCGCAATCTCTACACCCCCGGCGTCGAAGCCTTTGTTTCCAATCTTGAAGAGCGGGGCGTCAAATTACGCTACAGCGGTGGCTTCGTTCCCGATATCAACCAGGTGCTGCTCAAGGGCAATGGGATTTTCTTCTATCCGCACCTGCAGAACCAGCCGAACGGGAAGCTGCGGCTGCTGTTCGAGCTGAACCCGATGGCCTTTTTGATCGAACAGGCCGGTGGTGCCGCGTCCAACGGCTATCAGCGGATTCTTGACCTTCAGGCGGAGCAAATCCATGATCGCGCTCCGGTCTTTATCGGCTGTAAAGAGGATGTCGCCCTGGCTGAGGAGTTTATCCGCACGCTGGATAACGCCCAGCCCCAGCCCGAAGCGAAAAAAACACGCAAACGGGCCAGCGCCAGCTGATCCGGGGATTTCGGACGAGGCTCCTGATGATCTGCCGCTGGCTGTTGTTCCTGCTTCTCTGTTCACTCCCCTCGGTTGCATCCGCCGCCGAGCTGACGCAGCGCGACTGGATGGTGCAGCTGATCGACAGCCTCGGCCGCTCCTTTGGGCTTCCGGATGAACCGGAAGACGAAGATTACATCCGCCTGCTCTCCGGAGACCGCTCCCTGCGGCTCGAAGCGGAAGCAAGCCGCCAACCGACCGATCGGGTCGCAATCAAACACTTCACCAACTACGGAAACTACAGCGGAGACGGCTGGGTCAGCGGGTTGCGCGAGCCGACCGAGTTGAATATCCGTTTTCTGCTCCGCAACGCAGGTGCCTATCGGCTCGCAGTCGCCAGCCGCCTGCCGGGAATCAAATTGCGGCTGGCCGGCCGTGAGTTCACCGCAGAGGGGAATGATCAGTTTGCCCGCTATGAGTTGGGCGAGATCGACCTGCCGGCCGGAGCGACCGAGATCGTCGTGGATCTGCCGCCCCAGGCGGGGATCGATTATGTTGAACTGCTGGCCTCGCCGGGACCTGCCATTGCACCGCTTGGCGGCTGGCAGCCGGATCAACCGCTGACGGCAGAAGATCTGGCGCTGACGGTGCTGCAGGTGCTCGACCTGCAGGCCTTCCTGCCGGCCGGAACGTCTGGAAAACCGCTTGAAGCGGAAACGCTGGCGACTGCCAATGGGGTTCAGCAGGTCCGCAACCTCCACCTGGGGGCGCCGAGCGCCGGCGCCTGGCTGCGAGCCGGGAATCAACCGGTTAAGTTGCAGATTCCGCTTCCCGTAGACAGATCTGCATGCTATCGATTCCAGGTGCGGGGCAGCAGCCTGCAGCCGGTCGAATTTTCCATTCCGCAAATTCTTAGTCAACAGATCAGCTTTGGTGAGGCCCTGACGACCAAGCTCGTCGGCAGCTTCTGTGTAGAAAAACGCACTCTGGATCTGCAGGTGAACCTGCCTGCCTGGGCGGGGCTGGACTTTTTTGAATTGGTAGAACTTGACAGCAGCCGGTCCCGCCTGCTCAAATTGGCCGGCTTAAATGGCGGAACCGTTTTAATCGACGCTGCTCTGGTGAACGAGCTTCTCAAGCTGATCTCCAGTCTGACTTACTAAATTCGCCGCTTATCCGTCCGTTTTGGACGCTTGAAATGTCATCAGTTTGCACTGCAGGGGGGGACGATGCAGCTGATTTCCGTTGTTTTTGCAGCGACCTTGAGCGGTCTGCTGCTGGCGCCATATCTCGCCTGTCCGCAGCAGGCTGGTTGGGGGATGGCTTGTATAATGCTCTGCGGCGCTTTTTGCAGCAGACGCCGCCCATTCTTTTCGGCCGTTTTCCTTTTCGGCTGTTTTTTTCTCCTGGCGCAGCTGCGTTATCCGCTGCAGTTCCCACAACATCCTGTTCTCGAAAACCTGGCGAAACAAACCAGAAAATACCAGCTCAGCGGCGTCGTAACATCGTTCCGGGCTCGGAGCGAAGGCGCGGGGCAGCTCGATGTTTCCGTTGATGAGGTTCTTGATCGGGGGCAGCCTGTCCCCTTGACAGGGCCGTTTATGCTGCGCCTTTATCTCGGCCAGGGGCTCCCGGACGTGCTGCCCGGAGACCGGGTGAGAGTCAAAAGCCGCATCCGCAGACCCCGCCTGTTCGGGACGCCCGGAGAGTTTCACTGGCCACGCCATCTGGCCAGCCTGGGAATTTCCGCAACTGGCTGGATAAAGAGCGTAGAAGATCTGGTAATTGAACCGACGGATAATCTCTCGCCGCAACGCAAAATCGCAGGTTTACAGCGACATTGGTCAATGCAACTGCAGGACCTGCTGCCGGAACAGCAGGCAAACCTGGTGCGCGCGCTGCTGCTCGGCGAGTCGGCTGTATTGCCGAAAAACATCCGGCGGCAATTAGCGGCCGCCGGGATCAGTCACCTGTTCGCCATTTCGGGATTGCATCTGGGACTGCTCGGGGTGTTTGGTTACCGTTTGTTGCTATATTTTTATCGTCGTCAGCAACGACTGGTCAACTGGCAACCGCCACAACGAGTGATTCCGCTTGTATTACTGCCGCTCCTGCTGGCCTACCTGCTCTTGACCGGAGATGCCGTCGCGACTAGGCGCGCATTTGTCCTGGCAGCGACTGGCGCAGTGCTCCTGGTCTGGCGTCGGCGGGTGAATTCGCTGCAGCTGTTGGTATCGCTGGCACTGCTGTTTCTGCTGGCGAACCCGTTGCTGCTCTGGCAACCGGCCTGGCAGCTTTCTTTTTCCGGGGTCGCCGGGATTCTTCTCTGGCAGCCGGCCTGGCAGGGCCTGCCTTCCAAACTGCCGAGCTGGCTGGTTCGGCCGCTCGCGTTGCTGCTCGTTTCGCTGGCGGCGACCCTGGCGACTCTGCCGCTGGTCATATTCAATTTTCATCTGTTCTCGGTCGTGGGGGTGCTGGCCAATCTTTTCTGCGTGCCGCTGGTCGCCTGCCTGGCGTTACCCCTTGGGCTGCTTGGGTTGGGACTGCTTGAGCTGTCAACTTCGGTTGGGCCAGTGCTGCTGCAAGCCTGTGGCTGGCTGTTAGAACAGACGGTTTATTGGGCTGATTGGTTGACGGCTCTTCCCGGTCTACATGCCCGTACCCTGTTTCTGAGCTCGGGGCAGATGACCGCCGTCTTTTTCGGTCTGCTGCCTTTGCTGCTGCTCTGGCAACTGAAGCAGCGACGCCGGTTCTTGCAGGCTGTGCTGCTGTGCGGCTGTCTAGCCCTTCTTTGTGGTTACAATTATTCTCCCGCTCGGCAGTCTCCGGAGTTGATCATGTTCAGTGTCGGGCAAGGGGATGCGATGTTGCTTAAAGGGGCGGATGGCCGCGCGGTGCTGATTGATGGCGGCGGGCTCTACAGCGACCGGTTCGATGTCGGAGAGCGCCTGCTGGCGCCGGCCCTTGGCTACCTCGGGGTCGCCAAACTGGATGCGGTGGTGCTGACGCACGATCATCCCGACCACCGCAAAGGGCTGATATTCTTACTGGAACATTTTCCGACCGCAGCCTTCTGGACCTCTCATCGGTTTGACGAACTGGCAGCTGATTTACGCAAGATTCTCCGGCAGCGAAAGATCCCCGTGCGGGTGTTTCCCACCGGCTGGTCGGAAGTGGAGCTGTTGAATCATGGTAAACTGTCTATGTTTGTCGGTCTTGGCCAGAATGCCAATAAAAATGACAGGTCGCTGGTCCTTTATCTGCAGCAGCAGAATCAGGGGCTACTATTAACCGGTGACCTTGAGGAAAAAGGGGTGAAGGCGTTATTGAAATACGGCTTGCCGGGGCCGGTCACCCTGCTGAAGCTGCCCCACCACGGCAGCCGGTATTCACGGTCTGAAGACTTGCTCGACCAGCTGCAACCCAAACTCTGCATGGTTTCCTCTGGTTATCAGAATCGCTATCGATTGCCGGCCAGGCAGGTCGTGGCAGAGCTGAGCGAACGGAAAATCCCGCTCTGGCGTACCGATCAGCAGGGAACGCTCCGATTTGTTCTCGACGAATCCGCGGAGTCTGGCTGGCGAGTCGAGAAGTGGCAACAGGGGCTTTTCCGTTGACAGTGATGTCTTAGGCTGCTAATAGTTTATTATCATTATAGGGAGCTTATAAATATGAGCCAAGCGACCATCCTGGTCGTCGACGACGAACTTTTTTTTCGTAAACTTTATTGTGATCTGCTCACCGAGGAAGGGTATCAGGTCGAAGTTTGCGAAACTGGCGACGATGCAATCAACCGCATGGAGCAGGGCAGCTTCGATCTGGTGTTGACCGATATGGTAATGCCCGGTCGTTGCGGACTGGAAGTCCTGCGCGCAGCGAAAGGTCTGCCGAATCCTCCCGAGGTCATCCTAATCACCGGTTATGCCAGCCTTGAATCGGCTATTCAGGCCTTGAAGAGTGGCGCCCGCGATTACCTGGTGAAGCCCTTCAACCCTGATGAAATGAAGCACCAGGTTCGGACCTGTCTCGAACAACGCCACCTGCTCAACGAAAATCAGCAGCTTAAGGGCCAGATCCAGTTGTTTCAAACCGGGCAGGCGCTCTCATCGCTGATCGACATCGAACGGATCATACCCCAAGCGCTCGATGCTCTGCTGAGGTTCACAAAGGCCACCACCGGTTGTGGTTTCCTGATGAAGCAGGGTCTGCAGCCGTATCTGACCGCGCTGCACAACATCGATGCCGACTCGGCGGAGAAACTGGCGCTGACGCTGTTGCCGGCGATGGATGAAGCAGACAGCTTCTGCCAGCCGGAAGCCGAACTGTCAACCGCCTTGACTGCGCTTGGGTTTTCGCCAAAGCAGTTGTGGTTTTTACCCCTTGGCGACAGTGACGGGCTCAAGGGCGGTTTGATTCTCTGCGATGCCCCTGAAAATCTGGCCGGGCAGGTCCCGCTGCCCGATCTTCGATTTCTCTGCGAACAGATCACTTTGGGTTTCGACAACGCGTCCCGTTATCAGGATGCCCAGGAGCTGATGTATACGGACGATTTGACCGGGCTTTACAATCATCGTTATATGCAGGTTGCCCTGGAGCATGAAATTCGACGTTCTCAGCGCTATGGATTGCATTTTTCTCTGCTGTTTCTCGATCTGGATAATTTTAAGCAGATCAACGACACCCATGGCCACCTTGCCGGCAGTGCCGCACTTCAGGAAGTCGGACGGTTGCTGCGGGCCTGTGTGCGTGATGTCGATACCCTGTTCCGTTATGGTGGCGATGAGTTCGCCGCGATTTTGGTTGAAACCGATGGCCATACGGCGAAGATTGTCGCCGAGCGGATTCGGGAAACCCTTGAAGGCCACGTCTTCCTCGAAGAGCGCAAGATTCCGTCGCGGCTGACGACCACGGCCGGTTATGCGACATTCCCGAGCGATGCGGTTGAACAGGAGGCCTTGCTGGAGCTTGCCGACAGGGCGATGTACGTGGGGAAGAAATTGCGCAATGTCGTGCGTGGTGTTGCCGAGATCCCACAAGAATGAGCGTGCTTCTTCCCCTCTTATAAACCCCTGTTTTCGATTTGAACTCATTTCTTCAGCACCCAGTTTTTTTTCTCGTCCCCCCTTTCAGTCCGCTGCAAAATAGGTTATGTTCTGCTGCTCGCAGTGCCGTATTTCGCTGGCGTGACGAGCCGGATGGAACCTGATTAAAGGACAGAGCCTTGAGCATCACAGCAATCAAAGGGATGAACGATATTCTTCCGGGAGAGGTTGAGACCTGGCAGTTTCTGGAAACCAAAGCCAGAGAGGTGTTCGGCTGCTTCGGTTTTTCGGAAATCCGCACTCCGGCGGTCGAGAAAACTGAGCTGTTCTGCCGCTCGATCGGCGAAACCACCGATATCGTCGAGAAGGAGATGTACACCTTCGCCGACAAGAGCGACAATTCACTGACCCTGCGTCCGGAAGGAACCGCGCCGGTGATGCGGGCCTATATCCAAAATAAGCTGCACGCTCTCGATCCGGTATCCAAGCTTTACTATATGGGGCCGATGTTCCGTTATGAGCGGCCGCAGAAAGGCCGCTACCGGCAGTTTCACCAGATCGGCGCCGAAGTGATCGGGGTTGAAGAGCCGAAGATCGATGCCCAGGTGCTGGCGATGCTGCATCGCTATTTCTGTCAAATCGGTATCGACGCCGTCTCTTTGCAGGTCAACTCGCTGGGCTGCCCGGAGTGCCGCCCTGCCTATCGCCAGCAGCTGATCGCTTATCTTGATGAGCGCCTCGCCAGCCTCTGCGCGGAATGCCAGCGTCGCTATCAGACCAACCCGCTGCGCGCCCTCGACTGCAAAGTGGAGGGGTGCCGACAGGCTACAAGCGATGCCCCGGCGATGATTGATCATCTCTGCGCGGCCTGCGATGAGCATTTCGGCCAGGTGAAAACGCATCTTCAGGCGTTGCAGATTCCGTTCGAGATCAACGCGCGGATGGTGCGGGGGCTCGATTATTACGTGCGCACCACCTTCGAACTGGTGACCGATCAACTGGGTGCCCAGAATGCGGTTGCCGCCGGCGGCCGTTATGACGGTCTGGTGGAGAGCCTGGGTGGCCCGGCACTGCCGGGGATCGGCTTCGCGATCGGTGTTGAGCGACTGGTGTTGATGCTCGGAACCGACAGTGTAAGCCCTCAAGGGCCCGATCTGTTTGTCGCCGCCCTTGGTGATGCCGCATCCGACCAGGCTTTTGTCCTGATGTCGCAGCTGCAGAACAGCGGGATTCGGGCCGAGATGGATTATCAGGGCAAGAGCCTCAAGGCGCAGATGCGCCGGGCGAACAAGCTCCGAGCCCGTTTTGCCTTGATTCTGGGTGAGGACGAGTTGCAGTCGGGTCGGGCGCAGCTGAAAAACATGGCAGACAGCAGTCAGCAGGAAGTGGTTCTCGAGACCCTGGCCGCAGAGTTCGCCAGGCTGCAGATTTAACCGCTCCTGACTCTTATGTGGCGGTTCGTTGTTCTGCTTGACCGGCCGTCACCTGGCTACCTATAATCAGCGTTTAGCCTTCTGTTCACAGGAATGAACGCTGGCGAGCAGATAAATATTGGAGGACAACCTTGAACGATAAGCTTGGAAACTGGAAAAGAACGCACCGCTGCGGTGAGCTGAGTGCCGGACAGATTGGCCAGGACGTCTGCGTCATGGGCTGGGTGCAGCGGCGCCGCGATCACGGCGGGCTGATATTTATCGATCTGCGCGATCGGGACGGAATCGTGCAGTTGGCCCTCGATCCGGATCGCGACCCCGAAGCGCACAGCAAGGCTGAGCAGGTGCGTAACGAATTCGTGCTGGCGGCCCGCGGCAAGGTGTCCCCGCGCCCCGAAGGGACGGTCAACCCGAGGATGAAGACCGGCGAAGTCGAAATCGAGATCAGCGAATTGCTGATCCTGAACCGCTCGGAAACCCCACCGTTCATGATTGACGAATTCTCCGAAGTCGCGGAGAGTATCCGTTTGAAGTATCGCTATCTCGATTTGCGGCGGCCAGCGCTGCAGGACAACCTGCTGATGCGTCATCGGGTGGCCAGGACGGTGCGCAACTATCTCGACTGTCAGGGGTTTATCGAAGTTGAGACGCCGGTGCTGACCAAAAGCACCCCGGAAGGCGCGCGCGACTACCTGGTGCCGAGCCGGGTGAATCCGGGCAATTTCTATGCATTGCCGCAGTCTCCGCAGCTGTTCAAGCAGCTGTTGATGGTCTCCGGCTACGATCGCTATTTTCAGATCGTCAAGTGCTTCCGCGATGAGGACCTGCGGGCCGACCGGCAGCCGGAGTTCACCCAGATCGACTGCGAGATGAGCTTCGTCAACCGTGACGATGTCATTTCGATCATGGAAGGGATGATTGCCGAAGTCTTCCTGCAGGCGATCGGCGCCGAGGTCCAGCTGCCGATGGCGCGGCTCACCTACGCCGAGGCGATGGACCGTTTCGGGGTCGATAATCCCGACCTGCGCTTTGCCATGGAGTTGATCGACATCACCGCGCTGGTGTCTGGTTCCCAGTTCAAAGTGTTTGCCGATGTCGCTGCCAGCGGCGGGTTGGTCAAGGCGCTCAACGCCAAAGGCTGCTCAAGCTTCTCACGCAAAGAGCTGGACGATCTGACCGATTTCGTCAAGATCTACGGCGCCAAGGGGCTGGCCTGGGTCAAGGTCACCGAAGAAGGCTGGCAGTCCCCGATCGCCAAGTTCTTCACCGCCGATGAGCTTGCTGCGCTCAACGACAAGCTGGCTGCCGAGGTCGGTGACCTGCTGCTGTTCATGGCCGATACGCCGGCCATCGCCAACGAGGCCCTCGGCCGCTTGCGTGGCCACCTGGGGCAGAAGCTCGGCTTGGCGAAAAAGGATGATTTCAAATTCGCCTGGATTACCGATTTCCCACTGTTGGAGTGGGACGGCGAAGAGCGCCGCCATGTCGCCGTCCATCACCCCTTCACCGCACCGCTGGAAGAGGACATCGGCCTGCTCGATACGGAGCCCGGCAAGGCCCGCGCCCAGGCTTATGACCTGGTTCTGAACGGTTCGGAAATCGGTGGCGGCAGCGTCCGTATTCACGACCAGGCGGTTCAGTCGCGGATGTTCGACCTGCTAGGCATCGGCGCTGAGGAAGCGCGTGAGAAGTTCGGCTTCTTGCTCGATGCCTTGAGTTTTGGCGCCCCGCCGCATGGGGGGATCGCCTTCGGGCTTGACCGGTTGATGATGATTCTGACCGGGGCGGATTCGATCCGCGACGTGATCGCCTTCCCGAAAACTCAGAAAGCGACCTGCCTGCTTTCGGAAGCTCCGAACGAAGTGAGCGAGCGGCAGCTGCAGGAGTTGGCGATCCGCCTGCGTAAAGCGCAAAAGTAATACCAGAACAATTTTAAAGAAAAGAGGACAGATGTTTCAACGTCTGTTAGTGATCATAGTCGGGCTGGGTCTGTTGACCGCTTGCGCCAAGCCGCCCGTAAAGGAATTGGAGAACACCCGCCGCATTGTCGCTTTCGCCTATGCATCAGGCGCGTCACAATTGGCGGGAGAGCAATACCGCGCAGCCGACTCCACTCTGCAAGAGGCCGAACAACTGGTTGCCGGCGGGAGTTATCGAAAAGGGCGCAAGACCCTGGAAAGAGCGCGCAAGCTCGCTGCTCAGGCGGTTAACCTGACGGTCCACCGGAAAAAACTCTGGGAAGAGGAGCAGCAGCGCAGACTTGCCGAGGAAAAAGCTCGCCTGGAAGCGGAGCGCCTGGCTCTGGAGGCGGAGCGCCTGGCTCTGGAAGCAGAAAAACCCAAGGTCAAACCGCCACCACCGCCACCGGCACCGCCGGCACCGAAACCTTCGCCGGCACCAAAGCTGGTTGATCGGGTTGAGGTCAGTGATGGGGAAACCCTGGCGAGTATTTCTGCGCGCGGTACGGTTTACAGCGATAAGCTGCTTTGGCCGTTGATTTACAAAGCCAATCGCGATCAGATCAAGGATCCGCAAGAGATCTTCTCCGGTCAGATGCTGGTGATTCCCCGTGACAAGTCCGAGGAGGAAAAAGAGTCCGCCCGCGAAGAAGCCCGCGAGTTGAATCTGTTTGAATAGAAATCGGCTTTACGGCATATCATTTAGAAGCGTTTGTTTTGTGATGTCAGTCTGCGTTCCGACTTGGCGCGCATGGCAAACGCTTTTTTTTGTGTCGGTATTTTCTGTCTATGCCTATAGATTACAGATAGATAGCTGTTTCTTGGGCGACTGATAAGGGGCTGTACTAGGTTCTGCAAAGGATCTTGACAGCCCTTTCCCTTTTGTATACTGTATACAAGCTTTTCGGAGCACCCTGGATTAGACTGGGCGCAATAGTCAAAGGCGGACATGAATAGCCTTGCTTTGGCCTTTTATGGGAAATAGGGGCAAATAAACTTAAGGAGAGAGAACATGGCATCAAAGATTATCTGGTCAGAAATTGACGAAGCACCGGCGTTGGCAACTTTTGCTTTTCTGCCGATTGTGCAGGCTTTTACCAAAGGGACCGGCGTTGAAGTCGAGACCAAGGATATTTCCTTGGCCGGCCGGGTTATCGCCAATTTCCCGGAAAAGCTGACCGAGGAGCAGAAGGTTGCCGACTACCTGTCGGAGCTGGGCGATCTGGTCAAGACCCCGGAAGCGAACGTTATCAAGCTGCCGAACATCAGTGCTTCGATCCCTCAGCTGCAGGACTGCATCGCCGAACTGCAGGAGAAGGGCTACGATATCCCGAGCTACCCGGAAGAAGCCAACACCCCGGAAGAAAAAGAGCTGCAGGCTCGTTTCTCCAAGGTTCTCGGTTCCGCCGTTAACCCGGTTCTGCGTGAAGGTAACTCCGACCGCCGTGCTGCTGCTTCGGTTAAGAAATTTGCACAGAAGAACCCGCACCGCATGATGAAGCCGTGGCCGGCACCAGGCACCTCCAAGTGCCGCGTTGCTCACATGGACGGTGGTGACTTCTACGAGACCGAAAAATCGGTCACCATGGCCGCTGCTGACACCGTCAAGATCCAGTTCGTTGACGCTGCCGGTACCGTTACCGACATGAAAGACGTTGCTCTGCAGGCTGGCGAAGTCATGGACAGCTCGGTCATGAAGGTTGCTCAGCTGCAAGAGTTCTACGCCAAGACCGCTCAAGAGGCCAAGGAGAAGGGCGTGCTGCTCTCCCTGCACCTCAAGGCAACCATGATGAAGATCTCCGATCCGA
>CALZHR010000089.1 GCA_945787335.1 uncultured Desulfuromonadales bacterium
CAGCCCCTCTTCAAGCTCGGCAGCAGGGGCGGAAACCCTCTAGCCGCGAACCAGCCACCAGAACCAGGCTTAGCCGGCGATCGCCGCCAGCGCCACCCGGACCGCGTTCTGCTCGGCCAGAGCCTTTTGCGCGACCAGAACCTGCTCGCCGGTGACCCGCTCGGCAAGCACGGCACAGACACAGGCGGCCGCAACGCCGTACACCAGGCCCATCTTGAACAGGGTGCCGGCCTCCATCTCGTAATTGAGGATCTGCAGTTGGCGATACTCTTCGGTGCGGCCCTGCAGTTTGCGCAACAGATACCGATTTGCCGAATCGCTGCGCTCCTGCCCTTCGTAAAAGCTGTCGACACTGGCGGTCAGCCCGAGATAATGCTCGACCTGCAGTTTGCGCGCGGCTTCGACCAGGGCCACGGTCAGAAACGGATCGGCCGCGGCCGGATAATCACGCGGCGCGATATCGTTGGCCGCTCCCTGCCGGCAGAGCGCGGCCTGCGAGATCACCAGGCTGCCGACCTTGACCTGATCGGCGATGCCGCCACAGGTGCCGACCCGGACGATGCGCCGGATGCCGACCTGGACCAGTTCGTTGACCACGATCGACAGCGAAGGCGCGCCCATTCCCGAGGTCGCGGCGACAAACCGACTCCCGTTCTCCAGCGCGCAGAGGTAGCTGTTGAGGCCGCGGTTCTCCGACAGCACCTGCAGACAGCGGACCCCGTCGGTTTGCTGCGCGATCCGCCTGGCCCGTTGCGGATCACCGCAGAGCAGGGCCGTCGTGACCGCCGGTGAGCCCAGCACTGCCGGACTGAAGCCGATATGATAGCGGGTTTCCTTATCCATCCGTTCCTCCTTGAAGCAACTATCCAGCAACAAGTATAGGTCACCCGCCCCCGGCAGCAAGCAGCTGCGATACTGGCTTGCCAGCAAGAGCGCCAAGGCAATCATTATTAACGCAGAGTTGCAGAGTTGCAGAGCAATCATCCAGGCCTGTCTCTGCGCTAACAGCCTTCGTGGAGTCACTGGCAGCCCTCGGCTGCAGTTTACAACGGCGGATCGGTTGTCCGGCTGCCGCCCTGCCGGTTCAGCGACAGCCGCTCCAGCAGCTGCTCAAAGTCGGTAGCCAGCGGCGCAACCAGGCGCAGGCGCCGGCCGGCGGCAGGATGGGCAATCACCAGTTGCCGGGCGTGCAGCAGCAGCCGGGCGCAGTTAAAGCGGGCGCGGAACAGGCGATTGTGAGCCCCGTCGCCGTAGGTCGTATCGCCGATCAGGGGATGGAAGATATGCTTGCAGTGTCGCCGGATCTGGTGCCGGCGGCCGGTGGCCGGGCAAACCTCCAGCAGAGCGTAACGGCTGCTGGCATAGCGTCCGGTCGCGATCGGCAGCTCGAACCGGGCCAGGGTCTTATAGCGACTGAGCGCCGGGCGCGGGGTGTCGGAATTCAGCTGTTCGGCATAGGCGGCCCGGATCGGTCCGTCGACCAGCGGATAGTCGATCGTATCTGCATCCTGCGGCCAGCCGCGCACCACCGCCAGGTAGGACTTTTCGACCTGCTGCAGGCGAAACTGCTCACTCAGATCACGCGCCGTTTCCGGATCGAGGGCAAACAACAACACCCCGGAGGTCGGCTTGTCGAGCCGGTGCGCCGGGTAAACCCGCCGCCCGACCTGGTCGCGCAGCAGCTGCACGGCAAAGCGGGTCTCATGGCGATCGATGTTGCTGCGATGGACCAGCAGCCCG
>CALZHR010000090.1 GCA_945787335.1 uncultured Desulfuromonadales bacterium
CTTGACAGGCTCGTATCATCCCGTTCCGGAGAGCGGGTCACCGGCGCGCCGCTCGGCCAGCGACCGACCATCTTCGCCGCCAGCCGGATGCTGGCGTCGGGGTCGCCGCTGCCGTCCCGGGCTGCTGCCTGCCGGATGAAATCCCAGAAGCCCTTGACATCCTGCTGCAACTGCCGGAAGACCAGGTAGCTGCCATTTTTACCCAGGTCCCGTTTGCCCAGGTCCTCTTCAGCGACCCCTTCGGCCACCGGCAGCTCCCCGGCGAGAGGATCATCAGCCCTGACCAGCGGACGCTCGGTGTAGCGACCGTAGGCGTTGCGATAGCCAAGAATGAATTCGCCGGCGGGGATCGAATTGTCGGCCTGTTGCGCCTTCGGCAACCCCTCGAGCAGCGGCTGGGAGATGCCGTCGCGAAAGCCGAAATGCTCTTTCGGCTCGCTCAGCCAGACGGTACTCAGGGGCTGATGAATCTGCTTGACGCCGCCGGTTTCGAAGCCGGCCTGCAGTTCGCTGGTCAGGGTTTCCAGCGCGGCCTCATCGACCGCGTAGACCAGCAGCAGCAGATGGACCTCCGCCGCGTCGCTTTGCGTTCCGCCCCAGGCCCAACTGTCCGGAGCGTTCGCGCCGCTGTCGCCCAGGGCGCGCTGTTTGTGCGGCGTGGTCATGCCGGCCTGGAAATCTTCGGAAAATCCCTGCAGAACCGGAGTTTCAAGGCCGAGAGCGCGCAGCCCGGGGTAGTTTAAGGCCAGATTCAGGCTGTGGGTGTCGGGTCGGACGTTGCCCGTCGTCAGCTGATCGGTTAACGTCTTCAGCCACTGCCTGGCCCGGTCGCGGTCAACGATCTGCAGCAGCAGGTAGCAGGCCGCGCTGAGGTTGCCATAACCTCGAATCACCAGTCCTTGTATGTCATCCAGCTCCAGCTGTTGCATAGGCGTCCCCTCGGAGTCGGGGTTAAAGGCGCTGCAGCCAGGCTTCGGCCTCCTGCTCGCTCATCTGGCCAAAGAGCCCGGCGCGGATCGCCTGGTTGTTATTGATGTTGACCGCGGTCAGCTGCGGGTAAGCGCTGTACCAGACCTGGGTCTGCAGC
>CALZHR010000091.1 GCA_945787335.1 uncultured Desulfuromonadales bacterium
ACTGCACTGGTGGCTGCTGACCATGCTGCTGGTCGGTCTCGGCTCGTTAAGCAAGCAGATGATGATGGTCTTTCCGCTGCTGATGTTTGTTTTCCTGCTCTTCTCCGGCGAGGACCGCAAGCATCTGGCCAAGCGCTGGCCCTGGCTGCTGTGGATCGGCTCGCTGCTGTTCCTGTTGCCCCCCCTGTGGTGGAACTTCCGCCACGACTGGATCACCTTTAAGCACACCGCTCATCATATTGAAATAACCGGCACCAGCATGCTCGATCACTTCAGAACCTTCGGCGAATTTGCCGGCGGCCAGATGGGGCTGCTGACGCCGATCACCTGGCTGCTGTTACTGCTGCTGAGCCTGGCCCTGCTGGCGAAGCTGTTGCGCTGGTCGCGGCAAACTAAATTTCTCTTTATCTTCGGCGCCATCGGCCTGCTCGCCTTTGTCGGCTTCAGCTTCAAGCAGAGCAGCAACCCCAACTGGCCGGCGACCTTTTATCCCGCCGGATTGCTACTGCTGGCGGCCTGGGCCCGCGGCCAGGTTTCGGCAGGGATTTTCGACAAGCTCCGCGGCTGGTTTATTCCCGGCCTGAAACTCGGCGTTGCCCTGACCCTGGTCGCCTACCTGCTGCCCTTTGCCATGCAGCTCAGCTTTTTGCCGCTGGGGACAAAGGACCCGACCTCCCGGATCAAGGGCTGGCAGGAACTGGGATTGCAGGTTGGCGAAAGTCTGCAGCAACAGCCGAGGCCGACCGAAACCTTTATCCTCTCCCCGGTGCGCAAATACCCGGCGGAGATCGCTTTTTACACCCCCGGTCACCCAACAACCTACAAATGGCCCGGCAACCCGCCGCGCATCCGCAGCCAGTATGAACTCTGGCCCGGCCCGGTCGACAAACTCGGCTGGGATGCGCTGATAGTTCACAACGCCGGCGAAAAATTACCGGCCAAACTGGTAGCGGTCTTCGAGAATATCGTGGATCTCGGCGAACAGAAGATTCCGATCGGCGCCGCCGGAGAGCGCAGCTACCACCTATGGCGGGGTGAAACCCTGCTCAGCTGGCCGGAGGCGAATTAGATGGAAAATGCCCTGTTTCTGTCGAAAAAAATCCTCGGCGGGCTGTTGATGCCGCTGCCGGTGTTGCTGATCCTGCTGCTCTGGGCGCTGCTGTTCCTGCTGCGGCGCAAAACCCGCTGGATCGGCTTCCTGTTTGTGCTGGCGGCCA
>CALZHR010000092.1 GCA_945787335.1 uncultured Desulfuromonadales bacterium
AAGCCCCGTGAAGCAGCGGAATCGGCAGGCGCAGAGCTGAACTCTTCGGTCCGGGGTGAAGCAGAAAGCGTCCAGGGTGACTATGCAGAGCTGAACGAGACACCTCAGGGGACGCCTCAGCAGGAAGCCCAGTCCCTCGAAACACCGCCCGAACAGGTTGGAACACCGCCGATCAACGCTGAACAGGCTGTGCCTGATGCTGTTTCCGCTGAAAACGTCTCTCTCGATGCCGATGTAGAAGCCGGAGGGCAGAGGATCGATGAGGCAGGCATGGCCACAGAGCCGGCTGATCTCATTGAGGACCCGTCAAACCCCGTCGTCCAGGGAAGGGAGGCCCAGGAAGGACTCGGAGAAATGGCGCAGCGCGATCCCGCTGAGGTGCTGGCTGAACAGGAAACGGTCCGAGACCAGGCGAGGGGCGAGATGCAGGGGTTGCAGCAGCAGGCCCTTGAGGCACTTCAGTCATCCCGCCGGTCTACTGTCGGCGAGCTAGGGAGCGGGATGGTCAGCCTCGGCACCACTGAAGAGGAGATGCGCACGAATGCCGGTCGTGAGGCGCAGCGCATCTTCACCGATGCCCAGACGCAGGTCAATAACCTGCTCAATCCGCTTCCCCGGACAGCGATGCAACGGTGGGAGACGGGCGTGAAGGTGCTTTCAACGCGGGTAGAACAGCAATCAGGAGAATTTAACCGCTGGAAGCGGGAACGATATGAGGGAGTTGGAGGTACTGTACTTTCAGCCGTGGAGTACTTCACGGGACTTCCTGACTGGGCAATCAACTGGCTCAACCGCATTGAGCAGGATTTCGGAGACAGCGTCTGCAACCTGATCCGGGAGATCTCCTCGGAGGTGAACAGCGTCATTGCCACCTGCGAGGAGATCATTGACAACGCAAACCGGGAGATCGCCGCCCTGTTTGCCCGGCTCCCCGCAAACCTGCAGTCATGGGCGGCAGGTGAGCAGGCCCGCTTCGGTGAGCAGCTTGATGGTCTGCGAGAGCGTGCGAACAATACCCGCGACACCTTTAACAGGGACCTGGCGGAGAATGCGGTCCAGTCAGTACAGCAGGTGAGTGAGCGCATCAATCAGATGCGGATGGAGGCGCAGGGACTGTTCGGGCAGATCGCAGACGCGATCAACCGCTTTGCCGAAGACCCTGCCAAGTTTATCATCGAGGGGCTGCTGTCACTTCTCGGGATTGCTCCTTCCGCCTTCTGGGCACTGGTGAAC
>CALZHR010000093.1 GCA_945787335.1 uncultured Desulfuromonadales bacterium
CCAGGTCAACATCACGGCATTGACCGGCGTCTATCCCGGCTCGGGCGAGTTGGTCGTTGTTCGCCGCTCCGGCGACGGCGCGCTGTCGGTCCTCGGTTCGATCGAGACCGATTGATACCAGCGAGCCGATGAAGGCATTCATCGGCTCTCTGGCAAGCGCGACTGCGCGCCCGCAGCGAAGCGAGGACAGCCAAGCAGACGGATGTCTGCGCCCGGCGACTGAGGGGCAACAGGCGAGCCCAGTCATGGGCTCGCCGGTATGAGAGGTCACGACCGGGCGCCCGCCAGAAGCGCCCCGCATCGGGCCCCGACGGCAATACGGGCACTGCACCGCTCCACCGCAGGGAGGAATTCCGGGGACAGTGGGCCTGTTGAAGAAGCAGCCTTTTGCGGCGATCAGCGGAGCGCTGCGGTTGGCACGGCCTGCCAGGCGATGACCGCCCGCAAGTGCGCGTGAGGCGGTCCAGGAGCGCCTCGAGCCGCCTCGGGAGCGCCCCTGGCCGCAGGAAAAGCCGCAAGAGCGCCCTGGCCAGACGCTTCAGGTTGCTGACGGCGGCGGTCAGATAAACCTGGACGGCGACGTTCCACAGGCCGTGCCGCGCGGGGCGCCTGAGGCCGTGCTGGGCCTTGGCCTCGCCGTGCTGCCTCACGAGCACGCTAGCGGAACGGTAGTGTCCAGGTTGCAGATCATGAATTCCGGGACGGAATTCCAGTCGCTGACCCCTTCTGAACTTCATTCCCGCAGTCGTAGGTAAGTTACCGCAATAAGAGGCGAAGCTATGATATAAGCCATCATGTAGGACAATCTTTGTTCTGATCTAATAATAATCCCATCGAATATATTCTGAATAACTTCCGCAGACACCTCAAGGAGGAAGAGATACCCGATCAAAGAAACTGCAAATGCATGAACAAATTCCAGTGAGATTTTTTCCAGATTAGCTAGACCCGGCTTCGGAAGAAATGCCGATTTCATTTTGTTTCTGTAATTATTATCAGAGTTGTAATATTTGCGAATCAACAACAGCGCAACAAACGACGATAATAGCGCCATGACCACAGCGCGAAATAAAAAATCCTTTCCGACGCCTAGAACATAACTTGAAATAATGGGTGAGAGCATCATGATAATATGAACTGCCCCAACAATAAATATCAAAGGAACAAATACTTTGCAACATCCAAGAAAGGATCTGCTTGGGATGGGAGTGTTTTCCATTTGAAGCCTCACGATACTTGATTTATCGGAGGAATTTATCCGTCTACGGAGTGCGGGTGTGAAATCATATTTTGTTTTTCCGAGCTTTTCCCAATGGCAAATCCAGATCTCCGAACCTGCCATGGACCAGGCAGGGTAGAGAAAAACATATACTGAGTCGTAAATCCGCTCAGTGGCCCGGTACTCGATTGTAAGCGCCACCGATGCAAGGCTTGCCGCCGTCACTGCATAGAGCTCAGCGGTGATGCCACCAGCCACAATTGGGCCGGCAGTCAAGCCGAAAGCGGCCCCTGCAGCACCTGCGCAGACAGCAACCTCACCCTCCTCGCGGGGAAACGGGGTCAAACGGGGTCCGGCTTGCGGTGTTCCACTACTGGCTAGGTGAGCTCGGCCGCTCCTCCGGCCTGGGCCCGACATCCGGCCCTTGCTGCGCCCGCTATCGCCGCCGTTGTTTCCGCCGCAGCCGCGCCAGCGCCCGGCGCTGTTGGCGGTTCAGGGGCGGTGCCGGCTCGTCGAAGGGCTCCGGCACGCCGGCGCCCAGGGGCCGGGGCCCGGCGGATCCCGGCGAGGCGGTCGCCTCGGCACAGCCTCCGGCGGAGCCTGGGGCGGAGCCAGGGGCGGGGGGCGGGCCGGCGGCGTCCATGGCGCGGGCGAAGCCTGCCGTCTCCGCGAACCCGTCTTCGAACGCGCCCGCGAGATCGCCCGCGAGATCGCCCGCGAGATCACCGTCGAGCCCGCCCTCCCGCGCGGCCTTCAGCGCCGCGCGGTCGGCGCGGGCGAGCTCCCTGCCGGTCCGCTCGAAGCCGGCGATCATGGCC
>CALZHR010000094.1 GCA_945787335.1 uncultured Desulfuromonadales bacterium
CGCCGACCAGCAGTGCGTCGTTGGCCTTCAGTTGCGGCAGCTGCCGGCCGTCTTTGCGCACCTTTTCCGCTACGATCAGCAGCAGCGCGGTCAGCAGCAGCATGCAGCCGATCACCGGCAGGTTCTCGAACAGGCTCTCGAAGAAGTCCTTGAAGGAGAGGCCGATGATCGCCGTAGGGATCGAGCCGAGCACCAGCATCCAGAAGGTGTGCCGGTCATCGAGGGCGTAGGCATCTTTGCGGAAGAAACAGCTGAGCAGCTTCCAGACATCCTTGCGGAAATAGATGATCACCGCCAGGGTGGTGGCGGCATGCAGCAGCACGTCGAAGAGGATCCCCGGCTGGTTGAAACCGGGCAGGAAGTGCTGGGTGATCGCCAGGTGCCCCGAAGAGGA
Source organism: uncultured Desulfuromonadales bacterium (assembly GCA_945787335.1). Taxonomy (GTDB): domain Bacteria; phylum Desulfobacterota; class Desulfuromonadia; order Desulfuromonadales; family Geopsychrobacteraceae; genus Malonomonas. The sequence goes on from CALZHR010000094.1 coordinate 395, forward strand.
GACCGGCAGGAATTCGGTCAGCCCCTGGATCAGGCCGAGGAGGCTGGCATGAAAGATGTCCATTGCAAAATTCAGCTTTCAGTTCATGTCTTGCGGTAGGGGCGACCCGATGGGGTGCCCGTGGTTGGTCATCTTAAATTCGGGCGGCCCAGCGGCCCGCACCTACAATTCCAAAATCACCGGCAGAATCAGCGGCCGGCGAGCGATCTTTTTGTTGAAGCAGCGGCGCAGCGCCTTGCGCACCTCGACCCGCAGCTCTTCCCAGTCGCCGACCGCTTCGAGGCTGTGCTCCGTGAGCAGGTCGCGCACCGCCTGTCTGGCCTCTTCGAGCATGGCGTCGCTCTCTTCGCTCTCTTCCGGAATGAACCCTTTGGTGAAGATCTCCGGCCCCTGAACGATCTCGCCGGTCGACTGGTTGATCGCCAGCATCAGGATCACCAGGCCGTGGTTGGCCAGGTGACGGCGGTCGCGCAGCTCCATTTTGCCGACATCGCCGACCCCCTTGCCGTCGACGAAAACCCGTCCGGTCTCGACCCGCTCTTCGCGCTCCAGACCGTCGGCGGTGAGCAGCAGCGGCTGGCCGTTTTCCAGCACCAATGTGTTCTCCGGCGCCATGCCCAGTTCGATCGCCAGCTGGCGGTGTTTCACCAGGTGGCGGTACTCGCCGTGCACCGGGACGAAGTAGCGCGGCCTGACCAGGTTGTGCACCAGCTTCAGTTCCTCGCGGCTGGCGTGGCCGGAGACATGGATCTCGCTGGTTTTTTCATAGAAGACCTCGGCGCCGCGGCGGTAGAGGTTGTTGATCAGATCGCTGATCGCCTTTTCGTTGCCGGGGATGAACTTCGAGGAGAGGATCACCGTGTCGCCGACTTCCAGCTCAATCTGCTTGTGATCGCCGAGGGCGATGCGCATCAGCGCGGAGAGCGGTTCCCCCTGGCTGCCGGTGGTGATGATCAGCACCTGTTCGGGGGGCAGCTGGCGCATGTCGCGCAGGTCGATGAACTGTTCCTCCGGGATGTTCAAGTAGCCGAGCTTGCGGGCGATGTCGATGTTGCTGATCATGCTGCGGCCGTTGATCAGCAGCTTGCGGCCGGCCTTCTCGGCGGCATCGGCGATCTGCTGAATCCGGTGGATGTTGGAGGAAAAAGTCGCGACCACCACCCGCTTGGCACAGGTCGGGATGAGCTCTTCCAGGGCCTTGCCGACGGTTTTCTCCGAGAGGGTGTAGCCTTCGTTTTCGACGTTGGTCGAGTCGGCCATCAGCAGCAGCACCCCTTCTTCGCCGAACTCGGCCAGCCGCGCCAGGTCGGTGACCTGGCCGTCGACCGGGGTCTGGTCGATCTTGAAATCGCCGGTGTGCACCACCAGTCCGGCCGGAGTGCGGATCGCGAGGCCGACGCCGTCGACGATCGAATGGGCGGCGCGGAAAGGTTCCACTTCGAAGGGGAACAACTCGACCCGCTGGCGCGGCTGGACTTCGATCAGCGGCACCCGGTTATCCAGTTCGAATTCCTTCAGCTTATTGCGCAGCAGCCCCAGGGTCAGACCGGTGCCGTAGATATCCGGCTCACCGAGCTGCTGCCAGAGAAAGGGGATGGCGCCGATGTGGTCTTCGTGGCCGTGGGTCAGGAACAGCCCGAGGATATCATCTTCGCGCCCCTCTAGAATGCTGATGTCGGGCAGCACCAGGTCGATCCCCAGCATATAGGCTTCGGGGAACATCAGCCCGCAGTCGATCAGCAGGAGCTTGCCGGCGTATTCCAGCGCCAGCATGTTCAGGCCGATTTCGCCGAGCCCGCCCAGCGGCAGGACACGAAGTGTTTCAGGCGGCGTGCTGGGCATTCCCCCGACCTCCTTCGAGCATGCAGGCGATCGGTTTGCGGACCTGCTTCTCGAGCGCATCGATGTCGGCGTTTTTCAGCCCGGCGGTGGTGATGGCTGGAAAAATTTCCAGCTCGACCGGACCGGAGCGGATCAGCCGCTGCCCTTTGGGCATGACCTGGTAGCTCCCCTTGATAGCGACCGGCACCACCGGCACCTGGGCTTTTATGGCGATAACAAAGCCCCCCTTTTTGAACTCCTGCAGCCGACCGTCCTCGCTGCGGGTGCCTTCGGGGAAGATGATCACCGAGGCGCCGTTACGAATCTGCTTCGCTGCTTCGGTCATGCTCTGCATCGTCTTGCGCCGGTCGGAGCGGTCGATCGGGATATAGCCGCAGCGGGCCATGGCCAGGCCGAACAGCGGGATGTCGAACAGCTCCTTCTTCGCCATCCAGCGGAACTGCAGCGGCAGCCCGGCGTAAAGCAGCGGAATGTCGAAGTTGCTCTGGTGGTTGGCGATGTAGATTGCCGGCTGCCCTTGCGGCAGATGCTCTGAACCGCGGACCTGCAGGCGGATGCCGGCCAGCAGCAGGGCGCTGCGGCCCCAGATGATCCCCCAGTTGTGGATGGCGTTCTGACCGAACAGCGAAATCGGCAGCGCCAGCAGCAGGACGATCAGCGTCCAGGGGAGATAGATCAGATAAAAAAACAGCGTGCGCAGCACGGGTAAACCTCCAGTGGAAATAAACACTCCACAATACAGGCGCGGCAGTGCCTTCGTCAATCGATTTTGCCTCCGCCGGCTTTTCGGCGGCGGGCAGCGGGGCAATTCCGAGGCTGCGGGTCAGCCTTTATCTGTCAGGACCCAGGAGACCGCCTTCTCCCAGCCGGCGACCAGCGCGGCCCGTTCGGACTGGCCGAGCCGCGGCGTGAACAGGGCATCCCGCTGCCAGTGCCGGGCGATATCGGTCAGTGAGCGGTACAGGCCGAACTGCACGCCGGCCAGATAGGCGGCGCCGAGAGCGGTGGTTTCGGTAACTCGGGGGCGCTCCACCGGGATCTCCAGCAGGTCGGCGAGAAACTGCAGGAACCAGTTGTTGGCCACCATGCCGCCATCGACCCGCAGGGCCTTCGAGCCGCTGTCGCTGTCCCGTTTCATCGCCTCCAGCAGATCGCGGGTCTGGTAACCGACCGATTCGAGGGTCGCCCGGGCGATTTCGGCGACGCCGGTGTCGCGGGTCAGGCCAAAGATGGCGCCACGGGCATGGGGATCCCAGTGCGGCGCGCCGAGGCCGGTGAAGGCGGGAACCAGGTAGACCCCCCGGTTGGATTCGAGCCCCTGCGCCAGCCCTTCGACCTGGTCGGCGCTGTCGATCAGCTTGAGCCCGTCGCGCAGCCACTGGATCGCCGCGCCGGCGACGAAGATCGAGCCCTCGATCGCGTAGCTGGGCTGGCCGTCGATCCGGTAGGCGACGGTGGTCAGCAGCCGGTTCTGAGAACGGCAGGCGGTCTCGCCGGTATTGAGCAGCACGAAGCAGCCGGTGCCGTACGTGCTCTTCATCATCCCCGGTTCCAGGCAGGCCTGGCCGATGGCGGCCGCCTGCTGGTCGCCGGCGATGCCGCCGATCGGCAGCGACTGGCCGAAAAGCTCGGGATCGGTTGTGCCGAAGTCGGCGGCACTGTCCTTGACTTCGGGAAGCATGGCGGGCGGAATCTGCAGCAGGTCAAGCAGCGCTTCATCCCATTGCTGGCCGTGGATGTCGAACAGCATGGTGCGCGCCGCGTTGGTCGCGTCGGTGGCGTGAACCCGGCCGCCGGTCAGGCGCCAGAGCAGGTAGCTGTCAACCGTACCGAAGGCCAGGTCCCCTTTTTCCGCCTTCTGCCGCGCCCCATCGACGTGCTCGAGAAGCCAGTGCAGTTTCGTCGCGGAGAAGTAGGGGTCGATGAGCAGGCCGGTCGTGGTGACAACCAGTTCCTCATGTCCGGCGTTCTTTAAGTGTGCGCAGAACTCGGCGGTCCGGCGATCCTGCCAGACGATCGCATTGTAGAGCGGTTTGCCGTCGCGGCGGTCCCAGACCAGCGTGGTCTCGCGCTGATTGGTGATGCCGATCCCGGCCACTGTGATCCCCTGGCTCTCGGCCTGCTGCAGGGCCTGACGGCAGACGTTGAGCACCGATTGCCAGATCTCTTCCGGGTCGTGCTCGACCCAGCCGTCCCGCGGGTAGATCTGTCGGAACTCCTGCTGGGCGGAGGCGACGCACTGTCCTCCCTGGTCGAAAATCATCGCGCGGGAACTGGTGGTGCCCTGGTCGATCGCAAGGATGTGCTGTCCACTCATCGTTTTAATCTCCTGTCTGCGTCATTTTATGGCCGTTGCTGAAAAATAGAGTAAATGGAAAATTTATCAGTGCGTAAATTGTTTCAATGTGAAAATAATACCTTTTTTCCACTCCGGGGGCGAATCTCTCCCAACTGTTAAGAGGTGCGCATGACAAGACAGGACAACCTGCAGCAGTTAAAAGATGGCAGCACCTACGACCTGCTTGTCGTCGGCGGGGGAGCAACCGGTTGCGGAGTTGCCCTGGATGCGGCGACCCGCGGGTTGAAGGTCGCCCTGGTCGAAAAGAACGATTTTTCCGAGGGAACCAGCAGTCGCAGCACCAAGCTGGTCCATGGCGGGGTCCGCTACCTGGAAATGGCGGTCAAAAAACTCGACCGGGTTCAGTATCACCTGGTCAGGGACGGTCTGCGCGAACGGCATGTGCTGCTGGCCAATGCACCGCATCTCTCGAACCCTTTATCCCTGGTGACTCCACTGTACACTTGGCTCGATGTCCCTTATGTTTTCTTCGGGCTCAAGCTTTACGATATTCTGTCGGGCAAGCGGAACATCGGCCATAGTCGTCTGCTCAGCCGTAAGGAGGCGCTGCGGCGTTTCCCGATGTTGAAAGCGGAAGGGCTCAAAGCCGGCGTGCTCTATTATGATGGCCAGTTTCACGATGCGCGCATGGCCCTCTCATTGGCGTTGACCGCCGATCAGCATGGCGCTGCGATTGCCAATCATGTCGCGGTGACCGGGCTGGTCAAGGCTGACGGGACGATCGTCGGTGCTGAATTGACCGATTCGCTGAGCGGGGAAACCTGGCAGCTAAAGGCCCGCGGGGTCATCAACGCAACCGGACCTTTCACCGATCAGATCAGAAAGCTTGATGACCCTTCGGCAACGAATATCCTGTCTGCCAGCACCGGCATTCACATTGTACTGGACAAGCGTTTCGCGCCCCCCGATACCGGCCTGATGATTCCGGAAACCGAGGATGGGCGGGTGCTGTTCGTGCTCCCCTGGGAAGACCACGCGCTGATCGGCACCACCGACGAGCCGGCGGAGATTAACGAACATCCCCGTCCGCTGGATACAGAAATTGATTACCTGCTGCGCCACGTTGGTCGTTACTTCAATCTCAAGGTGGATAAAGCCGATATCAAGGCCGCCTGGTCTGGTCTGCGTCCCCTGGTTTCAGATCCCAACTCTGCCGACACGGCCAAGCTGGCCCGTGATCATGTCATTGAAGAGAGCGCCAGCGGGCTGCTGACCATCGCCGGCGGCAAGTGGACGACCTATCGCAAGATGGCGGCCGACACGGTGGATCACGCGCTCAAGCAGTTCGCTCTGGCCGCCCCGAAAGGCTGCCAGACGGAAAGTTTACGGGTGCTTGGCAGCGCCAACTACGACCCTAGTGGCGCGCAAAGGCTCAGCGAAAAATACGGTCTGCCGGGCGATGTCGCCACACACCTGCACTCTTGCTATGGCGATCAGGCCGCAAAGGTGGCTGAGCTGGCCCGGCAGGATAACAACGCACGCCTGCCGCAGCAGCTCCCGCTGCTGGAAGCGGAAGTTCTCTATGCGGTGAGGAATGAAATGGCTGAGCGGGTGATCGATGTCCTCGCCCGGCGCCTGTCGCTGGCGCTGCTCGATACCCGGGTTGCCAAAGAGGTCTCAGGCCGGGTGCTGGAATTGATGGCGGGGGAACTCGGCTGGGATGCGCAGCGCTGTGCAGAAGAGCTTTGCTTGACCGAAAAACGCTTGACCGAAGCGCTCTGAAGCCTGCATGGGCCGGCTTTTTTCCGGCACTTCTCGCCGGCAGCAGCCTGTTGCCTGCTAGGGCCAGCTATCATCGGTGGCGAGATAGGTGATGTCGACCACCCAGGGTTGATTTGGCTCTGAATCTTCAAAGTTTGCTTCAGAAGCTTCGGAGCCAATGGGTGGGTATGTCTCGAGTCGGGTGTCGTCTTGATTTTTTGACCTGCCCGCAACAAAAAGCCCTCTTCCTGCCAC
>CALZHR010000095.1 GCA_945787335.1 uncultured Desulfuromonadales bacterium
CGGCGCTGCAGAAATTCGACCGATTGCACCCCCTGGCGGTAACCGCGGGAAAAGCCGAGCAGGCGGAACCAGAACGGAACCAGATTGTAAAGCAGCAGAAAGATGAGCGGTGCCCAGAGAATCCCTTTCGCCGCAAAAAACAGGGCAATACCGGCCGCCAGAGGCCTCAAACCGCCCCAGAACAAGGCATCGCCGATCGCCGCATAGGGAGCAGCAACCATCTCCTTAAAGTCGGTGATCGACACCATCTGGTCGCGTTTTTCAGCCCGTTCTTCCTCGAGCTTTAAAACCGCACCGGCCACATATGGCGCCAGATAGGGGTGGGTATTGAAATACCCCAGGTGGTCCTGCCCGATCCGTTGCAGTTCGTCCTTGGGATAGAGTTTGCGTAACGCCGGCAGCAGCGCAAAAAAGAAGCCGAGCCCCTGCAAACGCTCGAAATTCCAGCTCCCCTGCAACAGAGTCAGCCGCAGCCAGACGTGCAGCCTGGTTGTTCTCGCCAGAGCCATGGTCTACACCAGCCACATCAGCAGAAAAGCCATGCCGAAAGAAGCACAAAAAAGTGTCAAAGCACGGCTGACATTGATCGTTCCTAAAATGACCGCGACACCGACCAGCGGCAGAGCCAGTTTCAGCCAGCCCGCCGAATGAACTAAAGAAGGTTGAATCAATGGCCAGAGCAGCGGAATGACCAGCAGACCGCCGATGACAATGACCGCATAGGTTCCAACTGCAGCAAAAGAAAAGCTGAGCAGACCGCGCAGATGCTGGCATTCGGCAGTCAGCAGATTGCCCTTAAGGAGAGCCGCTTCGGCCTGATTCACCAGCCGGATGTTGAACTGGCGGGCAAAGCGGTCGAAAAACTGGCCGAACTTCCCCAAGGGGATCGCCACCAGCAGACTCAGCAGTTCCATTTCTAGCCCGCTTGCGGAGAGCAGTTTACCGAATCCGATCGCTAAAACGGTGCTGGCGATGGCGACCTGGGTGTCGTCGGGGGGGATGGCTGCCCCAACCGGGAGCCGGGCCAGCCAGAGCAACTCTACCAGCAGGCCGATCTGCAGACCGACCAGCGGATCGCCGAGAACCCAACCCGCCAGCGGCGCGGCCACGATCGGACGTGAAATCATCACCTGCAGAACCGCCGTGCGATCCAGTCCGCAGATCAGGGAGACCAGAGCTCCGAGCAGCAGATCACCCAGAATCACTCGCGGCTCCGCTTCGGGATCAGTTTGCGCCAGGGCCGCTCGGAATCAGCCGGAATGCAGCGCGCAGTGATAGCAACCCCGGCCTCTTCCAAAGCTTCAAGGTCATCAAGGTCTTCTGGGTCGAGAAAGATGGTGCAGGACAACCTGGTTTTTCCCGCTCCGGCGTGCAGGTTGCCGAGGTTCAGCTGCTGGTAAAGCAACCCGCCCCGGTAGGCCCGCAAAGCATCCGCGGTCGAGCCGAACAGCAAGAGTACTTTCAGGCCATCCATCGTGTTGCTGGCAAACAGCGCGGTAATCTCGGCGATCGTGCCGATCTCGACCCGGATGCGACTCGGCACTGAAGACTCCATCATCATCTTCTGTAGAGGCGTATCCGCAACACCGTCGTTGGCCACGACAATACAGTCAGCATCGACATAGGGAACCCAGGTTTCCAATACCTGGCCATGTATCAAGCGGTTATCGATCCGGGTCAGAACAAGACTCATCTCTTCTCCAGCGCAGGAATGCTTACCGGTTTTTTGCCGCGAGCAATTCGGCCGGCCTGACCACGGCACTGCAGGCGTAGTCCTTCAACATTGCCGCAAGCGCCGGGAGTTCCATGGTAGCTCTGGCATGCACGCACTTGATCAGCATTGGCAGGTTGACTCCGCAGAGAATTTCAACCTGGTCGCTGAGGAACTCTGCGCTGATGTTGGTCGGCGTGCCACCGAACATATCGGTCAAAATGATGGCCCCCTGCCCGGCTGCGCCGACCTCATCTAGGACCTCCCGCAACTGCTGCTTGGCAGTGTCGATGCACGCGCCGCGGTCGACGCTGATGGCTTTAGCGGCGGGAAAGGGTCCGACGATCATTTCCGCGGCTGTCAGCAATTCCTGAGCCAGCTTGGAATGGGTGATGACGACGATCCCGATCATGGGTCAGCCCTTCTCCACGTCCCGGTGATTGACCCGCAATTGCACCTGCGAATCGGGGAAGCTGGCATAGAGATCCTCGACAATCGAGACACTGCGATGGCGGCCACCGGTGCAGCCGACAGCAATCGTCAAATAGCTTTTCCCTTCTTCGCGGTAATGCGGCAGCAGAAACGTCAGCATCTGATCGAGATGCTGACGGAACGCCACGCAGGCCGGTTGGGAAAGCACATAATCGCGCAGTTTTTCATCCAACCCGGTCAACGGGCGCAGCTCATCAATATAGTGCGGATTCGGCAGAAACCGCACGTCAAAAACCAGATCGGCAGCCGGCGGCAGTCCGAAGCGGTAGCCGAACGATTCCAGGTTGACGATCAGCAGCGACTCACCCTTATGACCGAGGTAATTGAGCACCTGCTCGCGCAGCTGCCGGGAATTGAGGTTGCTGCTGTCGATGATGCAGGTCGCCGCGTTGCGCAGCAGCAGCAGCAGTTCACGCTCGCGGTCGATGCCGGCCTGAACTGTCTCGCCCGGGGCGAGCGGATGCGAACGGCGGGTTTCCGAGTAACGCCGCAGCAGGACGGCATCGGAGGATTCAAGGAAAATGATTTCCGGCTCGCAGCCTTTCTGTTTCAGGTGCGCCAGGGTCGCCTGATAATCGGCGAGGAAACAGCGATTTCTGACATCGATAACCACTGCAACCTCGGTTTCATCCTGCAGGCCGTCCTGAACCCGATCCATAAATGAGGGCAGCATGACCAGCGGCAGGTTATCGACGACAAAAAACCCCTGATCTTCAAGCGCCCGGGCGGCGGTACTTTTCCCCGAGCCGGACAGCCCGGATATGATCAGCAAGCGACGTCTCATTCCAGATTGTCCCCGATGATGGTGTGGGCGTGCAAGCGGGCGGCTTCGGCCATCCGTTTCTCGAGCAGCTCCTGAAATTCGCGGGCGCTGTGGTAGCCCATCTCTTTCAGGAGCTGGTTACGGGCCGCAACTTCGACGATCGAACTGATATTGCGCCCCGCGCCGACCGGAACCTTCAGCAACGGGAGCTGCACACCGTGTATCTCATAACTCTGCTCTTCGAGTCCCAGACGATCGTATTCTTTACCGTCGTCCCAGGGGACCAGTTCGACCACCAGGTCGATCTTTTTTCGTTCCCGGATTGCCGCCACTCCGAACAGATGCTTGATGTTGAGGATCCCCAGACCACGGATTTCCATGTGGTAGTGGAGCAGATCCATCCCCTCGCCGAAAATAACCGATGGCAACTTCAGCCGCACCTTGATGACATCGTCAGCGACCAGACGATAACCCCGCAGAATCAGCTCCAGCGCGCATTCGCTCTTGCCGACGCCGCTTTTCCCCTGCAACAGCACGCCGACCCCCAGAATGTCGACCAGCACGCCATGCAGAGTCGAGGTCGGGAGCAGTCGCTCTTCAAGAAACTTGGTGATCAGGGAGATGAAGTTCGAACTCAAGAGGCTGGTTCTCAGCAGCGGGATATTCGCCGCATCGGCCTGCTCCAGCAGATATTCAGGAGCCTCTAGGTTCTTGGTGATAATCAGGCAGGCAAGGTCATTGCTGCAGAGATTGCGGGTTTGCTCGATCGCCTTGAGAGGCGGCATTTCGCTGAGGAAGCTCAGCTCTGTCGAACCGAGCACCTGGATCCGGTCCGGATGCAGATTGGCGCTGTAGCCGGCCAGGGCGAGGCCAGGCTTCTGAATCCGGGGGACGGTTATCAGATTATCGAGCCCGCCGGCGCCGGCCAGCAGTTCCAGGTCGAGGCCGGCCTCTTTCTCGTCAAGAATTTCCTGAATCGTCAGTTCAGCCATAAATCGGCTCAGCTCAGCGTGGCATACCGCATGAAGAAGGGAAAGTTCCTGCTGCTGCCGGGTCGCGGCAGCAGGAGCATGGAATGTATCACATCAGGATTTGTCTTCCTCGTCAAGAATGACTTGAAAAATAGCCCCTTGATCCGGCGCATCAAGCAGCTTCTGCCGCACCGCGGCATCTTTGAGCAGCTTGGAAATCCGCGCCAGGGTTTTCAAATGGACCCCGACCGACTCTTCAGGGGCCACCAGCAGGAAAAACAGATGGGCCGGCTGGCCATCCATTGACTCAAAATCGACCCCTTGATGGCTGCGCCCGAAAGCCAGGACCAACCCGGGAATCCCGCCCAGCTTGCCATGCGGAATGGCGACCCCGTCGCCGATTCCAGTGCTGCCGAGCTTCTCACGTTCCTGCAGCACGTCAAGCACCTGGTCACGATTTAACGAGGGATGACAACCGGTCAAGGCATCGGTCAATTCCACCAGCGCGCGATTTTTTTCCGTCGCCTTCAACTCTGCTACGATGGCGGCGGGATTCAGCAGTTCAGATATTTTCATGCTCATTTTATCAATGCTCGGAAGATAAAAAGACGGGCACCCAAACCCTCAGATCATGAGTGCCCGTCAGCTAACAACTAACTACCCTGGGGAACAATCAGACCGTAATTTCCGTCCTTACGGCGGTAAACGACGTTCATCTCTTCAGACCGGTCATCGGTGAAAACCAGGAAATCCTTGTGCAGCAGGTCCATCTGCATTACCGCTTCTTCAACCGACATCGGCTTGACGAAGAAGGAATGGCTGCGGATGATCTCCGGGTTCGGCGACCCTTCATCGACGCTGGTTGCGGAAATAACCGTTTTTTCGACCTTGCGCTGAATGCTGCTGCTACTGCCTTTATGCTGCTTGAGTTTTTCCTTGTAACGCTTCAGCTGCCGCTCGATCTTATCAACCATCAGGTCGATCGCGGCGTACATATCATCCTTCTCTTCGGTGCTCTTCATGGTCAGCCCCTTGGCCACCATGGTCACTTCGGCGCGATGATGAATTTTTTTCTGCACCGACAACACCACCTGGGCGTCGATCGGCTCTTCAATGTACTTTTTGACTTTGGCCAGTTTCTCTTCCACGTAACTCCGGACGGATTCACTGCTTTCCATGTGACGGAAGGTAACGGCAATTTGCATAGATGAACCTCCTTCGAATGACGGACCTTCAGACAGGACCGGACTTCCTCTGAGTATAACTCAGATTTGCTGTGCTGACAGCCGCAGCGGCTGCCTCAATCCAACAACAGACGAATCAGAACAGTCGCTTACGCTCGGTCGATGAACCGATACCGAGCATTTCACGGTATTTGGTCACGGTTCGCCGGGCGATATTGATCTCCTGATCTTTCAGCAGGGCAACGATTTTCTGATCGGAATAAGGCTTTTTCGGATCTTCCGCAGCGACAATCTCTTTGATGCGGCTCTTGACGCTCTCCGAGGCGACCGAATCGCCGTCGGCGGTGTTGATGCCGCTGTTGAAGAAAAATTTCAGTTCAAACAGCCCCTGCGGGGTCTGCACATACTTGTTGGTCGTGACCCGACTGACCGTCGACTCATGCATTTCGATATCTTCAGCGACGTCCCGCAACACCAGCGGCTTCAAATGCTCGATGCCGTGATCGAAGAACGCCCGCTGGAATTTCACGATGCTTTTGGTGACCTTGTAGATGGTGCGCTGCCGCTGATGGATACTCTTGATCAGCCAGACCGCGCTGCGCATCTTGTCCTGAATGTACTCGCCAGCCTTCTTATCAACGCTGGATGAATCGGTCAGCGCGTTGCGGTAGAAGGAATTGATGCGCAGGTTCGGCAGGCCTTCATCATTCAGCGTCACGACATACTCGTCACCGACCTTGTGAACGAAAATATCCGGCGAGATGTAGTGAACATCTTCGTCGTTATAGGCTCGTCCCGGACGTGGATCTAGCTCCGAAATCAGCTTGGCCGCCTCAAGCACATCGTCGACCGAAACTTTCAGCGCTTTGGCGATCACCGGATACTTGCGGCCTTCCAGCTCGCAGATGAAATCACGCAGGATCGTCGCCGCCAGGCTTTCAGACAGGTCGAGCCGCTCCAGCTGAAGCAGCAGGCATTCCTGCAGGTTGCGGCTGGCAACCCCCGCCGGGTCAAACTGTCTGACCCGCCCCAGAGCCCGTTCGACAAGCGCGACGTCGAACCCGGAGCTTTCGGCAATCTCTTCGACGCTGGCCTGCAGATAACCGACATCATCCAGATTGCCGATGATTTCCGCCGCCGCGAGCCGCTCTTCCGCTTCGACCGAGGACAGGCCAAGCTGCCACGTCAGGTGATCATAGAGGCTGGAGGGTTTGGTCAGCAGGCTTTCGTAAGAGGGCCGCTCCTCCTGATCTTCATAGGCATCGCGGGAGTCGCTGCTGCCAAGGCTGTAGCCTTCGAGGTAGGTCTGCCAGTCGATATCCGTCAGCCCCTCAGACTCCGCCTTGATCTCTTCCATCGGCTGCGTTTCGGCCGCCGCCTCGGGGGACTCTTCGCCGCTCGCCGACTGCTCTTCGCGCTCTTCCTTGGGATCGACGCCTTCATCCAGCAGAGGGTTTTCCTCAAGCTCCTGAGTCACCACGTCGACCAGTTCCATCCGAGACAGCTGCAGCAGCTTGATCGCCTGCTGCAACTGGGGGGTCATCACCAGCTGTTGACTCAGTTTTACCTGTAAACGAAGATCGAGAGCCATAATTTCTTTCTGAGTAAAGTCCCTAAAATCATTATTTCGATACTAACACTCGCGCCGACAAATGTCTTGTTCGTCAGGCCCGCTAGAGCGTGAATTTATCGCCGAGATAAATTTCCCGGGCCCGGCTGCTACCGGCAATCTGCTCCGGGGTTCCGAACTCAAGCACCTGCCCCTGATTGAGGATGTAGGCCTGATCACAGACCCCGAGCGTTTCGCGGACGTTGTGGTCTGAAATCAGGATGCCGATGCCCCGCTGCTTGAGCTGCGAAATAATCCCCTGAATATCGATCACCGCGATCGGGTCGATGCCGGCAAAGGGTTCGTCCAGCAGCAGAAAGGCCGGTTCAAGCACCAGCGAACGGGCAATTTCGACCCGCCGCCGCTCGCCGCCGGACAGCGCATAGCCATAAGAGTTGCGGATGTGTCCGATGTGCAGGTCCTCAAGCAGCTCTTCAAGCCGCTCCTCACGCTGCGCCGCCGGCAGATCGAGAGTTTCGAGGATCGCCAGCAGGTTTTCCGCCACCGTCAACTTACGAAAGACCGAAGCCTCCTGGGGCAGATAAGAGATCCCCAGTCGCGCCCGTTTATACATCGGCTGCCCGGTGATTTCGAAGTCGTCGAGGTAGATGGCCCCCTGGTCCGGACTGGCCAGGCCGACCATCATGTAGAAGCTGGTAGTTTTCCCGGCGCCATTGGGCCCGAGCAGACCGATCACCTCTCCGGAAGAGACTTCGATGTCGACGCCATCGACGACCGCGCGCCCGGCATAGGATTTCTGCAGCCCGCAGGCCCGCAAGGAACGGCTCACTGCTGCTCCTGCTTGGGAAACAGGATCGCCTTGACGCGGCCCGTGTCACCGCTCTTCACAACACTGCGGTCTTCCTGCAGATAAACGATGATCTCCTCGCCGGAAATTTCGTTCTGCCCCTGATGCACCTTGGCGTTGCCGTACAACAGCAGCGTTCCCTGTTGCTGATGGTAAACCGCCCGGTCGGCGGTCGCGGTGCGGTCCAACTGGATGACGCGCACCTTGCCGGTCGCCTCCATCCGCTCGACCTGATCCTGGTCCGGCAGCAGGAAGACGATCAGCTTGTCGCTGTAAAGGGTGATGTCCCCCTGCTTGGCGACCACCTCGCCGGAGAATATCGCCTGCCGCTGCTGCTGCAGAGCCTCCAGCTTGCTGGCCGTCACCTCAACCGGCAGTTCGGCCGGCTTGGGCAGCTGCGCCTCGGCGGCAAACAGCAGCGGCGCAATGGTCAGCAATCCGATCAACAGCAGCAGAATCAGTCTCTTCACGGCTTGGCCCCGTTCTTCTCAGCAGGCAACAGCAACATCCAGACATCCTTTTCCACCAGCATCCGTCCCGCCTCCAGATCAACCAGCAGGCCGGTCCCAGTGAGATCCATGCGCGGCGAAAACAACCGGATCGGCTCAGCGGTGGTGATGCGCCGTGCCTGTCCATCATAGTGCAAACGCTCGGTGAACAGACGTTCTCCGCGCGCTGTCCGCACCTTCACCTGCTCCCAGACTTCGACCCGTTGTTCGGCCTGCTGCAGCTGACCGTGCTCCGCCTGCAGCTCGATCTCGCCAAAATCGCCGGCCTCATAGAGGGTCAGATGAACCTTATCAAGCAGCGCCTGGCTGTTGTCACGCTGATACTCCGCTTTATCGGCGTCCAGCGTCCAGCTCCGTTTACCATCTTCATTGTGCGTGTAATGCAGCTCTTCGAGCGAAAGGTCGACCTGCTTCGGCAAGGCTGCAAGAATTTCTTCCGGGCTCTGCTGTCGAACCTGGTACCAGAGATAGCCGGCCAGAGCGCAGACGGCAAGCAGAATTACAGCGGCCAGAACGCGGCGCAGATTAAACATCGGTGGCCTCTCGCCGGTAAGTTTTTATAGCATCACCGTGCACAATTGTAAATATTCTTTAATTATCAGGCTAAGCCTCAAAATAGCGACAGGTCAACTCATCCCAGTGGCCGGTTTCCTTCAGCAACAAATCGCAAATCTCCCGCACAGCGCCTCGCCCCCCCGGACGCTTGGTAACATAATCGACCAACGGCAGCAGGTCCGGAACGGCATCGGCAACCGTGGCGCTGAAGCCGACCCGGCGCAAGATCGGCAGATCGACGACATCGTCGCCGACATAAGCGATCTGCACATCGCTCAAGCCCTGCTGGGCGAGGATCTCCTCATAGGGCCCAAGCTTGGTCAGCGCCTTCTGATAGAGGATTTCGATCCCCAGCTCGGCCGCCCGCCTGGCCACCACTTCGGACTGCCGCCCGGTGATGATGCCAACCTGAATCCCGGCCCGCTGAATCATCTTCAGCCCATGCCCGTCCTTGACGTCGAAGGCCTTGAGCTCGTTCCCCTGAGTGTCGTAAATGATCCGCCCGTCGGTCAGCACGCCATCGACATCGAGCAGCAGCAGCTTGATCTTCTGCAGTTTCTCGCGCATCACACCACCCCCGACTTGAGCAGGTCGTGCAGGTGCACGATGCCCACCGGTATCGTGCCCGCCTCGTCGTCAAAGACAAACAGCGAGGTGATCGAGTGGGTTTCCATGATCTGCAGCGCCTTGGCCGCCAGGTTGCGGCGCAGAATCCGCTTCGGCGACGTCGTCATGACCTCGGAAATCGGCAGCTGCAGACTGTCAAGCCCTTTCCCCATGATCCGCCGCAGGTCGCCGTCGGTAAACACCCCGAGCAGCTGCCCATCGTCGGCGACGATCCCGGTCACGCCGAGCTTTTTCGTCGTGATCTCAAACAGCGCGTCACGCAGCAGGGTCTGCGGTGAAACCAGCGGCACATCTTTGCCGCTGTGCATCAGGTCTTCAACGCGCAACAGCAATTTCTTGCCGAGAGCGCCGCCCGGATGGAAAAGCGCGAAATCCTCCTCCTTGAAGCCCCGCTCGACCAGCAGGGCCACCGCCAGGGCATCCCCCATTGCCAGGGTCGCGGTGGTGCTGGCGGTCGGCGCCAGGCCGAGCGGACAGGCCTCTTCGGCGACGCTGATATCCAAATGGACATCGCCGGCGATCGCCAGGGTGCTCTTCGGGTTGCCCGACATCGCCACCAGCGGCAGCCCCATCCGCTTGATGACCGGCAGGATCCGGCAGACCTCCTCGGTTTCACCCGAGTTGGAGATCGCAATCACCAAATCTCCCTTGGCGAGCATGCCGAGGTCGCCATGAATCCCTTCGGCCGGATGCAGGAAAAAGGTCGGCGTGCCGGTCGAGGCCATGGTCGCGGCGATCTTCTGACAGATCAGCCCCGACTTGCCCATCCCGGTGACAACCACCTTCCCCTGGCAGGCGAGGATCATCTCGACCGCCCTGGAAAAGTCGCCATCGATCCTTTCACTCAAGGCGAGAATCGCAGCGGCTTCAATTTGCAGAACGTTCTTTGCGGTATCGATCAACACGAGCCGGCTCCTGCACAGGTCTGTTTGAATATTTTATCGATGGCCAGCACCTGCTGCAGCTGCGCCTTGACCTGGTCGAGGGGCAGCGAGTTGGGCCCATCGCAGAGCGCCTGGTCGGGATTTTCATGCACTTCCCAGAACAGCCCGTCGATCCCGGTACCCGCCGCTGCGCGCGAGAGCGCGCCGACATACTGGCGCTGACCGGACGAGGCCCCGCCGGCGCCGCCCGGCAGCTGCACCGAGTGGGTGGCGTCGTAGATGACCGGGTAACCCAGTTCGCGCATGATCACCAGCGAGCGCATGTCGGTCACCAGGTTATTGTAACCGAAGGAGGCGCCCCGCTCGGTCAGCAGGATCTGCTCGTTGCCGGTTGACGCGATCTTCTTGATGCCGTGTTCGACATCCCAGGGGGCGAGGAACTGCCCCTTTTTCAGGTTGACCGGTTTACCGGTCTTGCCGATCGCCACCAGCAGGTCGGTCTGCCGGCTCAAGAAAGCCGGGATCTGCAGCACATCGAGCACCTCTGCGGCGGCCGCGACCTGGCTGACATCATGGACATCGGAGATCACCGGAAGCTCCAGCCCCTCACGCACCTTCTGCAGAATCCGCAGACCCTCGTCGATGCCGGGACCGCGGAAGGAAGTCACCGAGGTGCGGTTGGCCTTGTCGTAAGAGGCCTTGAAGATCAGCCCGCAGCCCAGGTCACTGGTGATGATTTTGAGCCGCTCGGCGATCCGCAGAGTCATCGCCTCGTCTTCGATGGCGCAGGGCCCGGCGATCAGCACCAGCGGTTGCTGGCCACCGAAACAGGTTGCGCCGACAGTCACTTGTTTCATGTTCAGGACTCCTGCTGCTTGAGGCAGGCACCGACAAAGGATTCGAAGAGCGGGTGGGGGTCCATCGGCCGGCTGCGGAACTCCGGGTGAAACTGGCAACCGAGAAACCAGGGATGATCGTTCAGCTCGACAATCTCGACCAGGTCTGAGTCGGGGTTGATCCCCGAAATCACCAGCCCGCACTTTTTCAGCTGATCGCGATAAGCGTTATTGAACTCGAACCGGTGGCGGTGGCGATCGTCAATATTCTTCTGGCCGTAAATCCGTCGCGCCAGAGTGCCTTCCACCAGGGTGCAGGGGTAGGACCCGAGGCGCATGGTGCCCCCTTTCTTGCTCACCCCCTTCTGGCTTTCCATCAGGTCGATCACCGCGTGCTCGGCCGTTTCATTGAATTCCCGCGAATAGGCGCTTTCGATGCCGCAGACGTGGCGGGCGAACTCGACCACCGCCATCTGCATCCCGAGACAGATGCCGAAAAACGGAATCCTGTTCTCACGGGCGTGCTTGATGGCCGCGATCTTCCCTTCACTGCCCCGCTCACCGAATCCGCCCGGCACCAGGATGCCATCGACGTCATCGAAGGTGCCGTTGATGCCGTGACGTTCGATCGCTTCAGAATCGATGTACTTCAGGTTGACCTTGCAGTTATTGGCGATTCCGCCGTGGGTCAGGGCCTCGGCGAGTGACTTGTAGCTTTCGGTCAGGTCGACATATTTGCCGACGATGGCGATAGTGGTTTCTTTGGCCGGCTCCTTGACCCGCGAGACGATCCGCTCCCAGGGGGCCAGATCGGGCGCTTTGGTCCAGATGTTCAGATACTCGACGATCCGCTCGTCGAGCCCCTGCTCGTGAAACTCCTTCGGCACCTCGTAGATCGAGGAAACGTCGCGGGCGGTGATGACCGCTTCGTCCGGCACGTTGCAGAACAGGGCGATCTTGCCTTTCATATCGTGAGGGATCTCACGGTCGCAGCGGCAGAGCAGGATATCGGGCTGAATACCGATCTCGCGCAGCTCCTTGACGCTGTGCTGGGTCGGCTTGGTTTTCAATTCGCCGGCGGTGGGGATATAGGGAACCAGGGTCAGGTGGATATAAAGGACGTTGTCGCGGCCACGGTCGGAGCGGAACTGGCGGATCGCTTCGAGAAACGGCAGCGACTCGATGTCGCCGACGGTGCCGCCGATCTCGACGATGGCGATATCGACCCCCTTGGCGTTGTCGAGGATCTTCTGTTTGATTTCGTTGGTGATATGCGGGATGACCTGGACGGTGCCGCCGAGGTAATCGCCGCGCCGCTCCTTGCGGATGACCGAATCGTAAACCTGTCCGGTGGTGAAATTCGACTTGCGGGAGAGCTTCGCCGAGGTGTAGCGCTCGTAATGCCCCAGGTCAAGGTCGGTTTCGGCGCCATCATCGGTGACGAAAACCTCACCGTGCTGGAAAGGGCTCATGGTGCCGGGGTCGACGTTGATATAGGGGTCCATCTTCTGCATCGAAACCTTCAGCCCGCGGGCCTCCATCAGCGCACCGATCGATGCCGCCGCCAAGCCCTTACCGAGTGAAGAAACCACCCCACCGGTGACAAAGAGAAACTTCGTCTTCATCGTCAATCCTGCTCCTTGAATTATGTGAGAAGCCGCCCGCGGGTGTCGTCATGAATCCTTGCAATCAAGACACGCCCGGGCGGCCGAAAGGCTGATTCTACACAGAAACAGGACCGAAGAAAACCCCGATCCTGCAAAAAACCGTCCATTCTCGTTAAAACTGAGTAAATTATTGTTATTCCAGGCGATTTTCTACGGCCATCAACCGGGAAACCCGCTCCAGGTCAGCGGGGGTATCGACCCCGTGGCAATCGAACTGAGTCTCGGCCACATGCAGTCGCACGCCATGTTCGAGAGCCCGCAGCTGCTCCAGGTTTTCCAGCGTCTCGAGCGGGGTTTTCGGCAGGCGCGGATACTGCAGCAGAAACTCGCGGCGGTATACGTAAAGACCGATGTGCCGGTAATACTTCAGCTCGTCGAGCCGATCGGCCAGCTGCTCACGCGACAGGTCCCTTGCCCAAGGGATCGGCGCACGGGAGAAGTATAGCGCCAGCCCCTGGATATCCTTGACCAGTTTCACGACATTCGGGTTGAACAGATCATCGAGCTGCTCGATACGGCTGGCCAGGGTGCCCATTTTGATCTGCGGATTCCGCTGCAGCGGCGCGACCGCCTGATCGACCATCTGCGGAGCGATGAGCGGCTCATCCCCCTGAACATTGACAATCAGCTCGGCGTCGATCTGTTCGGCGACCTCGGCCAGCCGGTCGGTCCCGGTCGGATGGTCGGCACGAGTCATCATCACCTCGCCGCCGAAATCCTTAACCGCCGATGCGATCCGCTCATCGTCGGTGGCGACGATCACCCGTTCGACGGTCTGCGCCCGGGCGACCCGCTGGCAGACGTGCTGAATCATCGGCAGGCCATTGATCAGCGCCAGCGGCTTGCCGGGGAAGCGGGTCGACGCGTAGCGGGCGGGAATTATTGCGGTGGCTTGCGGCATACCGATATCCTCTTCTATCAAACAGGAAAAACAGGATACTGGCGCGAATCGGTGCGCTTGTCAATCGACAACCTTGGTCAGGGTCTTGCTCAGACCTGTTGCGGCAGGTTGAGCCGGGCGATCCGCTTGGTGAGCGAATAGATCTGCTTCAGCTTGTCGGTCACTTCGAACTCCACCTGCAGCGTCTCCAGACGCTCCAAGCCACTGGTTGCCAGACTTTCCGATTTGCGCCGGAAGGCCGCCTCGACCACCTGGTTAACAACCGAACGCAGGGCGATCACCTCCTGCGCGGCCCGCTGGTCGTTATCGACGATCGCTCGAACAGCAGCTTCAAGCGCCTGATAGACCTCCTCGTGCAGGGTGGAGAGAATCAGCAGGAAGCTCTCGCTCGGCTGCAGGTTGCGCCGAATCATCTTCAGACCGAGATCCGAAAGATCGGTTTCCAGTACATCGCCGATGCTCTCGAGGGTGTCGGTTGCCTGCGACAGCTGAAAATATTCCTGTGCTTCGGCACCTGTCAGCTCGCGTTTGCCAACCCGACTCAGGTAACTGAGGATTTCTGCATGAAGAATATCTGCGGCATCATCGGCCTTTTCGATCTCCCGGTACATCTCCATGCTCCGCGATTCCAGAGCCTGGCGCGACATCGCCATCATCAATTCAATCTGCTGCCCCAAGCGGCCGATCTCCATCCGCACCAGGTTCAACGCAGCGGAGGGAGTATCGAGCAGCAGGTCGTCAAGATATTTCGGCTTGATGATCGCCTGCTCGGCAAGCTCTTCCGGCTCCGGCACCAGCCAGGTGACCAAACGCCCCAAAGCCGGGGTGAAGCTGATGAACAGCAGAGTATTGGCAACATTGAACAGAGTGTTGGCGTTGGCAATCTGCCGCGGGGTTTCCGCCGCCTTGCGCGCCAGCCCGGTCAGTTCGGCATGCTGCGGGGAGAGCAGCTGGGTCAGCTGCGCCAGCTGATCGACAAACCCGAGCCAGATCAGCACCCCGCCAACATTGAAGATCACATGCACGACCGCCGCTCGCTGCGCCGGGCGCGGCTTGCCCACGGAAGCGAGCAGCGCGGTCACGCAGGTACCGATGTTCGCCCCCAGCGCCAACGCGATTCCGGCCGGCAGGGAAATAAATCCCTGGCTGGCCATGACGATCACGATCCCCGTTGTGGCCGAGGAGGACTGCACCAGCGCGGTAAATAGTCCGCCGACCAGAATGCCGAGGAGCGGATTCTCCATCCGCACCATCAGGTCGAGAAACGGTGCATAGCTGCGCAGCGGGTACATCGCCTCGCTCATCACGTTCATGCCGAAAAAGACCAGGCCGAGACCGAGCAGAACACCGCCGTATTGTTTGAGCTTCTCCCGGCGGGACAGGAACAGGCAGGCAAAGCCGACAGCGATGAACGCCAGCGCCAGCTTGGTGATTTTAAAGGCGATAATCTGCGCGGTGATCGTGGTGCCGATGTTGGCCCCCATGATCACGCCGATCGACTGACCGAGGCTCATCAGCCCGGCGCTGACGAAGCCGACCACCAGCACCGTGGTGACCGAGGAGGACTGGATGACCGCCGTCACCAGCGCGCCGACCAGCGCCCCGCTGATCCGGTTGGAGGTCAGCTTGGCCAGGATCGTCTGCATCTGCGCCCCGGCGGCGGCCTTGAGCGAATCGGTCATCTGCTCCATGCCGAGCAGAAACAGCGCCAGTCCGCCGAACACCCCCATGGTCATCCCCCCCCAGGCCAGGCTGGTGGAGGGAGAGTCCGCGGCAATCAGACTTGTCGGCAGGAGCAAGGTAAAGATGAGAGACAGCAGGATCTTCCAGAGGGATAATCGCCTGGTTCGCATAGCTCATCCTCCAAGGGACAGCGGGATCTGAGCTATCAGTATAACCGAACCAGGAAAGAAGGTGAAAGTTCGCTAATAAAAAGGCGGGTTATTATTTTCGCCGGCTGCGCCGCAACGACAACAGCAGCACAGCGCCGCTGAGCAGCAGGCAGGCCTGGGCAAACAGATCCCCGAAACGGGTGTAGAAGGTCGCTTCGCTGCCGAGGCCGACCTGGCCGGTCAAGGCCGCCGATTCAAACAGCGGTCCCGCCAGCGTCACCTCGCCGGAAGGAGCAATCAGCGCCGAAATGCCCGTGTTTGCGGCCCGGGCGATCCAGATGCGGTTCTCGATCGCCCGGAAGCGGGTCATCGCCAGATGCTGATAGGGGGCGGACGAGCGGCCGAACCAGGCGTCATTGGTCAGATTAACCAGCAGGCCGCTCCCCTGGCGGACATAATCGCGGGCCAGTTCAGGGAAGATCGCCTCGTAGCAGACCAGCACCCCGAGCTTGTGACCATTCAGCGCCAGGGGATTGACGGTCCCGGGAGAGAAGTCGCCGACACCGACAACCAGCTTGTTGATAAAAGAAAGCAGACTGCCGAGCGGGACATATTCGCCGAAGGGGACAAGATGGATCTTGTCGGAGCGCCCCAGGGTCTTGCCGGCGGGAGAGAGCAGATAGGCGCTGTTGTAATAACGATAGTCTTCCACCGCGACCTGTTCATAGGCGGGGCTGCCGAGCAGCAGGTAGCGGCCGGTCTGCACCGGCAGCCGGCGAACCTGTTCAGCCAGTTCGAGGGGATCCTGAAAAAAAAACGGCGTCGCCGCCTCCGGCCAGATGAGCAGCTCGGCCCCCTTCTCGACCGCTGCTTGCGAAAGTTGCAGGTAGTTTTCAACAGTCGCGTGCCGGTGGGCCGGGTTCCATTTGAGCGCCTGATCGATGTTCCCCTGGATCAGCGCGACCTCAAGGGTCTCCTGCCGCTGATCGAGCGGCTGCTGCAGGCGCCAGAAACCATAACCGAAGTGACTGGTCGCCGCCAGCAGGGTCGCGGCCAGCCCCAGCCAGGCGAAGCGCTCCCGCGGAGCACGCAGCAACCAGGCCAGTGCGCAGTTGACCGCCACCAGCAGCAGGCTGACGCCGTAGACCCCGGTGACATCGGCGCTTTGAATCGCGCTGCTGAAGTTCTGCTGGGAATAGCCGAGCAGCGCCCAGGGGAAGCCGGTCAGCAGCAGGCCGCGCAGGTATTCCAGCGCTACCCAGAGGATCGGCAGGCTCAGCAGATAGGGCAGGTTGAAAGCTTCCTTCAACCGGCAGGTCGCCCAGGTCGCCGCGGCGAAAAACAGGGCGAGATAAAACACCAGAAACAGGTAGGCGAACAGCGCAGGGACCGGATGCAGGCCGCCATAGGTGGTCATGACAATGTTCAGCCAGTAGAGAACCGCGGCAAAAAAAGCACTGCCGGCGGAAAAACCGCTGGCAAACGGGCGCTCTTGCATGACCAGCAGCAGCGGAATCAGGGCGACCCAGGCCAGCGGATAGAGATCGGGGAGCGGGAACGCGGCAGCCAGCAGCAGTCCGGAGCCGGCAGAGATCAGGCAGGTGCGGTCGATGCGGATCATTGTCAGGAGGAGGCGGGTTCTACGGTGAGATCCTCACCCTCGCGGGGCAGGATTTTCAATTGCCGGATTGCCCGCTGGTCGCCGATCATCACCTGCATCTCCAGCGCGCCGATCTGAACCTGCTCGCCGGCATGCGGCACCCGGCCCAACTGCTCGACCACGTAGCCACCCACGGTGTCAAATTTTTCCCGTTCGACCTGAATGGCGAAGCGTTCTTCGAACTCTTCGATATTCAGCCGCCCGTCGACCAGCACGCTGCCGTCAGCTTCCTCCAGAATCCAATCCTCTTCCAGGTCGTATTCATCCTGGATGTCACCGACGATCTCTTCGATCAGGTCTTCGATTGTGACCAGTCCCGAGGTGCCGCCGTACTCATCAATGATGATAGCGATATGAACGCGGGTTTCACGGAATTCCTTGAGCAGATCACTGACCCGCTTCGATTCCGGAACCAGGTATGGCGGGCGCAGCACATCTTCGAGAGGCAGCTGATCAAGCGGCTTGCCCCAGTAGCGCAGCAGATCCTTGGCGTAGATCAGGCCGATGATATTGTCGTTATTGCCGCGAAAGATCGGGATTCGGGAATGCCCCGACTTGAGGATCGCCTTGAGCACCTTGCTCAAAGGCTGATCGCAATCGACACAGACCATGTCGGTGCGCGGAACCATGATTTCCCGGACGATGGTTTCATCCAGCTCCAGAATCGACTGGAGCATGTCCCCTTCATCCTCGTCGATGATCCCCTGCTGCTCGGAAGCATCGATCAGGTCCTGCAGCTCCTCCTCGGTGTTGGCCTGCGGCCGGTTGCGGAACAAATGCAGCAAGCGTTCAGACCACTTGCGGCTGTCCTGCGAATTATCGCTTTCCACCCTTCTCCTCGCTCCCTCGATTAATGTATTCGATAGCCGTCGGCTGCCAGAAACTCGGCGGCCAACAGGGCAAAAATTTCACGTTCACGCGCTTCCATCCGGGCGGCCTCCTGCGCCGTTCCCCGCTCATGATCGTAACCCACCAGATGCAGAATACCGTGCAGGAGCAGAAACACCAGCTCATGCTCGAAAGGAACCTGCGCCTCTGCGGCATCGCTGGCCGCCCGCTCGGCGGAAATGACCACATCGCCCAGCAGCTGCGGGGTCAAACCGCCCCCCTCCCCCTCCTGCATGGCGAAGGAGATGACATTGGTCGGTCGGTCACGTTGCAGGTACTCGCGGTTGATCTGCTGAATCCCCGCGTTATCGAGAATCAGGATCGACAGCTCAGCGTCAGGATATCCCAAGACGTTTAAGATCTTCCGCGCTATCTTTCGCAGGGGACGCTTCAGGATCCGATGCAACCTCTGCTGGTTCTCGATCTGAATTCTCATGCTTCTCCGCAGGTTTCTCACTGGCGCTTTCTTTCGCTTTTTTCTCGTTCTTTTCGCGGACGATATGCACCGGCTCGGGGTAATCGACCCGGTGGTGGAAGGAGCCGGCCAGCACCCGGTTGAAGCTCTTGGCGATCAGGTGCAGATCCTTCAGGGTCAGTTCGCACTCGTCAAGCTGACCGTCGATAAATATGTTGTTGATCAGCTTCTGCACCATCCCCTGAATCCGCGCCGGGGTCGGATCCTGCAGGGTGCGGCTGGCGGCCTCGATGGCATCGGCCAGCATGATCAGCGCCGCTTCGCGGGTCTGCGGTTTGGGCCCGTGATAACGGTAATCTCGCTCGTCCGGTTGCGGCATGTCGGCGTCGGTCTGGGTTTTAGCCCGGTCGTAAAAGAACTTGATCAGCGCGGTCCCGTGATGCTGCTGGATGATATCGATCAGCTCGGCGCCCAGTTTGTGTTCGCGGGCCAGCTCCACCCCATCCTTGACATGGGAGGTCAGAATCAAACCGCTCATCGACGGCGCCAGCTTATCGTGACGATTCCGCTGTCCGCCGGTATTTTCGATAAAATAGAGCGGCTTCTTAATCTTGCCGACATCGTGATAATAAGCCGCCACCCGCGACAACAAGGGATTTGCGTTGATCGACTCAGCGGCCGCCTCGACCAGGTTGCCGACCAGGATCGAATGATGATAGGTGCCGGGCGCCTCGACCATCAGCTGGCGCAGAATCGGCGAGTTCATGTTGGCCAGCTCCAGCAGCTTGATATCGGTGGTGTACTTGAACAGCGATTCGATCAGCGGGATGGTCCCGTTGACAAAAACCGCGCTGAGCAGCCCGCCGAACAGGCCGAAGCAGAGTTTCCAGGCCAGCTGCAGCTCCAGGCCGCGACCGGCCAAGAAGTGGATGCCGAGCAGCAGCACGGCGTTGGTCAGGCCGACCCACATCCCGGCCCGGTACAGGGTCGAGCGCTCCTGGCACTGACGCACGCCATTCGCGCCGACCAGCCCGCTGGCCAGCGCATAGAGGGCCATGAACAGGCTGTTACCGAACAGCACCCCGACCAGCAGGCCACCGAGCACGGCGAACAGCAGCGCGGTCTCCGAATTGAGGACGATCCGCACCAGCATGGCGCCGACGGCAAAGGGGATGGCGTAGAAATAAGCCGTGGAATCGACATAGGCAAAGGTATTCCCCAGCCCGGTCGAGATGAAGATGGCCACCTTGATGAGCACGAACAAAGCGAGGAAGACCGACGAAAGGAATAGCAGGTCGCGGGAATCGGGGCGGAACTTGCGGATATTCCCCTGCGCGAAATTGAAGCCGATATAGATCAGCAGCACGGTACAGATCAGCAGCCCCAGGGCGGTCTGCAGGTTGCGGTTGTCACGGCCCGATTCGCGGATGGCGCGCAGCTTGAGAATCTGATCGGCGGTGATCCGAGCGCCCTCGCGGACGATCATCTCCCCCTTTTTCAACTGAAACAGCACCGGTTTGACGTCGTCACGCGCCAGCTGGCGGCGCTTTTCGGTCTCCTGCTGATTGTAGCTCAGGTTCGGACGCAGCTGCTGCTGAACCAGCTTGAGCAGGGTCTGATGCTGGACGGCGCTCAGGCTGGGGATGCCTGCGAGCAGCTCCTTGGCCTGGTCCAGGGCTTCGCTGAGACCGGTCACCGTACCGAGCTGCGTTTCGTCGATCACCTCGTCACTGCCCAGGGCACGAATCAGAATATTCTGCTCACGATCGGCAGCGAACATCTGCAGGTTGGCAACGATCGGCCGATTGAAAACCTTGCCGAGCAGCTCTCCCGTGACCTCGGCGATCGGCTGATCGGCCGGCAGCTGCAAGAGGGTCTGGTACTCGGCCAACGTCAGCGGCACGCCGAAGTCGGATTCCAGCTGGGGCAACAACTCTTCCTGTTTCGGCGGCTCCGGAGCGATCTGATACAACTGCAACAGGGTCAGGCCGCGGCGCAACCGCTCAACCGCCTTGCCGCCGGCCTCCTGGTCGAAATCGTAAACCGGCGGCACTGCTGCCCAGGCCTCTTCGCGCTTGGCCTCGGTCAGCGGCTTATCCTCGACCAGCAGATCACGCGGTGATTTGATATCGCGCGAGGCGATATCCCCGGGCGAATGATAATCGGGGATGAATCCGCCCTTCGGCACGATGATCAGGGTCAGCAGCACACCGACTGCCAGCAGCAGCCAGAGCCCGAATTTCCCTTTGCGGCGATTGCGCAGCCCCTGCACCCCCTCACCGAAGAAATTTGATCGCTGCTGACGCAGCTTCTCCCGCTCAGATTTCGTCATAACTCCTCAACCGCCATCCACCAGAAACTATCCCAGCACCCGCCGCCCCGGCTTGAGCACGCGGCGTTCAGAGGCCTGATAGGCCTGGACAATCGACTGGACAATCGGATGGCGCACCACATCGACATCGGTGAACTGGTTAAATGCGATCCCCGGCACCCCTTCAAGCACATCCGTGGCATGCATCAGCCCGGAGTGCACATCACGCGGCAGATCGACCTGGGTGACATCACCGGTGACCACCGCCCGGCTGCCGAAACCGAGTCGGGTCAGAAACATCTTCATCTGCTCGGCGGTGGTGTTCTGCGCCTCGTCAAGAATGACAAAGGCATCGTTCAGGGTCCGGCCGCGCATAAAGGCCAGCGGCGCCACCTCGACCACCCCGGTATCGACCAGGTTGCGCGCCTTATCCAGATCGAGCATATCGTAAAGGGCGTCATACAAAGGACGCAGATAGGGATTGACCTTCTCCGCCAGGTCGCCGGGCAGAAAGCCGAGCTTTTCCCCCGCCTCGACCGCCGGGCGCACCAGCACGATGCGGCTGACCTCCTTGCGCATCAGCGCCGCGACGCCCATCGCCATCGCCAGGTAGGTTTTGCCGGTGCCGGCCGGGCCGATCCCGAACACCACATCATTCTGACGGATGTTATCGATATAGTTTTTCTGCGCCAGGCTCTTCGGCGCAATGATCTTGTTACGGGCCGAGACGAAAACCGTATCGAAAAAGATATCTTTGAGATTGGTCGAGGAATCGCTGGAGAGAATGCGGATGGCGTACTCGATGTCGGTCGGATAGATCGGCATCCCTTCACGCAGCAGAGCACAAAGCTCTTCAAGCAACCGATAGCCGATCTGCACCTGTGATTGCTCACCGGTCAGATGAAGCCGGGTCCCCTTGCTGCCGAGCCGAATGCCGAGCTTCTTCTCAATCAGTTTGAGATGCTTGTTCTGCTGGCCGAACAGTTGCGCCGCCAGCTCCGCAGTCTCAACCTCAAATTGTTCGCGGGGACTCATAGGCCGTATTTATCTGATTTAAACATGAACTCACGGCAGAAACCCTAGCACCAATAAGTGAGAATTGCAAGATAATGGAATGCCTCTTTTTTTTGTCTTAAGGATGACGTATACCTGCTATAATGAGAGTCATAATAAGAATTTAAGTGCACCAAATGACCAAGTCGATGATGGCACCGATGACCCCGGAACAGACAGATCACAACCGATCGGCGCGCGAGCAGCAGCTGTTGACCGACTTCTTGCAGAAGCTTGCCGTGGCAAGGCGCAATCTTTCCCTCTACCCCCCCGAACACCCGAATATCGCCACCAGCAATACGTCCGCCCTGCAGCCACTGCTGCGGCTGCTCGATGCCAGAGAAAATCTCAACCTCGGCGTGACCCCGGATGCCCTGTTGCTCGATCAGCAGTGGCTCGACAAAGAGAATCGTCCCTACAAGGATTTTGCCAATTTCCTCTTCACCCTGGGAGTTGCAGCCATCCGCTTCGAGCGCGGGATGACCTTTTCCGAGCTGCTGCGCTTCAACCAGCTGCTGCGCGCCGACCGCGACAGCATCGAAGCCGCTGGCGGATGGCCGAAGTTGTTGCAGGCACAGCAGATCAGCCACATCGACATCAGCCCGATCGATTACAGCGCGTTTCAGGCGCTCAGCGACGCTGAGTTCGCCAGCACGCCAGAGAGCAAACAGCTCTGGGAAACCTACCTGCAGGGCTTGATGACCGACAGCTTGGCGATCGACGGTGGCGGCTTTCCCTGGCCCGAACAGTTCGACCCGGAGATTGTCGCCACAATCCTGAATCAGCGCCTGGCGAACACAACGTCCGGCATCGACGCCAACCGGGCGGCCCAGAACATTGTCACCCGGATGATGCAAAGCAACAGCGGGCAACCCCGAACCACGCCCATCGCCCAGCTACCTCTGCTTCTGGAGCGACTCAGCCCGGAATTGCGCGAGAGCTTCCTCAACAGCACCCTCACCGAACTTGACCAGCACCCGGAAGACGCCGAACAGGTCCTCAGTAACTTCCCGCGCGAGCTGCTGCTGGAAACCCTCGAACAGAAAAATCAGCAGCAGCTGAAAATCTCTTCGCGCCTGGTCTCGCTGGTGCAGCGGCTCTCCTCCAGTCACGGCTTAGCGCACGAGACCCAGGCTGGTGAAGAAACACCGCGGGAAAAGGAGATCATCCGTGCCCGACTCGATGTGTTGTTCTCGGAGGAGGATCAGGATCTCTACATGCCCGGCGACTACCAGTCGGCACTCCGCGAAATTCTCGATGAAGATCTGTCCCAGGTGATTCCGGAGGAACACCAACGACAACTGCGGAACACTCTCGAAATCGAGCATATCGAACGGCAGTGCTGCGAAGTCATTTTCGAAATCCTCGCCAGCGATCACCCGCCGGAAAACGAAGCGATCCTGCAGCAGAACCTGGTCGAACTCTCCCGCTTCTTCCTCGATACCGGCGATTTTGTCACCCTGCGCGAGATCTACCAGCGCTGGTCAGAGTTTCTGAACAGCGCAAAATCGGTCGCGACGCTGTTCGACGAGCAGGTGCTGACCAACCACAGCCAACCCTCATTCATCGCCGAAGTTCTCGACGGCATCGATCTCTGGGGCAAGGAGAAGACCCCGGAACTGGTCGCGTACATCGCCGAGGTCGGTCCGGCCTATACCGAACCGCTGATCGAGAGGCTGGCCGGCGAACCGAAACGCTTTATGCGCCAGATCTGGATGGACTGTCTGAAACAGATCGGCGCCGATGCCCACCAGCTGATCGTCGAGGCGCTCAAAGATCAGCGCTGGTACCTGATCCGCAACCTGCTGATCATCCTCGGCCAGCACCCGGAAACCGCTTCGGTCAAAATCGTTCACCAGTTCATCGACTACCCCCACCCGAAGGTTCGCGAAGAGGCGATCCGCCTGCTGTTCCGCTTCAACCCGGCGACCGCCAACCGACAGCTGCTCAAAGAACTCAGCAGCGACGACCCGGAAGATCTTCTGGCCGCCGCGCAGGTGGCGCACCTCAGTCAGGATCCGGTCGTGCTCCAGCAACTGCATCAGCTGCTCGGCGAAGAGCTGCGCAGCGATTATGACCTGCTGGTGAAATCGGAGCTCCTCGACTGTCTGGCGCGGATCGGCAATGAAACCAGCCTGACGGTCCTGCAACGGCTGCTGCGGCCGAAAAAGCTATTGCTCTCACGACGGCAGAAACAATTTCAGCAGCAGATCGTCAGCTGCCTGGCCCGCTTCCCGCGACGGCTGGCGGAACCTTTCCTGCAGCAGCTGGTCGCCAGCCGCCAGCGCGGGGTCGCCAAGCTGGCCAAGGAGCAGCTTGCATTGTTAGTAGGAGGTGCGGCATGAACAGCGCCGATGCCAAACAGCTGCAGAAGCTGCTGCGCTTGCTGACCACCGCAGCGACCAACGCCTCTCTTTACCAGATTGACCACCTGCAAGTTCAGCGGCTCTGTCGCCAGACTCTGCAAGAAGTCAACAGCCTGCTCGGCCGCTTCGAGACGCTGACCTTCAAGGTCGTCGACGGTCGCCTGATCTTTGCCAACCAGCCGGTCTCGCAGAGTCTTCCCGTGCAACGGCTGCTACGCGCCCTGCAACTGCGCGGCATCAGCCATCTGCAGATCGAAGCGGGGGTCTATGCCGAGGAGCTGCTCGGGCTGGTCGGCCTGCTCAGCAAGCGGCGCGGCAGCAAAACGGAGATCTGCGACAGCGAACATATCCAATACGGCCAGGTCACCATCCGCCGCAGCGAGCGCGGCCGGGCCAGCGAAGCGGCCTTCCTGCAGCTGGCCCAGATCGCCGACGATGAGCTGGACAAGTTCATGGAGATCTATGAAACCGTGCGCACCCGGCAGCAGCTCAACGTCGGCGGCATCAATGAAATCGTCAGCAGTTTTATTAATGCCTTCAGCAGCCACGGCGAAGCCTTCCTGGCCATAGCGCCGCTGCGCTCGATGGACGAGTATACCTACACCCATTCCACCAACATCTGCCTGCTGAACCTGGCCCAGGCCCGGTTGCTCGGCATCGAGGGGCCGCTTCTCAATGATATCGGCGTCGCCGCCATGCTGCACGACGTCGGCAAGATGTTCATCTCGCCGCAGATCCTCAACAAGCGGGGCGCCCTCGACGAGCAGGAATGGGAGGTGATGAGACAACACCCGCTGATGGGCGCCGAATACCTGCTTGGCACGCCGGGGGTTCCGCGGCTGGCGGTGATCACCGCATTCGAACACCACATGCGTTTTGACGGCGCCGGCTACCCGAAAACCGCGCGCCCCTGGCAGCAGAACCTCTGCTCGTACATGACCGCAATCTCCGACACCTACGACGCCATGCGCACCCACCGCAGCTATGAGGAATCGCTTTCGTTATCGGAGATCACCGACATCATGCTCAACCTGACGGGGGAGAAACTGCACCCGCAGCTCACCTACGGCTTCTTGCAGGTCCTGAACAAACTGGAAAGCCGCTCCCAGCAAAAGCTTTAGCCCCACGGGCCGCTTGCGGACAAGCGCCGCAAAATGCTATACAGTCTCCGGTTTACAAAACAAAGATCTCAACTCACAGACGCGGAAGAATTTGACATGAGCGAAGACACAAAAAAGATCATCTATTCGATGATGCGGGTCAGCAAGCACTACAACAAGCAGCCGATCATCAAAGACATCTCCCTCTCCTACTTCTACGGCGCCAAGATCGGCGTCCTCGGTCTCAACGGTTCGGGGAAATCGACCCTGCTGCGGATCATGGCCGGGGTCGACAAGGAGTTCAACGGCGAAGCGGTGCTCTCCGAAGGCTACAGCGTCGGCTACCTGGAGCAGGAGCCGCAGCTCGACGAAAGCAAGACCGTCCGCGAAGTGGTCAAGGAAGGGGTTCAGGAAGTGGTCGACCTGCTCGCCGAGTTCGAGGAGATCAACAACGCCTTCGCCGACCCCGACTGCGACATGGACAAGCTGCTGGAGCGGCAGGCCAAGGTGCAGGATGCGCTGGATGCCGCCGACGCCTGGGACCTCGACTCACGCCTGGAACTGGCGGAAGAAGCCTTGCGCTGCCCGGCCCCCGACACCCCGGTGAAAGTGCTCTCCGGCGGCGAAAAACGCCGTGTGGCGCTCTGCCGGCTGTTGCTGCGCAAGCCGGACATCCTGCTGCTCGACGAACCGACCAACCACCTCGACGCCGAAACCGTCGCCTGGCTGGAGCAGCACCTGCAGCGCTATCCCGGCACGGTCATCGCCGTCACCCACGATCGCTACTTCCTCGACAACGTCGCCGGCTGGATTCTGGAGCTCGACCGCGGTCAGGGCATCCCCTGGAAGGGTAACTATTCGAGCTGGCTGGAGCAGAAGCAGGAGCGACTGCGCAAGGAAGAGAAGACCGAGAGCAAGCGCCAGCAGACCCTGCAGCGCGAGCTGGAGTGGATCCGCATGAGCCCGAAGGGGCGCCACGCCAAAAGCCAGGCGCGGATCAGTTCCTACGAGAAGCTGCTCGGCAACGAAGGTCTGGCTAAAGAGCAGAAACTCGAGCTCTACATCCCACCCGGCCCGCGCCTCGGTGGGATCGTTGTCGAGGCCAAAGAGGTCGGCAAAGGCTTCGACAATAAACTGTTGATGGAGAACCTCAGCTTTCACCTCCCCCCCGGCGGCATTGTCGGCGTGATCGGCCCCAACGGCGCCGGCAAATCGACCCTGTTCAAGATGATCACCGGCCAGGAAACCGTCGACTCCGGCAGCTTCAAGGTCGGCGAGACCGTTAAGCTCGGCTATGTCGATCAGAGCCGCGAGCTCGACAGCGGCAAAACCATCTTCGAGGAAGTCACCGGCGGCCACGACATGTTCCAGCTCGGCGGCCAGACGGTCAACTCGCGCGCCTACGTGGCCCGCTTCAACTTTTCCGGCAGCGACCAGCAGAAGAAGGTCGGCGTGCTCTCCGGCGGCGAGCGCAACCGGGTGCACCTGGCGAAGATGCTGCGCGAAGAGGCCAATGTGCTGCTCTTGGATGAGCCGACCAACGACCTCGACGTCAACACCCTGCGGGCGCTCGAAGAGGGTATCGAGAACTTCGGCGGCTGCGCGGTGGTGATCAGCCACGACCGCTGGTTTTTAGACCGCATCGCCACCCACATCCTCGCCTTCGAGGGCGATTCGCAGGTGGTCTGGTACGAGGGGAACTATTCGGAGTACGAAGAAGACCGCAAGCGCCGGCTCGGCAAGGACGCCGACCAGCCGCACCGGATCAAGTATCGCGATCTGACCCGGCAGTAACCCGGACAAAAAAGGCGCTCTCCTGATTCAGGGAGCGCCTTTTTTTCTCTGGATTATATGCAGTAAGTCAATGACTGCGGACAGATCTGCACAAGTCGATCAGAAAAGCTCGGTCAGGAACTTCTCGGAGCAGAATTTTGACGCGTCAGCCAAAGTTTGCTTGATATAAGCCGCATCATTTTCCAACAATGTTTCATAGCTGACATTCGGCTTTCCCGCAGTTTTCGTGTCATATGCGCAAATGCCCTCAGCAATCGGTTTTGCCTTCTGCACATCGATCATTCGCAATTTCACTGAGCAACCAACAATGTACTCAGAGAAGCGGAACCCATCGTAGATAAAACTCCAACCGTTGGTTGCGACATCAAGTGCATAATCGCTATCTTCGGCCTGGGTTGCGATTTGGGCGATGTCGTTTGTATCGAGAACTGCATCTGATTGCCCCTTGTCAACCAGACCATAATTTGCAACAAGCGCTGCGGAAACAGACTCTCCGATCGAGAGGGCCGGATCTTTGATCTGGTTATTTTTCACCAGCTGGTTCCCTTCAGCAGCTGCGGCAGCGACACCGGCCAACGCAAACATCCCTTTACCGGAAGTCATGGCGACAAATGTCGGGCTTTCACGCTGAACTTGGACGATCGATTTCCCCTTCAGAGTGGGTAGAATTGACTGATCGACAGCTTTTTTCTGAGTGCCGGCACAGCCAACAACCGACAACAGAAAGCTCAGGGTAAAAAGTCCTTTCAAGATAGTTTTCACAATTCAATCCTTCTAAAAAAATAAACATTACCGGGAATTGGACACCAGCGTCCGGCAGGAATAGTTGCGTTTACGGGCCTGCTTGTCAACGAAAAAGATCGGCAGGACCGTTTGCCAAGCAGAGGCGACAGCCGGGCTGTACTCAATTGGAACCAGAAAGAACGATTAATTCACTTTGGCAAATACCCGCTGATCTCGGCAACAAAGGTCTCCGGATTGATCGGTTTTTCGATATAGCCGTCGCAGCCGGCGGCGAGGATCGCTTCGCGGTCTCCGGCCATCGCGTAGGAGGTCACCGCCACGATCGCGATCTGCTTCACCCCATCCTCACCTTTCAGCGTCCGGGCGACTTGGTAACCATCCATACCCGGCAGCTGGATATCGAGGAGGATTATATCGGGCTGCTGCTGCCGGGCCAGGGCGATCCCCTGCTGCCCATCGCGCGCCTGAATGACGGAGAAACCGTTCTTTTCCAGCAAAAAGGTGGTCAGATACATATTCTGTTCGTTGTCCTCGATGACCAGTATGTTGATGCTCATCTGCCCTCCCGGTTGTTCAGCGGTAAGATAACGGTAAAACAGCTCCCTTGCCCGACCCGGCTTTCCGCCTCGATTTCTCCGTCGAGAAGCTGCAGGATTTTTTTGCAGATCGACAACCCCAACCCGGTCCCCTCAAACTGCCTGGTGGTCCCGATATCGATCTGTTGAAAAGGATGAAAAAGGGTCGGCAGATCGTCCTCGCTGATGCCGATTCCCGTATCCTGCACCGATGTCACCAGCTTGTCCCCAACGACCCGGCAGTCAACCAGAACTGACCCGGCATCGGTAAACTTGATGGCGTTATTGATCAGGTTGATCAGAACCTGACCGATCCGCCGCCGGTCACTGCGGATGGCGCCGACCTCAGCTGCGATAGAAGCAGTCAGCTGCAAGCCTCTTTCGTGCGCTAACGGCTGCAGTTCGTCACAACTCTGTTGCACAAGTTCCGCCATATCGAAGTGGGATTTTTCCACTTTCAGTTCACCCGCTTCGATCTTGGAGATATCCAGCACATCATTGATCAGTTTAAGCAGGTGCTGCGCACTTCCGCTGGCCATGCGCAGCTGTTTTTTCTGTTCCGGGTTGAGCGGCCCGGCCAGCTCGCCGATGGCGAGACCGAGAAAACCGATGATCGAATTAAGCGGAGTACGCAATTCATGCGACATGCCAGCGAGAAACGCGCTCTTGATCCGGTTGGCCGACTCCGCCTGGCTTTTGGCAAGCTGCAGCTCCTTTTCGATCCGGCGCCGCTGCAGGGCGTTGGTGAAGATCTGTCCGACCAGCACCAGATGCTCGATCTCACCACTGCTCCACTCGCGCTGGTCCTGCACCGAGCTGACCCCAAGCAGGCCGATCAACTGGCCGCGAAAGCGCATCGGCACGTTCACCAGCGAGGCGATCCCCTGCGCCTCCAGCAGCTCACGTTCGCTGCTGGCCTCGGGTGGCAGAGCCTGCAGGGAAGGCAGGACGATTCTCTTCCCGGACTGAATCTGCTGCATCCACCAGGGCACCATCGTCAGCTTTAACCGCTGCAGTTTTTCCAACCGGGTTTCGATCTGACCGGAGCTCCAGATGTGTGAGCAGGAGACCTGTTCGCCGTCAGCGGAGAACAGAAACACGTAACAGCTGTCGACGGTGAGAAATTGCCCCAAACGTTCCAGGGTATAGGAGATGCCGCGATCCATCTGCTCGGCATCGATAGCAATAAAATGCGCCGAGGTCTCGGCGACAAAATGCTCGATAGCGTTATGTCTTTTCAGTTCCGTTTCCGCCTGTTCACGACGCGCAACCTCCTTTTTCAGACGAAAGCTCCAGAACAGGCTGCCGCCGATAATCAACAGCGCGACAAAGACGATCTGAGCGATATAGGTCGCCAGCTGCCGGGTCGAAATCCCCGGCTGGTAATCGATGCCGACCCAGCGCTGCTGGATGCTGGTCGCTTCCTCGGCACTGATCGAGGCCAGCCCCTTGTTGATGATCTCGAGCAGGATTGGCCAGTCATCCCGGACCGCATAGTAGAGCTTCTGCCCCTCTCGCGAGACCGGGGCCGCGACCTTCAGGTTGCTGAGATTCAGCCTGCGGATCCAGTAGCTCGAAGAGGCCACATTGCCGACAAAAGCCTCGGCGTCCCCGGCAGAAACCGCCTTGAGGGCGTCCTCCAGGGTCGGATATTCGACCGTCTGCAGATCGGTGCTCTCGAGCAGATAGCCCGCGTGCGAGCTCGCCGCCTGAACCGCGATCCGGCGGTTGCCGAGATCCTCCAGACCGCTGATAAACGGCTGATCGCTGCGGTTGATCACCACCCGGTGGAAATCGAGATAGGGCTCGCTGTAACGCAGAAAGGTCTGCCGTCCAGCGGTCAATCCGACGCAAGGGAGCACATCGATCTCCTTGCTGCGCGCCTTCTCGACCACCTCTTCCCAGCTCAACCCGCGGATAATCTCCATGCTGGCGCCAAGCCGCTGATTGAGCAGTTGCAGATAATCAACCGAGATCCCCTGCGGGTCGCCGTTGCTGTCGATGAATTCAAAGGGGGCGAATTCGGGGTTGACGCCGAGCCGAATCCGTGGATGCTCATCCAGCCACTGACGCTCCTCGGCGGTCAGAATCACCCGGCCTCCCAGAGTACGCGGCGCTGCCCGGGGCACCCAACGGCGCATGATCTGCCTTTTTTCCGGTTCCGGGATGGCATCGAGCGCCTTATCCAGAATCCCCGCCAAAAGCGGCCAGTCATTCCGGACGGCAAAGCGTTCGCCGTTGGTGATCAGATCGTAGGCCGAGGCAATTTTCAAGCGGTCGATGCCATGCTTTCCCATTAA
Source organism: uncultured Desulfuromonadales bacterium (assembly GCA_945787335.1). GTDB lineage: Bacteria > Desulfobacterota > Desulfuromonadia > Desulfuromonadales > Geopsychrobacteraceae > Malonomonas. The sequence continues at coordinate 30,556 of CALZHR010000095.1, forward strand.
GTAATAGCTGACCCCGATCACCCCGATATAGGCATCGACCCGTCCATTGGCCAGCGCCTGAAGCGCGGCCAGCGGTGTCTCAACCGTAACGGCTTCGATCTGCGGGTGATCCTGCAGCACCCGCTCGGTTGTGGCCGAGCCTTCCACCAGGGCGATCCGCTTTCCGCTCAAGTCCTGAGGCTGCTGAATGCGGAAGTCATCCTCCCGGGTCATGACCACCAGCGGGGTCGGAATATAGATCTGACTGAAAGCGAGGAACGATTTGCGCTCTTCGGTGCGGACCGCGGTGGCGATCAGACCGAGGGATTTCTGCCGGACTCCGGCAACGATTTCAGATGAGGAGAGCTGCGGGACAATGGCGAACTGAACCCCGAGCATGGCAGAAATCCGGTCGAGATAATCGATCGCCACGCCACGGTAACGGCCATCGTCGGCTTGAAAACTGTAGGGAGCATAATCGGCGTCGACACCGATCTTCAGAATGGGGTGCTCTGCGAGAAAGGATTTTTCTGCGGGCGTCAGGTCGATGGACAGGCTGCGTTGAGGCTGGTCAGCGGCGAAGACACAAGGGTGGGGGGCGAGCAGCGCCAGCAGGCAAAACAGCCCGGTGAAAAAGCAGCGCACTCCCTCCCCAAATGCCCTCATAACCAGTCCTCAGGCCCGTAAGCAGAGCTGGGCGGCACCGTCCGGTCATCCCAGCAATAACGCTTAAAGCCTAGCGGTTACAAAGGCTCTTGACAAGTGGCGGCTAGGCAACCGCCGTGGCTTGGGGGTCTTCTTCCTTGCCGACCACCCGGTCGCGGCCCATCTCCTTGGCCAGATAGAGGGCTTCGTCGGCCCGCTGCAGAGCGCCATCTAGCCCCTCGGAAGGGTCATTGCAACTGGTCACGCCGAAACTGGCCGTGATCGGCAGTTTCAGATCGCCCAATGCAAAAGGTGCCTTGACCAGTTCATGGCGGGCCCGCTCGGCGACCACCATGGCCCCCTTGAAATCGGCATCGGGAATAATGATCAGGAATTCCTCACCGCCATAACGGCCGAAAATATCATAATCACGCAAACAGTTGGTCACCCGCTGCGACATCTCGCGCAGCACATCATCTCCGGCCTGATGGCCGTGGGTGTCGTTGACCTTTTTGAAAAAATCCAGATCGATCATCACCACCCCCAGGCTGTTGCCGGACGGCTGCGCCTTGCGCCTTTCCAGACGGGAGAGCTCTTCTTCCGCGCGGCTGAGCAGGGCACCGCGGTTGTACACCCCGGTGAGCGGATCGGTGACGGCCAGCTTGCGCAGACGGAAGAGCAGGCTCTTCAGCTGTTTCGCGCCCATGCGGACCACGATGAACGAGAGGGCGAAGACCACCAGCAGGATAACGGCCAGGATAGCGGCCGAGGTGGTGACCCGCTTGGTAATTTCGGCACGGTAGCGGGTGACATCGAGATAGAGTTCAAAGCTGCCGGCAACCTCGCCGCCGAGGTTGCGCACCGGCAGGTAGGTTACGACCACGTCGACATCGAGCAGCTGCTCCTCAGCCAGATCGACCACCTGCTCCTTGGTCTCCTGATGCGAATCGACCTCGCCATTCAGGGCCCGTTCCAGGCGCGGATTATCGACCACGCTTTTACCGATGATCTTTTTGTCGGTGCTGTAGACGATGGTCCCGTCGATGGCGAAGACCTTGATCTTGACGATGGCGAAAGGATGCAGAAAACCACGGACATGGCTGTCGAACATCCGCATATCTTCCGGCTTGATGCTGATGCTCTGTTCGCCGCCGCCGAACAGGTAGCGGTACTGCTGTTCGACCATCACCGTGCCGATGCGGACGGCGTCGTCCTCGGCAATCCGCAGCACGTCGGCGACCGACGAACGATGAATGCCGACCACGGTGAGCGACAGAATCAGCACCATCGATATCAGAGCCACCAAAACCAGCAGCCGCAGCAGCCGGTTGGGATCACGCTCCAGGCGTGACAGCGAAATACTCATCTGATCAGGCATTTTAAAACTCCCCGAACATCTCCCACAAATTAATAAGAGCTTATTATTAGCACACAATGAAATTCGAGAAAACAAAAACAAAATTAAAATGGCGGGACGCCAACTGCTGCGTTTTGGGGCGGGATATGATTCAGAGAGCCAGTCTAGCTGGATTTTTTCAGAACCCCGGCCAGTTCGGACCTGGCTTGGCGGACGATCTTTTCGCTCACGGCAGCCGTATAGGCAACGGGCGGCCGCTGCCCCCAGACCGGCCCCGGCCAGCAGGGATCGCTCGGCGACCGGCCGACGTGATGCAGGTGCAGCTGGCTGACCACGTTGCCGAGCGCGGCAACGTTCAGCTTTTCAAAGGCAAAGGCCTGCTCCATCCACTGCGCCAACTGCGCCGATTCGCGCCAGAGCTGCTGCTGGTCGGCATCTGACAGCCGATGGATCTCGCGGCTGTTCTCGCGCCGCGGCACCAGGATGAACCAGGGATAAGTGGCGTCGTTCATCAGCAGCAGCCGGCAGAGGGGAAAATCGCCGATGACGATGCAGTCCTTCTGCAGCCGCGGATCGAGTTGAAACATCATCAGCTCCTTGGCGAGTTCCGGCGGATCAGCCAGCAGTTGTGAATCCGCGGGTTGCGCTCGAAATCGGGCGGTATGGTCTGCCGGGTGATGTTTTCAACCTGCAGCTCCGGCAGGTTTTCGAGATCCAGCTTGAAGTTGCGCAGGTTGTTGGAGAAGATCAGCGTCCCCTCCGGGGCGAGCAGGTTGACCGTCTTGCGCAGCAGGTCGACATGGTCGCGCTGCACATCAAAGGTCCCCTCCATCGACTTGGAGTTAGAGAAGGTCGGCGGATCGAGGAAGATCAGGTCGAAGGCCCCGGCGCGCTGCTGCTGCATATCGTCGAGCCAGGTCAGGCAGTCGGCCTGAATCAGCTCCTGGCGGGTCGGCGCGAAGCCGTTCAGAGCGATATTCTTCTGCGCCCACTCAAGATAGGTGCGCGACATGTCGACCGTGGTGGTCGCCTGCGCGCCGCCGATCAGCGCATGCACCGTCACCGTGCCGGTGTAGGCGAACAGGTTGAGAAAACGGGTTCCATCGGCCAGCTCCTGCACCAGCTGGCGGGTCGGCCGGTGATCGAGGAACAGGCCGGTGTCGAGGTAATCGGTCAGGTTGACCAGGAACCGGCAGTTGCCCTCCTGCACCTCCTTGAGGATGCCGCGACGGGCCTGCTTTTCGTACTGCCGGGTCCCTTTCTGCTGCTGGCGAATTTTCAGATGCACCCTGTCCGGCGCGATCTCCAGCACCTGCGGCAGGGCGTCCTGCACCTCACGCAGTCGCTGGGCCGCCTTCTGCGGATCGATCCCCTTCGGCGCACGGTATTCCTGCAGGTGCACCTCATCGTCATACAGATCGACCGCCACCGCGTACTCCGGCAGGTCGGCGTCGTAAAGCCGGTAGCAGTCAATCTGTTCGCGCTTGACCCACTTGCCGAGTTTCTTCAAATTCTTGCGCAGCCGGTTGGCGAACATCTCGGCGCCCGGCGAGAGCGGTTTTTTCACCGCCCTGCCCGCCCCTTCGGCCAGCGACTGCCAGCGGTTGTCGGCGCTCAGCTCGAACTGTAGCAGCTGGCACTTGAGCGCCCCGTTGTAGAGGGTGTTGATTTTCCCGGCGCGCAGGCCGATGGCGCGGCCGAGCTGCGGATTCGAGGTGATCACCGCCGCCTTCCAGCCGGCGCATTGGCTGGCCATCTTCTCACCGAGCAGGTTGTAGACCGGCGGCAGCTGGCTCTCTTCGCCGAGCCGCTCGCCGTAGGGCGGGTTGGCGACCAGCAATCCAGCCGTCGCGCCTGGTGGCGCGCCAAACTCGCGCAGCTGGCGCTTTTCGAAATGGATCAGCTTGTCGAGCCCGGCGTTGCGCGCGTGTTCCCAGGCCGCCTTGATCGCCCGGCTGTCGCCATCGTAGCCGACGATCGGTCCCAGCTTGCGCTCCAGCCCGGCCCGCTGGCGCTGCAGCGCCTCGGCCCGCAGCTCATGCCAGAGCGCTTCGTCAAACTGTTTCCAGCCCAGAAAGCCGAAGTAATCGCGCAGCAGCCCCGGCGCGGTGTCGGTGGCGATCAGCCCCGCTTCCAGCGGCAGGGTTCCCGAGCCGCACATGGGATCGGCCAGCGCTCCGCCGTTTGCAGCGATCTCCGGCCAGCCGCCGCGCAGTAAAATCGCTACCGCCAGGTTCTCCTTGAGCGGCGCGTGCACGCCATCGATCCGGTAACCACGCCGGTGCAGGCTCTCGCCGGAGAGATCGAGGCTGATGGTCGCCTGGTCTTTGAGGATATGCAGATTAACGCGCAGGTCGGGGCGCTCAACCGCCACCGACGGGCGCTCGCCGCAGCGGCTGCGAAACTGGTCGACGATGGCGTCCTTGACCTTCAGCGCGGCGTACTGGGAGTGGGTGATCTGCGAACGGTTCAGGGCACAGTCGACAGCGAAGGTTCCGGTCACCGCCAGCTGCTCCGACCAGTCGATAGTCAGCGCGCCGGCGTAGAGCGCCTCGGTATCGGGAGCGGCAAAGCTCGCCAGCGGCAGCAGCACCCGGCTGGCCAGTCGCGACCAGAGGCAGGCCTGGTAGGCGATTTTCAGGTCGCCGGCAAAGCGCACCCCGGCCCGTTCCTCCTGGACCTCGGCGGCGCCCAGCGCAATAAGTTCTGCCGCCAGCAGCGGCTCCAGGCCGAGGGCGGCAGTGGCGAAAAAGTGTTGGTTTGACATCATTGTCCTGTAGGGGCGGTCCGCTGGGACGCCCGGTTGGTTGCTTTATTCTGCACGGGCGCCCCAGCGGGGCGCCCCTACATCTCTAAACCTTACGCAGCTCCAGAGCCTGCTCCCCAAGCTGCTCATTGGCCTGCTGCAGCGCCGTCTCCCCGGCCAGCACGGCGACCGCGCTCTGCCCGTTTTTCAGGTAGGTCTCGGCAACCCGGCGCAGGGCGGCGGCATCGACGGCCAGCAGCTGCTGGCGCATGACGTTGCGCATCTCCAGGGTCATCCCCTGGCGCAGGTTGGCGAACTCCTGGGCCCCGACTCCGGACGGCGAGAGCGGTTTGTCGAGGTCGCTGAACACCGCCAGGATCGCCTCTTTGACCGTTTCGGCCGAAAACTCTCCGGCGCAGGCCCAGTCGATCGCCTGGTCGTAGACCTCCAGGGTGCGCAGCAGGTGCGGGTCGCGGTAGGAGAGCAGGGAGAAGATCCCGGCCTCGTTGTTGTAGCTCGCCAGCCCGCCGTAAGCTCCGCCCTTCTCACGGATTTCGCGATGCAGGAACTCGGCCCGCAGCAGCTTCGAGAGCACGGTCAACGCCGCACTGTCGGGGTGACTGTAGGGCACGGCGCGAAAGGCCCGGGTGACATAGTTGACCGGCACCGACCAGATCCACCCCTGGCGTTTCGCCTGCGGGCTGAAGGCGGGCTCGGCCGCTGCGCCAGTCTGGCACTCAGGCAAGGCCTCGAGCAGCTCGTCGAGCGCAGTCTGAAAGGCGGGGAAGTTCTGCTTCTCGACGGTCACCGCCGCCTGCAGCTGCGCGCGGTTGAACAGCTGCGCGGCCAGCTGACGCAAGCTCTCGGCCAGCTCCTGCAGATCCTCTGGCTGCTTGCCCGCCAGCGCCCTGATGTTCGCTACCTGCGACAGCCCCGACCATTGTTCACGTCGCTGTCCGAGCGGGGTCAGGCAAGCGGCCGCGCTGCGAGCCGCGTAGGTGTGGCCGGACTGCGGAATGGAGTTCTCCAACGACACCTTGAGCTGATTCAGTACCGTGTGAATGCGCTGCAGGTCGGAGAAATCGGGGCTCAGCGCGATGTCCTGCAGCAAGCCGAAGAGCGGCTGGCAGTTGCGTACCAGCGCCTTCCCTTTGATCTCGAAGCTGGCGCTGAAGCCGTCGAGGGATTGCGGATCGTCGAGCAGCGAGGTGCGCGCCGAGATGCCGCCGGTGACCGCTTCAAGCGCCTGCGCCATCTCCAGGTAGTCGCGACCGCCGGCGCCGACCTGGGTCAGCAGGCTGCTGAAGACCGGCAGCAGGCCGAGCTGCTCTGCGGTCAGCTCGCCGAGGCCGAAGTTGAGCGCCACTGTGCCGATGCCGTTGGTCGGCTGGTCGAACCAGTAGCTCTGCACCCCGTCAAACGCCTGTTTTTCCACCGCCACCGGCCGCTCCTGCGGCGGAATGTCGGCAAGCTCCAGAGTCGGCAGGCAGGAGAGATCTTCCGGCTCTTCCTGGGCCTGTTTCAGCGCCACCGCCTGTTCCACCAGGCGTCGTTTCTTGTCCGCGTCCAGTTGTTGTTGGATCTGCTCCAGCTTGGCACGGACCTCGGCGTCCTGCTGCGGGCCGAGCTCGCTGTCAGGCTTGAGAAGCAGGCAGACCCGGTGCCGGTTCTCCAGCAGCCGGGTGCGGATCAGGGTCTCAAAGAACGGCCCTTGATCGAGTTCCTGCTTCAGCCGCGCCAGGTTCTCCTCGAAGTTGAGCGCCGCGAGCGGGTCACCGCCGTGGATCCAGGGACCGAGCAGGCGCATCAGCAGCAACAGCGAGTAGGGATAGCTGTCGCCGGTCACCTCGCGATTGGAAAATTCCAGCCGGTGGATGGCGCCGTCGATCCGTTCACGGGAGAAACCGTCTTTGGCGACCTGCTCCAGGGTGTCGAGCACCAGCTGTTCGATCGCCTGCTGCTGGTCCGGGTCGGTTCCCTGCAGGCCGGCGGCGAAGTAGGTGGTGCGGTTGTCATCGTGGTAGCCGGCCCCCGGCGCCAGGTTGGCACCGAGTTTGGAATCGAGCAGCGCCTTGTAGAGCGGCGCAGCCGGGTTGCCGAGCAGCAGGGTCGAGAGCAGCGACATTACCAGCCGCTCGAAGCAGTCGTTGATGTCGTTGGTCAGAAAAGCGACCTGTACCATCGAGCGCTGCTCCTGCGGCTGGTCGGCGTCGAGGGGGTAGCGCTCGGTGATCTGTTTGGGGGCTGACAGCGGCTGCTCGGGCGGCACCTCGCTGTCGAGCGCGAGATGGTCGAAGTGCTGCAGCACCCGGTCTTCCACCGTCGCCAGCAATGCCGGCAGGTCGAGGTTGCCGGAGCTGAAGAACCAGGCGTTGCTCGGGTGGTAGTAGCGGGCGTGGAAATCGCGCAGCTGCTGCCAGGTCAGCGCGGGGATATCACTCGGTTCGCCGCCGGAGTTGTGGCGGTAGGTGGTGGTCGGGTAGAGGTGCCGCCCCATGCGCCGCGAGAGCAGCGACGAGGGATCGGACATCGCGCCCTTCATCTCGTTGTAGACCACCCCCTTGTATTCGAGCGGCGACTGCGGGTTGTCCAGCTCGCTGAACTCGAGGCGGTGCCCTTCTTGCGTGAAGTCGCGTTCGGTGATGAGCGGAATGAAGGCCGCGTCGAGATATATCTCGAGCAGGTTCTGGATATCCGTGCGGTTCATGCTGGAGAAGGGGTAGAGGGTCCAGTCGCTGGCAGTCATCGCGTTCATGAAGCTGTTCAGGCTGCGCTTGAGCATCGAGAAGAAGGGATCGCGCACCGGGAAGCGTTTGGACCCGCAAAGCACCGTGTGTTCGAGAATATGCGCCACCCCGGTCGAGTCGTCCGGCGGGGTGCGGAAGCCGACCGAGAACAGGTGATTGTCGTCATCCCGCTCCAGGTGCATGAACCTGGCGCCGGTCTGCTGGTGCTGCAGGCGGATCATGCTGGCATTGATGCTGGAAAGCGGATCGATCCGCTCAACGACAAAGCCGGACAACTGCTGTCCGGGAGTCAAGTTCTGACTGCTCATAGGGGATCCTGACATGAAAAGAGGAGTAATCCGATAACTAATCCATAAACAGATGATAACCAACCGGGGGGAAGTTCGCCAGCCAGCCGGGAAAAGATTTTCCAGCGGGCAGCGGCTGGCGACAGCTGCCGAGCGGGAAGATAAACGATTCGCAGCAGAACCGCAACGTTCAAGCTTTCGAATTCACAGTGTGGATGGATTAAAGGCTACAGCGAACTTTCATCAGCTCCTGATATATCAGGCTGATTGCCGCAAACAGAACTCCGGCGCAGAACAGGCTTGCCAGTTCTCGCCAGCCCAGCGGCACGATCTTGAACACCGCCGCCAGCGGCGTGTAGAGCAGCAGCGCCTGCAGAACGATCGACAGCCCGGCCGCCCCCCAGACCCACTTATTGGAAAACAGCGGCACCTGGTAACTGCTGCGGATGACGAAAATCAGGATCACTTCGTAGAGGACGACGAAGTTGAAGACCATGGTCTGGGCCAGCGGCAGCGGTTCGGGCAAAGGCGAGCGGCCGCCGAAAAAAGCAAACAGGGTCAGGGCGATTGCCGTGCCGACGGTGCCCAACACCCCGAGCAGGGCCAACTTGGGGCCGGGTAGAATCCCCTCGTTACGCGGCTTCGGCTGGCGCTGCATGATGTCGCTGCCATAGGGGTCGACGCTGTAGGCCAGCGCCGGCGCGCCGTCGGTGACCATGTTGATCCAGAGCAGCAGAATGGCGGTGAGCGGCAGATTCATACCGAACAGGGCGGCGAGGAAGATGATCAGCACCTCGCCGAGGTTGCCGGAGAGCAGCAGCATGATCGACTTCTGGATGTTGTCGTAGATGCCGCGTCCCTCTTCGATGGCGTTGACGATGTGGCTGAAGCTGTCATCGAGCAGCACGAAATCGGCAGCCTCCTTGGCCACCTCGGTGCCGCTGCCGACCGCCACGCCGATATTCGCCTTCTTCAGCGCTGGCGCGTCGTTAACCCCGTCGCCGGTCATCGCCACGGTTTTGCCCAGCTGCTGCAGCGCCTCGACGATCCGCGGCTTGTGCTCGGGCGCGACCCGGGAGAAGATGTTGCCCCCTTCTTCCAGCGCCCGGCACAGCTGACCGGTGTCCATTTCTTCCAGATCGGCACCGCTGAGCGCCGTCCCCTCGATGCCGATCTCCTTGCCGATCGCTATGGCGGTCGCCCCATAATCGCCGGTAATCATGATCACCCGGATCCCCGCCTGCCTGGTTTTTTCTAGCGCTGCGATCACATCCGGCCGCGGCGGATCGATCATCGCCTGCAGGCCGAGAAAGCAAAGCTGCTGCTCATCCACCTCCTTTCCAATCGCGCTGACTTTGCGGGCAAAGCCGAGCACCCGCAGCGCCTGGGAGGCGTAGTGGGCGTTCTGTTGTTCGATCTGCTGTCTCAGCTCGGTGGTCAGCGGCTGCTCTTCACCAGCGACCAGCAGCGTCGCACAGCAGGCCAGCAGCTGGTCCGGCGCCCCCTTGCTGTAGAGGATCTCCTGCTCACCGCCGGCAACCAGCACGCTCATCAGCTTGCGCTGCGAATCAAAGGGCAGCTCCGCCCGCCGCGGCAGCGCTCCGGTCAATCCCAGCTTCGCAGCGCTGACCAGCAGCGCCGCCTCGGTCGGGTCGCCGGTCACCCGCCACTCCCCATCCTCCTGGTAGAGCGACGCGTTGTTGCAGTGCAGACCGCAGGCGAACAACTCTTCGAGCACCGGCCCGCGCACCTCGCCTTCCGGTGCATAACCGCTGCCGGTCAGGCTCACCTCCCCCGCCGCGCTCCAGGCGTACTTGACGGTCATCTGGTTCCTGGTCAGGGTGCCGGTCTTGTCGGTGCAGATCACGTCGCAGCTGCCGAGGGTTTCCACCGAGGAGAGATTGCGCACCAGCGACTTTTTCTCCAGCAACCGCTTGACGCCGATGGAGAGGGCGATGGTCACCACCGCCGGCAGCGCGGTCGGCACCGCCGCCACCGCCAGGCTGATGGCGACAAACGCCAGGGCCAGAAAGCTCTGCGGCGAAAGGCTGCCGGCAGAAACCTCCTTGAAAAAAAACAGCGCGAATACCACCAGGCAGATACCGATGATCGCGATGCTCAACTTTTTGCCGAACTGATTGAGGCGTCGCTGCAGCGGTGTCAGCTCCTCCTCCGCCTCCTTGACCAGTTCGGTGATCTTGCCCAGCTCGGTGCTCATGCCGGTGGCGACCACCAGCGCCCGGGCGTTGCCGGTTGCAATGACGGTGGCGGAAAAGAGCATATTACGCCGATCCCCGAGCGGCACTTCAGCGTCGATCGGCTGATTGTGCTTCTCGACCGGAACGCTCTCGCCGGTCAGCGCCGCCTCTTCGACGTTGAGCTGCACAACCTCGATGATCCGCGCATCGGCCGGCACCTTGTCTCCCGCCTCCAGCTGCACGACATCCCCCGGCACCAGCTCACGGGCGGCGACCACCCTCTTATGCCCGTCGCGCAGCACGGTCGCCTGCATGGTGCTGATCTTCTTCAGCGCTTCCAGCGACTTGTGAGCACTCAGCTCCTGGCAGAAGCCGATGATTGCGTTGGTCAAAAGAATGGCAAGGATGATGAGGGAGTCGACGTATTCGCCGATCAACAGCGAGAAGGCGACGGCGAACAGCAGGATGTAGATGATGAAGCTCTTGAACTGGCTGAGAAAGATCAGCAACGGGTTGATGTGAACACGTGTCTGCAGCTCGTTATAGCCGTGGAGTTGGAGCCGCCGTTCGACCTCCTCGGAGGTCAGCCCAGATGGCGAGGTCTCCAGCTGGCGATAGATATCGTTTATTGAGCTGCGATAAAATTCCATGGCCGCCTCACCTGACAGACAACAGCAACAGATCAGCAAACAACTGTCTGAAGTTTATCAGATTGGCGGGGTTTTGATGGCCGGCGCAGCCTGGGTATTTTCAGCCTCTGCGCAGGCTCGGCAAAGCGGGGCGACACCCTGAGTATCTTCGCCAGGCTCAACGCCGCCCCTGCCCGAACAGGATCGCCCTGGCCTTGTCATCCAGCGGCGCCTCGCTGTCGATTTCGGCCGCGCGAGCATAGGCCCTCACCACTGCCGACCGGCTGCGGACTTTTTCGAACCAGTCCTTCAGATTGGGGAATTCGTCGAGATCAATCCCCTGTTTCTCATGCGGCACAATCCAGGGATAGACCGCCATGTCGGCAATGGAATACTGATCGACGAGATACGCCCGCCCGGCCAGGCGCGTGTCGAGGACTCCATAGAGCCGTTCAGTCTCTTTCTGATAACGCTCAATGGCGTACGGCACTTTCTCCGGGGCATACTGACTGAAATGGTGGTTCTGACCGAGCATCGGCCCCAGCCCGGCGACCTGCCAGAACAGCCATTCGAGCACCTGGGTGCGGTGATAGATATCGGTCGGCAGGAATTCTTCGGCTTTGTCAGCCAGGTAGAGCAGGATAGCCCCTGATTCGAAAACCGACACCGGCCCGGCGCTCCCTTCCGGTTCGTGGTCGACAATCGCCGGAATCTTGTTATTCGGCGAAATATCGAGAAAACTTTCCGCAAACTGCTCACCGGCCGAGATATTCACGGGAATGAGCGTATAGGGGAGATCAGCCTCTTCGAGAAAGACGGTGATTTTATGGCCGTTTGGCGTTGGCCAGTAATAGAGATCGATCATGACCCAGCCTCCTTTCGCAACGCGTTGTCCTTTTATTTTAACAGAGCGGAAGCGCTACGCTGTCAGCAACGCTTGAGCAGAAGCGAAGCCGCTAAATAAAATTATGATATTCCTGATAATCCTCCGGTTGTCTCTTGGGCTGCTTGAGATTGAATCATTTTCGGGGGGGGGGAAGGTGATGATGTTCGAGGGACAATAAATCGACCTTTCTGAATACCTGTCCTGTTAAATCATGGAGAGTTTGCCGAATGCCTGGAATAATCAAATCAGCTGTTACTTCCTTTTTTCAGTGCAGCCTTATGACTATACATATTGCGATCCGCCACAATCAGCAGCTCCTTGGCACTGTCGGCATCGTCCGGGAAATGGGCGACGCCGATAGCGCCACCCAGGCAGGTGGTTGTCGGACCGGTGGCCTGCAAGGGTGCTGAGAGCGCTTTTTCGATGTTTTTCCTGATCGGCGCCAGATCTTCGTTGGAGTGGACATCTTCGAGGATCACAACAAACTCATCGCCGGCATAGCGGGTGACCAGATCATTCTGGCGAACATGGGTCCGCAGCCGCAATGCCAGCTCGATCAGGGCCTGATCGCCGACATCGTGGCCGAACTGGTCGTTGATCAGCTTGAAATCGTTGATGTCGATAAACATGATTGCAAAGGGTTGGCCGATCTTTGAGTACTTCAGGATGGCGGCGTTGAGGTTCTGTTCAAAAGCATAACGATTCGGCAAACTGGTCAGGTGATCGGTCTGCAGGCGGGACTGCATGGCTTGAAAGCTCTTGGCGAGGGTGCCGATTTCGTCATTACGGCGGATGTTGACCGGCTTCTCCATGGAACCGCTGCCGACCTGGTTTACCGCCCTTGACAGCTGTTTCAGATCGGCTGTCACCCAGTGGAGAATCCACAGGCCGATTAAAACAACACTGATCGTCGCGATGACGCCAAGGACGACGGTCCGCTTGACATTGTCACTGATGCCACCCGTGAAGTCGCGATCCGGCAGGGCGACGACGTTGATCCATTGCAATCCGGCGCGGTCCTGAAACATGGCATAGGCCACGTGAATTTTCTCGCCGAGGCTGTCAGTGAAGACAAATGTCCTGGTCGCATTGCTTTCCAGGGAGTGCGACAGGTCGGGTTGGATTTTTCGATAAATCTCCGTCAGCAGCGGGTGGCCGCTGTCGGCAGCGTTGATCCGTACATTATTGCCGTCTGCAGCCTGCTTGACGTTAGGGCTGCTGGAGGAGGCGATCAACTGCCCGTCCGGTTCGATAATAAAGGCCAGCCCGTTCGGTGAGATATCCAGGTTGCCGATAAAATCGTTCAGAGCATGCAGCGGCATATCGGTTGCCACTACGCCCCGCAGTTCAGCTTTTGCCCCCAACACTCGCCGGGCTCGGGTGGCGACGAGATCCTGTGTTCCAAAGTCGATGTAGACTGAAGTCCAGATATCCTGGCTGCTGGATTGGGCCGCCTGAAACCAGGGACGCTGGCGGGGATCGAACAGTTTTGCTTCGGTTGAATCAAATTGCGGTATGCCGTTGATCCCGTCGATCCGGAAGCGCTTTCGATGTTCCTCGGCGATGTATTTAAGACGCAGCTCCCCCTTCTGATCGGAATGACGATAGAGGCCGATCGCCTGCCCCTCGAGATTGCCGTAATAGACATAGTTGTTCGGGTCCATATGCAGCGATGTGGCGATCCAGAAGCGCGTGCGGATATCGTCAAAATCCGCTTCAATCGAATTTGGCGCGAGCATGCCGTTGGGAAAGGCCGCTTCGAGGGTCGCGACCGAACCGACCACATGCCGATCAACGGCCTGACCGATACGGCTGACGGTCTCTTCCAGCAGGTGTTCTGATACGGTCAGCACAGCTTGACTGCCGGCCTGGTAAGACAGGGCTCCAAGGGCCACGGCGAGAATGATCACCAGGGCAACATACGGAAAAATCAGGACCGTGCGTAAGGAGGGGCTCTGCATATTTGACCTCCTGGCAATAAACTGCAAAGGCTCTTATCGATCAAGAGCAAGCAGGATTGAACACCAGACACAAACCGCCAGTATCGGCAACCGACTATTTATCCAGGGACAACGATCAATAAATTGGGAACCTGGGCACGGCTCTACTGTTCGACTTTTTTCCCCGGCAACAAGATCATCTCTGTTCTACCATATAATGAGGGGGTTGTTTCGACAAGCAATGATTCCCCCTGAGAAAGCCGCTCAGACTGGAAAAACCGATTGCCCCCGCCTCCCCAACAATGCTACAACCTCCACGCACCTACAACCGCAGGGCACGCCTTGCGGTTTTTCTTTATTTTAAAGGACCTTACCAAACATGATCAGCGCACACAATGTGGCCCTCGCTTACGGCAAGCGGGTCATCTTCAAAGATGTCAATATCAAGTTCATCCCCGGCAACTGCTACGGCCTGATCGGCGCCAACGGGGCCGGCAAATCGACCTTCCTGAAAATCCTCGCCGGTGAGTCGGAGGCGGACAAGGGGGAGATCTCGGTCGGTGCGGGCGAACGGATCGCCATGCTGCGCCAGGACCACTTCGCCTTCGACGACCAGACCGTCATCGACACGGTGATGATGGGGCACCAGCGGCTGTTCCAAGTGAAAGCCGAGCGGGAGGCGATCTACGCCAAGGAGGAGTTCACCGATGAAGACGGCGTGCGCTCCGGCGAACTGGAAGCGGAGTTCGCCGAGCTGAACGGCTACGAGGCGGAGAGCGAAGCGGCGGTGCTGCTCAACGGCCTCGGCATCGGCGAGGAGCTGCGCCACAAGCTGATGAAGGAGCTTGAGGGGGGCGAGAAGGTCCGCGTGCTGCTGGCCCAGGCGCTGTTCGGCAACCCCGACGTGCTGCTGCTCGACGAACCGACCAACCACCTCGACCTGAAATCGATCCAATGGCTCGAGGACTTCCTCGCCCGCTTTCAGAACACGGTGATCGTCGTCTCCCACGACCGGCACTTCCTCAACCAGGTCTGCACCCACGTCGCCGACATCGACTTCGGCAAGATCACCGTCTACGTCGGCAACTACGACTTCTGGTACGAAGCCAGCCAGCTGGCGCTGAAGCAGAAGCAGGAGGCGAACCGCAAGACCACCGAAAAGGCCGAGGAGCTCAAGGCCTTTATCCAGCGCTTCTCCTCCAACGCCTCCAAGGCCAAGCAGGCCACCTCGCGCAAGAAGCTGCTCGACAAGCTGACCATCGAGGACATGCCGGTCTCCTCGCGCAAATACCCGTTCGTGATCTTCAAGCCGGAGCGCGCCTGCGGTGACGTGATCCTCGAAATCAAGGATCTGTGCAAGACCATCGACGGTGTCAAAGTCCTCGACAACTTCAGCCTGACCCTCGGCAAGGGGGACAAGGTCGCCTTTATCGGCGCCGACAGCCTGACCAAGACCGCCCTGTTCCAGATTCTGGAAGGCGAGCTTGAACCAGACAGCGGCAGCTTCCGCTGGGGGGTGACCATCACCCCGGCCTTCTTCCCCATCGACAACAGCCGCTACTTCGAAAAAGAGCTGAGCCTGATCGACTGGCTGCTGCAGTTCGCCCCCACCGAGGGGGAGAGCTTCGCGCGCGGCTTTTTAGGACGGATGCTGTTCTCCGGCGACGAGGCGAAGAAGCAGTCGACGGTGCTCTCCGGCGGCGAGAAGGTGCGCTGCATGCTGGCGAAGATGATGCTCACCGGGGCCAACGCGCTGGTCTTCGACGAGCCGACCAACCACCTTGACCTGGAATCGATCACCGCCCTCAACAACGGCCTGATCGACTACCCGGAGGTGGTCCTGTTCACCAGTCACGACCACAAGTTCCTCGCCACCGTCGCCAACCGGATCATCGAGTTCACCCCCAAAGGCTATATCGACCGGATGCTGAACTTTGATGAATATCTGGAGAGTAGCGAGGTGGCGAAAATCAGGGCGGAGCATTATCAGGGAGAGGCAGACCTGGTGCTGTAACTGGAAACATTGATAAAAAAGCCCTTGCGAATCCATTTCCAGGGGGTTACTTATTTTGTTGAAAAGCACGCGATTCCACGCTGTATCCCCCTCAGCTCGCAATGAGTTAGGGGGATTTTTTATTGCAGGAAAAATCTTTTTCAGCCGATCCGCCTCCTGTCAGAAACTCCTAATGACTTTTGCGACCCATTTTTAAACGATATCTGAGATGGTCCCTCAAGGGCTGGAGACAAGGCGCTGTTTGTTTTACACATGTCCATAGTTTTGAGAAAAAATGTGTTCCGCCCTTGAGATCTCATTAAGGTCTGATATACATGAACACGTAACATATTCGTAATGAATCCCGACAAAGCCAATCCTTCCATGAGGGGGGCGGCGGAAAGCGACGGGTCTTTTGACAAAGACGGCCGAGCTGCCGAAGGATATTTATCCTGACGGTGTGCTCGGCCTTTTAATTACTGGCGACTTGCTAAGTCTGGAAGAGAAAGACTATCAAGGATGAAGTTGGACTTCTGCATATCATGAGTTGTCAATAAAGGCTTAATGAAGAACAGGGTTCTGCCATGGAGGGAGATGTTTAGGGAGAGGCAGAGTCATGAATGGTTTTGCTGTTCAAGGCGCATTGCAAGTTGAGCTTCCCCAGCGAGGACACTGGGCAAAAAAGGCTCATGGGCGATCTTTGGCTTTATATCGGGACTTGCCGAAAACCTATCACCCCACATCGGCCCCTTCACCAAAACAATTTTGCGAACTTTCCCTCACTATCAATACTTTTCTATTGCCGCCACGCGGGCCCCCGGACTCCTCAATGTAAAGAAACCTAGGTAAATAAATTCGCTAAAGATCATGGCAAGATCAGGTAATGCAATTTTCACGATAGGCTGGAGGTGGCCATACGAAACCTAATCGGCAACTGATTGGTTCTTTTACGGCAATTTCAATGGAACAGCCTGATCAAACGAGCTACCGTAATCAAAAAGGAGGAAAAATTGAAAAAGCTTCTTTTTTTGGCGATGATCGGCTTTTTCCTTTTGGTTCAAGCAGTGCAGTCCCATGCAACTTCGCTGAGATCGATTGATTTTAATTCCTTTATTCATCGCCCCGGGGAGCGGTTGCCGGTGACTGATACGCACATTAAGGGTGAAAAAATAGATGATATTTTTTATCCTGGTTTTCATTTGTATTTTAAAAATCCTGACTTCTCAGATGAGGCTTCCTTTGATTCTATAGCCGCTCCAGAACCAATCTATATTACAGGGCCGGTAACTGGCAGTCTTATTATTGATTTTGATAGCCCAATAAATTTCTTTTCAACCTCAGTAATGTTCTCAGATAGAAGCAGTTCCCCCGATGGCGTAAATGAGGCCGTAGAATTAAATGTTTATGGGGCAACTGGCACATTTATTCAAAAATATACAGCTGACGCCACTTTTGATTATGCATTTTTTCCTCTTGCTGCCATAGAGACAGATATTCTTCCATTTTATAGTGACTTTGCTGGGGAGTATAATGCTGTGAGATTAGCAATATCATTCAATGATTCATCTTTTGAAACCGACTCTGCTTTTGCTATCAGTCAATTTAGTTATGGTGTACCTGTCCCCGAACCTTCAACAATGCTCCTTTTAGGTTTTGGGATAATTGGCCTTGTGGGTTTTAGAAGAATATCTAGCAAGTAAGGATTTTGGGGCAGCCATATATCAGAAGCTTGGGCTTAGAATTTCGTGAGTCATTCTCACGGCCCCCGACATATGGTACATAAAATCGGCCTTTTCGCCTTGTCGGTAATATCGGCAGCTTAGCGAAGGGGCCTTTTTGATACAGACTTTAGAGACAATCCTAGCGATAATAGCTGTGAGTTTCCGGTGTCCATAAAATTGTGAATTTGGAAACCTAAGGAAATAGTAATCAGTTGGGCCGTTTTGTATCTTGTGCCGATACACAGTCCCGCTTCATCTAGGGATCAATCAAACAGTTTGAGCTTATCAATAATCAGAATTTCAGTATAAAAGCGATTCCGAAAACCCTATTTATTACTGCCGCGCAGTGAATCCTTCCACAGCACCCCGCAGCTCTAACCCGCCAACAACGGCAGCACGAAGGAAAAACAGCTGCCCTGCCCCGCTTCGCTCTCCACGGCGATCGTACCGCCGTGCAGCTCGATCAGGTTCATGCAGATCGCCAGACCGAGTCCGGTCCCTTTTTCGCCGCGGGTCCCGAGCCGGCGCCCCCTGGCCTGACGGAACTTATCGAAAATGAGCGGCAGCTCGTCCCGGGCGATCCCGACACCGTTGTCTTGCACGCTGATCCGCACCCCGGCCGCTAACGGCTCGGCGCAGAGACTTATCCGCCCCCCTTCGGGAGTAAACTTGATGGCGTTGCCGAGCAGGTTGTTGACCACCTGCTGGATTTTCGGTTGATCGAGACGCAACAGCGCCTCTCCCTCGGCCCGGCTCCCTTGCGCTGCCAGCAGTCGATCCATGTAATCCAGCTCGATCCGCTTGCTGTTGGCCAGCATGCGGTTACGGTTGAGGATCCGCTGCAGAAAAAGTGACAGCTCCGGCAGACTCATGGGAGTGCAGTCAAGCTCCAGCTGCCCCGATTCGATCTTGGCGACGTCGAGCAGGTCGTTGACCAGCTGCAACTGCTCGTGGCAGGTTTCGCGCACCGAACGCAGCACCTCGACCAGCTCGGGATCCAGCGGGTAGACCTCAGGCAGCGTCTCCATCACCGCGATCACGCTGCTGATCGGCGAGCGCAGGTCGTGGGAGGCGATGCCGATAAACTCGTTCTTCAGCTGGTTCAGCTCTTCGAGCTCTTGCTTCGACTGCGCCAGCTCCCGGGTCATCCGCTCCAGGTCAGCGGTGATCCGCTGCTGGGCTGCCAGCGACAGCTGCAGCTCGCTGCTCATATCCTCAAACCGCTTGGCCTTCTCCGAGGTCAGATGCAGCTTGTCGGCCAGAATCCGCGCCAGCCAATTGTAAAAAACCTGACTGAGCCGGTGCGAGCTGTCCTTCTGGATCGATTCGAGCGACCGGGGGGAGATGCTCAAGACCTGCAGGTCACTGAGCACCTCGACGCTGATCGACGACGGATCGCCGGAGACGACGCTCGTCTCGCCGAAGATATCCCCTTTGCGTCCCAGGGAGTAGAGCGGCTGATCATCGGTTTTGACCAGCACGTTGCCGTCGATGAGGAAATAGACATCATGATTCTCCTGCCCCTGGGCAATGATGGTTTCGCCGCGGTCGTAGGTTTCGTATTGAATCAGGGCGAGAAATTCACGCAGGGATGCGTCGGAGAGATTGGCCAGGTAACGCGACTGTTTCAGGTGGCTGTAGATCGCCAGCTCGTGTTCGGTCATTTTCGTGCCCTCGGGTCATTGAATTACAAAAATCGAGCAATCCCCCAATGCCCGCTCATCAAGCCTTGGAATTCTACAAAAAAGCAACGCTTCAATGCAAGCGACGGTTCTGCAGCGCCGGTATCTGGCTGCGAACCTCATGCACCCGCTGCAGGTCGAGCTCGGCGAGGACCAGCTCCCCGTCCTCCCGACCATGATTTTCGGCCCGGGCAAGCACCGCCCCCCAGGGGTCGATGATCAGGCTGTGACCGTAGGTCTGACGGCCGCCGGGGTGAGCGCCGATTTGTGCCGGCGCCAGCACATAGGCCTGGTTTTCAATCGCCCGCGCCCGCAGCAGGGTCTCCCAGTGCGCGCGACCGGTCGGCACGGTAAACGCCGAGGGAACCGTCAGCAGGTTGCAGCCTTCAGCCGCATAGAGGCGGTACAGCTCCGGAAAACGTAGATCGTAGCAGATGCTCAAGCCGAGCCGCCAATCCCCGAAATCGACCCGGACCGGCTCGTTTCCAGCCTGAATAAAGGCCGACTCCCGGTAGATGTCATCCTCCAGTTCGATGTCGAACAGGTGGATCTTATCGTAAGTCGCCAGGCAGCGGCCGTCCGCTGCGAATACCGGGCACGAGTTGCGCAGCTTCTCCCCATCCCCGGGAAGCAGCAGCGAGCCGGCGACGAGCAGCAGCCGGTGCCGCTTGGCCTGCTCGGCCAGAAAGGGGAGCACCTCGCGCAGCGACGCCTCGCGCGCCACCTGCACCTTGGCCTGGCTCCCCTCGCCCATGAAGGAGAAGTTCTCCGGCAGCACCACCAGCTCGGCTCGGGCCGCCGCGGCGCGCTCCAGCAACGCGGCAACCCGGGCCAGATTGAGCGCGACATCAGCGCCGGAGTTGAGTTGCAGACAGGCGGCGCGCATTATCTGGTTATCCCTAAAAAGCATAGGAGAGCACCAGCGAGCCGAAGCTATGATGACCGGGCTGCTGATCGAACTCGCTGGTGCGGGTATTGTGGGCGATGCTGATCGTCAGCTTCTGGTAGCTGCAGGTCACGCCGGTGGAGAGATCTGCCACCCAGGTCTTCTTGTCGACGTTGTGGCTGTCACGGAAACTGTTACCGTCGAGAAAGATATCCCGCGCCACCGCCCGGCCATTGACCGCGCCGAACAGGTAAAGGCTAAGGCCGGAGTTCTCGTTGTGCCAGGTGCTGCCGGCCGGTCGGATCAGCGACACGCCGAAGCTGCGCGGCACCTTCCAGCCGCTGCGAACTTCCAGCCCGGCGTTGGCGTAGGTCATCACGTTCCCCACGGCGCCGCCGGCATGCAGGATCAGGTCAGTAATGAAGCGCCCCTGGTACGGCGGATGAAACAGCCACTTGCGCTCGAAGATCAGGTTCAGCGCCGGTTCATCCTTGAGTTGATTATCCCATCCGTTGGGCCGCTGCAGGCCACGCACCCGGTGGACGAACTTCTGCGCCTTCTCCCCCAGCGAGGCGGGTCCGACCATGCCGAACTGCACCTCAAGCGTATCCATCTGGCTGCGCAGCGCGCCGATATCGCTTTTGCTATGAAACGCGGTCGAGACATACGTGTAGCCGGCGTAGGGGCGGTCATCCTCGATCAGGTCGAAACGGCTGGTGTCACGCGGGGTGTAGATATTCTGGCCGAAGGCCAGCTCGGCCCGGTGGGCGGTCTCCTGCGGCGCGTTCTTGATCAGCGGCAGCCGCTGGATGATATCGAGCGCCTTGCGCGGGATCTGCATCGTTCTGCGCCGCGGCGCGTCGGGCGACAAATCGGGAGAGATCACCGAGTACTTGACGCCGCTGGTGTAATCACTGTCGGTGCCGGTGAACAGGTCATTTTCAAAATAAAGGGTCGCAATCCAGGGATTGCGCTCCGCTAAGCAGGGCAGCGGCAGAACAAGCAGCAGCAATAACACCAGCAACAGTCGCTTCATGACAAACACCCGTAAAGAGAATCAGTAAACAATTGCGGTAGCATAGCATTATTATTTCGGGAATGTCTCATGAAGCTGCACGCGCAAGGAGATTTTCGCGGCTGCTGACAAATCAATACAGGTATGCTATTGAATCTGCACCGTAAATCCAAGGAGCCTCCATGCAGAAGCTGATCCGCCAGATCCTCACCTCGAAAGTCTACGAAGCCGCCGTCGAAACCCCATTGGAAGAAGCGGTCGGCCTGTCGCGGGAACTGCACAACCGCATCCTGCTCAAGCGCGAAGACCTGCAGCCGATTTTCTCCTTCAAGCTGCGCGGCGCGTATAACAAGATCGCCCACCTCTCGCCCACCGAGCAGGCGAGCGGCGTGATCGCCGCCTCGGCCGGCAACCACGCGCAAGGGGTAGCCTTTTCGGCGCGCCAGCTGGGACTGAAAGCGCTGATCGTGATGCCGGCCACCACGCCGCAGATCAAGGTCAGCGCGGTCAAGGCAATGGGGGCCGAGGTGGTGCTGCACGGCGACAGTTACTCGGAAGCCGCAGAGCGCTGCCAGCAGCTGGTCGCGGAGACCGGCATGACCTTTATCCACCCCTTCGACGACGAGCTGGTGATCGCCGGCCAGGGCACGGTGGCCGACGAGCTGCTGCGCCAGAGCGCCGGCAAGCTGGACGCGGTCTTCGTGCCGGTCGGCGGCGGCGGACTGATCGCCGGGATCGCCTGCTACCTCAAGGCGCTCTGCCCGGAGGTGAAGGTGATCGGTGTCGAACCGGTCGACAGCGACGCCATGTACCAGTCGCTCAAGGCGGACAAGCGGATCACCCTGGAAACGGTCGGCATCTTCGCCGACGGCGTGGCGGTGCGTAAGATCGGCAAGCAGACCTTCGACCTCTGCCGCCAGTACGTCGACGAGATCGTCCGGGTCAACACCGACGAGCTCTGCGGGGCGATCAAGACCGTCTAGCAGGCGACCCGCTCGATCGTCGAACCGGCCGGGGCCTTAGCGATGGCCGGTCTGAAACGCTACATCAAAGACAACAAAGTCAGCGGGCAGACCCTGGTGGCGATCAACTCCGGTGCCAATATGAACTTCGAGCGGCTGCGCTACGTCGCCGAACGCACCCAGACCGGCGAGGAGCGCGAGTCGCTGTTCGCCGTGACCATCCCGGAAAGACCGGGTGCCCTGCGGCACTTCTGCGAAGAGGTGCTGGGGGAGGTCAACATCACCGAGTTCAACTACCGGCTGGCCGACCGCAGCGAAGCCCAGCTGTTCATGGGGATCTCGGCCGGCGGCAGCGAAGAGCGCCGGGAGTTCTCCGCGCGGCTGACCGCCGAGGGCTACCGGAACCTCGACCTGACCGACAACGAGCTGGCCAAGACCCACCTGCGCTACATGATCGGCGGCCGCTCCCCGGTCGCCACCCGCGAGCGGCTGTTCCGCTTCTGGTTCCCGGAGCGCCCCGGCGCCCTGGCCCGCTTCCTCGCCGACATGGGCGCCAGCTGGAACATCTCGCTGTTTCATTACCGCACCATCGGCGGCGAGTTCGGCCGGGTGCTGATCGGCCTGGAGATACCCGCCGAGGACGAAAAGACCCTGCCCCGCTTCCTCGACAAACTCGGCTACCGCTTCGTCGAGGAGACCAGCGACCCCGCCTACCGCTTGTTCCTTTAACCAGAGGACGCGGGTTTTATTGCCACACCGGCCAGCAGCGGCAACAGGTAGGCACCGGCCGCCAGCAGCAGCATCAGCTGAAAACCGAGCTCGACAGCGATCAACGTCGCCCCGGCGGCGCCAGCCACCGACAGGCAGCCATTGACCCCCCAGGCCCAGGGAACCTGCGCCGGTGTCAGCTCTGCCAGGCGCCGCAACCCGAGCGGAAACGGCAGTCCCATCAACAGCGCCAGCGGCACCAGCGTGAAGCCGCCGAGCAGCGCCCGTAGCCACAAATTCCACCCCAGGCTCACTTGTTCAAGCGCCGGAATCAACAACGCGTAAGAAACGATCAGCAGCACCAGCACCCCGCTCCAGCGCCCCGGCCGGGCGGCGGAGAGTTTTCCCGAAAGCAGGCTGCCACAACCGGAACCGATCAGCAGTACGCCGACCACCAGTGCCAGGGCGAGCACCGGCTGGCCCAAATAAAAGCTGAACCGGTGGATCAGCACCAGCTCCACCCAGATGTAACCCAGCCCCAGGCCGCTGAAGTAGAGCAGCGTGCGGCCCAGCCCTCCTTCCCCCTTCGGCAGCCGGAGCAGCGGCAGCAGGATCAACGCCAGCGCCAGCAGCAGCAACACCAGGGTCGTCAGCGCCGCGACCAGCAACCCCAGCTCCACAAACGGCATGCTGCGCGTGCCGTAGAGATCGATCAAATCAGCAATGAATGGCCAGCGCAGAAACTGGGCGAAGAACGGCCGGTCATCAACGGCCGGTGTAATACGGAACGGATAATCTGCATAAAGCTGTTGCCGCGCGGGCGACAGCAGCTGATCGAACCAGACGAACAACTGCGCGTCCTGTAGACGGTTGTGGCGCTGCCGCTCGGCCGGCGTCAGGCCGGGCAGCAGCAGCGGGTCGAACCCCCAGCGGGCACAAAATGCGCGGATCCCTGCAAGCTCGACGACCGTAAAGGATGATTTTTTCACGCAGAAGGTCAGAGTCCCCCAGCTGCGCACCGCCACCAGCTGCTGCAAGCTGTCTCCGCCCTCCAACTCCAGCGCTTCGGCAAGAGTGGCCAGCAGCCGCAGCGGTTTGCGCAGGGGATAATCAAACCAGACCGTCACCGCCAGCAGCCCCTCCGGCTGCAACCGCCGATAAGCCTGCTGCAGCGCCTCCCGGGTGAGCAGAGGCTGCTCGTTGAGAGCATAAAGTCCGCTGCTGCCGCCGAATGAACCGACCGTCGGCAGGATGATCAGCCCGTAGCTTTCCCTGTCCCGCACCAGCCAGGTGCGCGGCGCGCTCTGCCTCCAGTCGACCCGTGGATGATTGAGCAGTTCTTGAGCGACCTTGCTTGCAGACAATGTCTGCCACAGAGTCCGGCTGGCCGCCACCGCTCTCACCTGCTTCGCGCCATTCCGCACCGCCTGAGCGACCGCTGCGCCGCTTTCGGCCGCGAGGATCAAGACCCGCTGCGGAGTAGTCAAAGCATAGGGGAGCGCCAGGGTGCTGGCGTCATCCGGCGACTCCTCCACAAGGTGCGGATCCAGGCCGCCGACCCGGTCGCCGTTACTGAACAGCGCCTGCACGCGCGGCAGTTCCTTGCGCCAGTTGAGGCTGACCGCCGTCCCGCCGCGCAGCTGCGACGCCTGCACCAGGTGCACCTGACCATCGGCGCCCGGGCGGCGCTCAAGGATTTCCGCCCCCGGCAGATCGAGGGTCCGGCGCAGGTCTTTGTACTGTGACAACTGGACCGGCAGAGGCTTGAGAAAAGCGATAAGAATCAGCACGCTTATCGCCGCCGCCGCACCAACAGCGCCCCGACGCACTGCCAGCACCGGCAGCGCGGCCAGCCAGGCCAACAGTGCGCAGACCGGGATCAACTGCTCGGGAAACAGCAGCTCCAGGCCTGCCAACCCGACAAAGCAGCCGAGCCCCGATCCCAGCAGGTTGGCAAAATAACTGCTGCCGATCCGTTCAGGAGCGGCCGCGAATAACAGGCCGATCGCCAGCGCCCCGCAAAAAAACGGCAGAAACAGCAGCAGGCATACCAGCAGCAGTTTGAGGATTTCGGCAAAAGATACGAACAACAGGTAGGAATCGAACTGACCGAAGAGAAACGTCGCGGCCAGTAGCGGCAGCAGCAGACCAAGCGCGCAGCCAAGCAGGCAGAGCGGCAGCAGCCTCTCCAGCCGCGTCAGCAGCCATTGACGGGCCAGGCTCAGCAGGGTGCCGGCGGCGCCGAAGCCGAGCAGTGCCACCGAGATGACCAGGTAAGCGAAGTGATGCCACTGGCTGGTCGCCAGCAGCTGCAGCAGGGCGAGCTGATCGGCAAGCAGGGCGACCGAGATCAGACCGATCGCCAGCTGCTGCCTGCGCAACCGACCATCCGGATTCACTCGGCTCTCCGGAACGGCACGAAACGCACCGGCATCAGGTTGGTGGTGACGAACTTACCGCCCCGCTTCTCCACCAGCAAAAGGGTCTGGGTGAAAAAGCGCGAGCCCACCGGAATAACCATCCGCCCGCCGTCGGCCAGTTGCTCCAACAGCGGCGGCGGGACCGCTTCGGCCGCGGCGGTCACCAGGATGCCGTCGAACGGCGCAGCCTCCGGCCAACCGTAATAACCATCACCACTGCGGGTCCGCACCTGCGGGTAGCCGGCGCGCGCCAGGTTGGCCTGACCGTAACGGGCCAGCTGCGGAATCAGTTCGATGGAATAAACTTCAGCGCCGGTCGCCACCAGCACCGCCGCCTGGTAACCGGATCCGGTGCCGACCTCCAGGAACTTGCGGTTTGGCCCAGGGCGCACCAGCTCGGTCATCGCAGCGACGATGTACGGCTGGGAGATGGTTTGACCGTAGCCGATCGGCAGCGGCCCGTCAGCATAGGCAGCATAGGACTGATCGGGAGGAACGAACAGGTGGCGCGGCACCTCGCGCAGGGCCTGCAGCGTGGCCGGGTCGTTGACGCCGCGCGCGGCGATCTGCTCGCGCACCATTTCCAACCGTTCAGCGGCACGTTCGGACGGCTGAACGGTCTGAACCAACAGCGGAGAGATGAGCAGCAGGACCGCCAATGCAGTGCGCTTCATGAACATGGCTGCCTCCCTTGGTGTCTCTATCTCTCATTATAGCCGGCTTTGCAGCGCCGACAGCATGCAGCGTTAACCTTCACCACCACTCAATCCCACAACTAAAAACACATCATATGTTTAGCTCTCATACAATTTATGCACACAGCCAATCAGACCATCCAGAGACAGACTATTTAGCGACAGGGGAAGTACATTTAATTTCAGTGACTTAAAAATTTACTACCGACTGGCACGGGGGTTGCCAATCTATCAGCGCAACCAGAACCCGAACCAAGGAGAACAAAAATGAAACTGATCAAACGATGGACCAGTGGAATCTTTTCTCGTGTCGACTGGGCAGTCAGCCAGATCGAAAACCAGGAGGCGCTGATCAACAGCGCGCTGCGCGAGTCACGCGAGGCGGTGGCCCGGGCCAAGGTGCAGATGGGCCGGGTCCGGCAGGATGGCAAGAAGCTGCGCCAGCGCCTGCAGGAGGAGGAGCAGGCGGTTGACCGCTGGCGCGAGCGCGCTATCCAGACGGCGAAAAGCGATGAACAGCGGGCCATGGAGTGTCTGCGGCGCTGTAAACAGGCCGAACAGCGGACGGCGCAGCTGCGTCAGCGGGTCAAGGAGCACAGCCAGGTCGAAACCCAGCTGGTCAAGGATGTTCGCGCCATGGAAGAGAAGCTGGCCGAATTGACAGAAAAGCGCAACCTGATGCGCACCCGGCAGTCGCGCGCCGAGGCGATGAGCAATATCCAGAGCAGCTGCATCGACACCAGCGGCGAGCTGGATGAGATCTTCGATCGCTGGGAGGTGCAGGTGACGGAAAGGGAACTGCACGGTGAGTGCGCCCTCGACTGTGATCCGCTGGAAGAAGCTTTTGTTTGCGAAGAGGACGAGGCCCAGCTGCGTGATGAGCTGCAGCGGCTGACCAAGCAGCAGGACTAAAGACCCCAAAGAGCAGGAGTGAGACCATGAACGAGCAGAGCAATCCCGACTTCACCATTGTTGAGTCCACAGCGCAGCAGACCGTCACTGAGCAGTCGCAACAGCGCTTCAGCTTTAACGACACCAAGCTGTTATCCCGCATTCTGCGCAGCATCGGCGCAGCGATTATTGTCGCCTCGGCCTCGAGCTTCCTCTTCCGGCACTGGGCCCCGGGCAACGACCTGGAGCGCTACCTGCTGCTGCTCGGCTTCACCGTTGTCCTGTCTCTGGGTGGGCTGTTCTGTGGCCTGCGGCTGAAGGAGAGTAAAGGCGCCCGCACCCTGCTTGGACTGACTCTGGCGGTCACGCCGATCAACTTTGCGGTCAGCGGGGCGCTGCTGTTTTCTGTCTTCTCCTGGGATGGCGCCTTCGCCAAACTGCCGGGCTACGCTACCTGGGTCGCCAGCAGCCCGACGATGGCGATTTTCAGCGCCCTGGCCGGGACGATCATCCTTGGCCCGCTTTGCCACCTGTCGTTCATGACCCTCGGCCACCACCGCGCACGCGCCTTCTCCGCCGCCTTTCTGTTCGGCAACCTGAGCCTGCTGCTGCCGACCCGACAGCCGGATCTGATCGCCGGGGTCTTCCTGCTGGTGATCGCCGTTCTGACCGCCGCCGAGCTGCGCTGTTTCCGCCAGGAATCCAGCCTCAAGACCTTTGAAGGGCACCTGTCGCGGGCGCTCCTCTGGGTTCCCGCGTTGATCCTGGTCGGCCGTACCTGTTACTTCTATTCCCCGACCCAGCCGATCGTCTCGGCGATCCTGGCCGGGCTGGCACTGCTGAGCTTCCTGATCCTGCCGCAGCTGACCGAAAAACCGCTCTGGCAGCGTCTACTGCAGGCCAGCGGTGCGCTCCTCGCTTGTCTCGCCTGGTTCAACCTGGCCGTACTCTTCGCCAGCTCCTGGTCCTTCGACGATCAGTGGTTCCTCCCCCTCTGCACCCTGCCGCTGGTCGCCCTGCTCAGCTGGCTGGCCAGATACGCGATCTGCGGCGGGAACAGCTACCGGCGGATGGCGGCCGTCATCGCGCTGTTCGGCGCCGTCGCCAACCTGCTGATCCTCCCCTCTTTCCTGACCGCCCTGCTCTGCCTGTTGATCTCAGCTGCAGTGCTCGGCTACGGCTACCTGCTGGAGCAGAAGATCGCCTTCTGCTGCGGCCTGCTCGGCAGCCTGCTGGCGATCGGCTATCAACTCAAGACACTTATCAATAGCTACTCACTGCTCAATTGGGGCAGCCTGATGGTCCTCGGCGTGGCGATCATTATCAGTGCCTCGCTGTTGGAACGTAATTCCGGCCGGCTGCGGAACAGGTTCCAGCAGCTCAGACAACAGCTGCGCAGCTGGGAAAGCTAAATCCTGACTGACATTTTCTGACACAGCAGCATGTTATAAAGGGGTGAACTCATCGCCCCTTTAGTTATGCAAACAATCAACAATGGGAGAAGTGCCATGGCTGCAACCGGCCAGAACCTCAGCCTCGAAGAGAAGCTGCAGATCCTCTCCGGGGCGGCCAAGTACGACGCCTCCTGCGCGTCGAGCGGCAGCACCCGCCAGGGAGACGGCGTCGGCGCGGCGCACAAGAGCGGCATCTGCCACTCCTGGTCGGCCGACGGGCGCTGCATCTCGCTGCTCAAGGTACTGTTCAGTAACAACTGCCGCTACGACTGCGCCTACTGCGTCAATCGCCGCTCCAACGATCACCGCCGCGCCAGCTTCACCCCCGCCGAGCTGGCCCAACTGTGCATCGACTTCTATCGCCGCAACTACATCGAGGGGCTGTTCCTCAGCTCGGCGGTGTTCAGCAATCCTGACGACAGCATGCAGCCGCTGCTCGAGACCCTGCGCCTGCTGCGCGGCGAGCACCGCTTTCACGGCTACATTCACCTCAAAGTGATCCCCGGCTGCAGCCCCGAGCTGCTCGCCGAAGCGGCCCGGCTGGCCGACCGGATGAGCGCCAACATTGAGCTGCCGAGCCGGCAGAGTCTACTGCAGCTGGCGCCGGAGAAGGATGAAGGGCAGATCCTGCAGGTCTTTCACCAGGTGCATCAGTTGACCGGCGACCGCAAGCTGCCGGCCAAAAGTCAGAAGAAACATGCGATCAACCCGGCCGGGATGAGCACGCAGATGATCGTCGGCGCCACCCCGGAGAGCGACCTCTGCATCCTGCAGCGCGCCGACCTGCTCTACCGCGGGCCGGGGCTGAAGCGGGTCTACTATTCAGCCTACATCCCGGTCAACGTCGACCACCGCCTGCCGGCCCTCGCCGGAGCGCCGCCGCTGCTGCGCGAACACCGCCTCTACCAGGCCGACTGGCTGCTGCGCTTCTACCAGTTCCGCGTCGAGGAGATCCTCGACCCCGGCCAGCCGCAGCTCGACAGCGACCTCGACCCCAAAGCCGCCTGGGCGCTGCGTCACCTGGAGCACTTCCCGCTCGACGTCAACCGCGCCAGCAAGGAGGAGCTGCTGCGCATCCCCGGCGTCGGCATGCGCTCGGTGCAGCGGATTCTCACCGCCCGCCGGCAGACCCGGCTGCAGGCCGAAGACCTGAAACGGCTGGGGATCGTCATGAAACGCGCCCGCTACTTTCTCCACGATGGCCGCCACTATCTCGGCGATGTCCCGCAGCGGGAGGACTTCATCCGCCGCGCGCTGACCTCCGAAACCCGCAAGGCGACCAGCAATCAGTTGAGCTTCAACTTCAACCAGCCGGCCGAGACCGCCGCCAGCGCCCTGACCGGAGAGCTGTGATGGTGCTGCGCTACGACGGCTCGCTGGCCGGCTTCCTCTGCCTGGCAGGGCGGGCGATTAAAGAACGAATTGACGTCAGCGAGGTGATCCGCTGCGGCCAATCCGCGACCGCCGACCTGTTCAACAGCGAGCTGCAGATCGACACCGACCGCGACTTCGCCGCCCGGGTCGCCAGCGGCCTTGAATCGCGCCTCGGCAAAGGCTTCATGACCTGCGTCGCCCAGGCGCTGTTCAGCGAAGAGGAGGGGATCGAGCTCGACCTGATACAGCTGTTGCGGCGGGCACTGAAAGAAGGGCGCGGCCTGCTCAAGCAGCTGGCCGATCCGCTGGTCAGCCGGGTCGACAGCGCGTCCTTACGCACCGTCCGCGAACGCCACCGGCTGCTCGGCCTGCTGCGCTTCGAGCAGCTCGCCGACGGCAGCTACCTGGCCCGCATCGAACCGCGCAGCAACGTCGTGCCGCTGCTCGGCAGCCATTTCAGCAAACGATTGGGGGACCAGCGCTGGCTGATCATCGACATGCGCCGCAAGCTGGGGATCTGGGGGGAGAAGCGAACGTGGCAGCTGGCCGAGCAGATCGAACTGCCAGCCGAGCTGCCGCAGCATGCCGGCGAAGAGCAGATCGCGTCGCTCTGGCGCAGCTTCTATCACAGCATCAGCAATGTCGACCGTCATAACCCGAAATTGCGCCAGCAGTTCATGCCGAAGATGTACTGGCGGTATTTGACGGAAATGCAGACTTCTGTGGAACAATAATTGTGATTCGAAATTTCTTAGAAAGAATTGAACACAAAATGGCAACATTTATGTACCCACTATATGTGGGGGGATTAAGTGAAGTTTGAGAAATATCTACCCAGGAAGCACAAGAGCCCATTTGAAACGAGATTCTTGAAACTGAATGCGCGGGCAGCAGCCAAGGCGACAACCGCTCTCGCCAGATTGTAAAGTGGCAACACCTCAAACGTTAAAGCGCTCGGCCCTGGAGTCAATGAATACAAGATCGATTTCGGGTCTGGCTGTCGGGTAAACTGACAGGCTTTTTGCTGTGATTTCGAATTAAGCCACTGTTTTGATGAGACAAAAATCGGGGCCACTTCTGCTTCAGTCTTACTCCTTAAACATCTCATAACTTTTCATATCTCAGCAAATGTGATACTTTGAGTACAGTGAATACAACTCAAAAGGAGATTGCCATGGCTACATCGATCCGCCTAGAACCAGAAGTAGAGAAAAGACTAGATTTCCTTGCAACGCAAACCGGTCGTACCAAAGCATTCTATCTCCGTGAGCTGATCACCCGTGGAATGGAAGATCTTGAAGATTATTACCTGGCAGCCGATGTTCTGGAAAGAGTTCGCAAGGGTGAGGAAGAGACCCTTTCGTCCACCGACGTGAGGAGGTCTCTTGAACTGGACAATTGAGTACACCAGAACAGCAGAAACTCAGCTTCGTAAGTTAGACCGACAGATTGCTAGGCGCATCCTTGATTATCTGGATGACAAAATAGCTCCACTTGAGAACCCACGTTCTCGTGGAAAAGTCCTGGTGGGCCCTCGTGGGGAACTGTGGCGCTATAGAATAGGTGACTATCGGGTGATTTGCCAAATCCAGGATAATGTTATGCGAATTCTGGTTGTAGAGGCAGGCCACCGCAAACAAATATACAAATAGAAAAATGCCTCAATCTTTTAATCACAACAGTCAAGACAAGTAGCAGCAACCTGAAGTCACCATGATACACGGGCAAATTCGCAGAGATACCACGCTGTCAGAAATTGGCTGTTGGCCAGCAGAACCATTAGCTCTAGCCTATACAAATCACAGTCCGGGATAGACAAAGTTCTGATCATCGGAGCATCTATGTTTAATTCAATATTTGGCTAATTTTTCTCGCAAGGGTTTGTGGCGATAGAGGCTTTTGTAGAAAATTAACTCCTTCGTCCAGCACATTATGGTGCGCGATAACATTGGCCGTATAGCCCGAAGTATATAGAATCTTCAGCCTCGGCAGACGCACCGACAAAGTTTCTGCCAATTCTCTACCGTTCATTTCCGGCATAACAACATCGGTGATCAATAGATCAATCTTGCCTTCCCTTTCAGTGGCAAATGCAATAGCGTCAGCGGCAGAATCTGCCGCAATGACGTTATAGCCCAACTCACTGAGCAGTTCCTCTCCCAACCTGAGGAGAGCTGTGTCATCCTCAACCAGAAGCACCGTCTGTCCGCTTCCGCTCTGAATGGCGACATTTTCATCCGGGCTGAGGTCATCGACCGCAGCTACAGCCCTTGGAAAATAAATTCGAATCGTTGTTCCTCGATCGGGCTCACTGTAGACATTGATAAAGGCATTGTTTTGTTTGACGATGCCATAAACGGTTGACAGTCCTAGACCCGTGCCTTCTCCAAAACCTTTGGTCGTATAAAAGGGGTCGAAAATTCTCTGGACGGTTTGGTCATCCATGCCAACACCATCATCGCTGACTGCAAGCATGCTAAACTCGCCGGGGTGAAAGCCCGGATGACGATCGCAATATGATTGATCAAAGGTAGCCGTCGAAGACTCAATGGTGATTTTGCCGATATCGGCAATTGCATCCCTGGCGTTGATTATCAGATTCGAGAGTATCTGGTCGAGTTGAGATGGATCAATCTCAATCGGCCAAAGTGAGTTTCCCGGCAACCACAATAGCTCGATATTTTCTCCGATCAGTTGCCTGAGCATCTGCAACATCGATTCGATTGAACTGTTCAAATCCAGAGTTATAGGTGCAACGGTTTGCTTGCGGGCAAAAGCGAGCAACTGTTGGGTCAATCTGGCAGAACGATTGGCAGCATTCTGGATTTCATGCAAGGTCTTGTAGCTTGCGTCCTCCGGGTCAAGCTTCCTCATCCCGAGTTCGGCACGACCAATTATCAGGCTCAGCATATTGTTGAAGTCATGGGCCACACCACCGGCCAACTGTCCGATAGATTCCATCTTTTGCGCCTGCAGGAACTGCTGTTCAACCGACAGTTGCTCAGTGATGTCACGTTTGGTGGCAATAAAATTGGTGATTTCCCCGGTACTGTCACAGACAGGCGAAATACTGGCATCCTCATGATACAAACTGCCATCTTTACGTTTGTTGACAAACCGCCCCCGCCAAGTTTTTCCAGCATTTAGCTCCTGCCACATCTGGCGATAGAAATCTTCATCCTGGGCACCGCTTTTCAGAATGCGCGGCGTCTGACCAAGCA
>CALZHR010000096.1 GCA_945787335.1 uncultured Desulfuromonadales bacterium
CTCTTCGAGGGTCGCCTTAAAGGCGCCCATCAGGCTTTTCGGCAGGTCGCGGATAAAACCGACCGTGTCGGTAATGATCACCTCGCGATCGAGCGGAAAACGCAAGCGCCGGGTCGACGTATCAAGGGTGGCAAACAAGAGGTCTTCAGTAAATACCTCACTCTGGGTCATGGCATTGAGCAGGGTCGATTTGCCAGCATTGGTGTAGCCGACGATGGAAATGATCGGCACCCCCGCCCGCACCCGTTTCTGCCGCCGCTGCAGGCGACCACGGCCAAGGCTGTCGAGCTGCTTTTCCAGCCGGCGGATCTTGTCGCGAATCCGCCGCCGGTCGATCTCCAGCTTGGTTTCCCCCGGGCCGCGCCCACCGATCCCCCCCATCAGCCGGGACATGGCCGTCCCTTTCCCGGTCAAGCGGGGTAGAATATATTTGAGTTGAGCCAGTTCGACCTGCACCTTGCCATCACGCGACTGGGCGCGGTTGGCAAAGATATCGAGGATCAGCTGGGTGCGATCAATAACCTTGATTTCTGTGACTTCAGAAATCGAGCGCACCTGGTTCGGGGTCAGGTCTTGATCGAAAACCAGCAGAGTCGCCCGCCGTTGCAGGGCGCTGATGATGATCTCGCGCAGCTTGCCCTCGCCGACCAGAAAACGAGGATTCAGTTTGCGTGGTCGCTGGATCATCTTGTCGATCACCGCCAGGTTGGCGGTCCGGGCCAGCTCTTCCAGCTCATCCATCGAGTCTTCGACCTGCTGCCGCGAGCCCTGGCCGACTGAAATCAGCAGCGCCCGTTCACGGCCATCCTCAAGATCGACAGTTTCGGCAGCAACCCGCTCCATCTGCTGATCGAGGGTCTGGATAAAGGCTGAAAAATCGAGCTGCAGCTGATAGAAGTCATTCAGCACAACCTTTTCGATCTGGGCCGTCTGCTCGGTTGGCAGCAAATGCGCGTATTCCAGCCGGCCCGGCAGACCGTCCTCGCGAACGCCGATGACCGCCATCAGATCGAGACGCAACAATTCAAGGTCGGTCAGGTCATCGCGGCTTAAAGCTTCCTGTTTCAGGTGGGTGTGGACGCAGCGCAGCCCGCGCAGACCACTGCGACCGAGGCTGTACCTGGACAGATCAGGGATGACGATTTCCCGGTCATCACCGACGATGACATACTGCACCACCCCGGCCCGGTCGATCACCACTCCGAGCTGGCGCTGAATCTCTCGGGAGAGCTCGGTCAGATATCGGGCCAGCTCGCCGGTAATCAGTTCACCTGCTGGTATTTTGCGCCGATAAATCCGCTCCAGGGCATTAATCTGGCTGGCTTTGAGGCCGCTGGTCTTGCCTTCGATCATCTATCTCCCCGTAACGAGGAAAGGCCCCGAAACGGGGCCCTTCCAATAACATATCCAGAGTCGAAATTCATTATCCGGCGGCAGTACTGAAACCACCATCCACGTAATGCACTTCGCCGGTCACTCCTGATGCCAGGTCTGAGACCAGGTAAAGGGTCGCCTTACCAACCTCATCCTGAGAAACCAGCCGCTTGAGCGGTGCACGCTCTTCGGCAACCCGCAACTTCTCCTTGAAGTTGGAGATCCCGGACGCCGCCAGGGTCTTGATCGGCCCCGCCGAAACAGCGTTGACCCGGATCCC
>CALZHR010000097.1 GCA_945787335.1 uncultured Desulfuromonadales bacterium
AGCTGTTCAAGTTGCTGGTCACGCCAGCGGTAAAGGCGGCTGTCGCCGACATGGGTCAGGTAGGCCTGCCGGCTGTCGATCAGCAGGATGGTCAGGGTGGTGCCCATTCCGGACCAGGCGTCATTCTCCGCGCCTGCCTGCGCGATCGACCGGTTGGCCGCGGTGACCGCATCCGCAAGTAACGACAGCAATGGCACAGTGGATGTCTGCTCAGCCCGCTGCGGTTGCAGGTGTTCCCGCACCACTTCGATCGCCATCTCGCTGGCGACTTCACCGGCCGCATGTCCGCCCATGCCATCAGCGACGATGAACAGGCCGTGCTGCTCATCGAGGAAAAAATTGTCCTCGTTGTTGCTGCGCAGCAAACCGACATCGGTTTTTCCGCAAGCGCTCAGTTTCATCCGATCTCCAGTTTTTGCTGTAAGGTTTCAAGCTCCTTAGCCAGCAGGCCCGCCGACTTGATCCGCCTGGTGACGCCTTTCTGCAACAGCTTGGCAATGACGGACTGACACTCGCGCGGCAGTTGCGGGCGGAGTTCGTCGAGCGGGCGGTAATTACAGCTGGCGATATTGTACATCAGGGCGGCCATGTTTTCCCCCTGGAAAGGTTTTTCGCCGCTGAGCAGTTCGTACATTACCACGCCGAGAGAGAACAGGTCGGAGCGGCCATCAACTTTTTTGCCGGCCACCTGTTCCGGCGACATATAGCTGGGGGTGCCGAGAATTATCCCGGTTTCGGTCTGGGAGCTGGAGACGACCCGCGCCACGCCGAAGTCGGCGACCTTGATCTGGCCATCGGTAAGGATCATGATGTTAGCTGGTTTGATGTCGCGATGAATCACGCCCTGCTGGTGGGCATAGTCGAGAGCCTGGGCAATCTGTTTGCTGATCTGTACAGCCCGGAGCGGCTCCAGCAACTGTTTCGTCTGGCAGTGATGGCTGAGATCCTTGCCGTCGAGCAGCTCCATCGCCAGGTAGGCCAGGTCATTCTCTTCGCCGACATCGTAGATGGTGACAATCTTGGGGTGATTGAGCCGGCCAGCCGCTTCAGCCTCGCGGAAAAAACGCTCTTTGACTGTTTTCAGCTGGTCGGGGTCGACCAGTGAGTAGGCAAGGGTTTTGATCGCAACCTGGCGGTTGATTTTCGGATCGATCCCCAGGTAGACGGTTCCCATCGCGCCCTGGCCCAGTTCCTTTTCCACCCGGTAGCGACCCAGGGTCGGTTTTTCGCCCGGCCGGTCGAGCACCAGTGTCGCGTCGGGCCGTTGTGCCTGAACCGGATTCTCTTCGCCGGCCTGCAGCTGTTTGATGCGTTCCTTGCTGTCGCGGAAGCGACCGCAAGCAAGCAGATGGCGGTAAGCGGTCAAGGCCTTGTGCGGCATCCGTTTGCGCTCGAAATCGAGGCCCAGGTTGTAGAGCATCTCCTTGCTGACGCTGTCTCGCGGCTCGAACTGCAGAAACTTCTCCAGCGCCTGATCGAGGCGACCCTGTTCCAGATAGTTGATCGCCAGCTGGC
>CALZHR010000098.1 GCA_945787335.1 uncultured Desulfuromonadales bacterium
CTCGGTGGCGGCCTGGAGCTGGCGCTCTGCTGCGACTACCGGCTGGCATTGCCGGATGCCAAGCTGGGACTGCCGGAAATCCTGCTCGGTCTGCATCCCGGACTGGGCGGTACCGCCCGCCTGACCCACCTGATCGATCCGATTGAGGCGATGACGCTGATGCTCACCGGCCGGACCCTCGACGCCCGCCGGGCTAAGAAATCCGGGCTGGTCGATTCCCTCATCGAGGAGCGGCATGTCGCCCGCGCGGTCGCTGCTGCGGTCGCCGGCGATATCAAGGGCCACGACAGCGGGA
The DNA here is from genome assembly GCA_945787335.1 of uncultured Desulfuromonadales bacterium. GTDB lineage: Bacteria > Desulfobacterota > Desulfuromonadia > Desulfuromonadales > Geopsychrobacteraceae > Malonomonas. The sequence goes on from CALZHR010000098.1 coordinate 296, forward strand.
TGCGGGAGCGGCTATTGACCACCACTCCGGCACGGCACCTGGAAGCGCGCCAGATGCGGGCGAAAAGCGCCGAAAAGGCCAACCCCGCACACTACCCCGCCCCCGAAGCGTTGATCAGACTCTGGGAGGAGCACGGCGGCGACGCAGAGGCCATGCGCCGCGAGGAGATCGCCTCCTTCGCAGGCCTGCTGAGCGGCGCGACGGCCCAGAACCTGGTGCGGGTTTTCTTCCTACGGGAAAAACTGAAACGGACCGGCAAAGCAGCGAACAGCGGCATCGAGCGGGTGCACGTGATCGGCGCCGGGGCGATGGGTGGGGATATCGCCGCCTGGTGCGCTTTGCAGGGCTTGCAGGTGAGTCTGTTCGACACCCAGGTGCAAAGCCTCGCCGGGGCGGTGAAAAGAACCGCCGAACTCTGCCGCAAGCGGCGCCTTTGCGAGCGCGAAACGCAGGCGGTGCTCGACCGGCTGATCCCCGACCTCAAGAACCGGGGCGTCGCCAGCGCCGATCTGGTGCTCGAGGCGGTGCCGGAACAGCTCGATCTCAAACGGGAGATCTTCCGGCAGCTCGAGCCGCAGCTGAAAGCGGACGCGCTGCTCGCCACCAACACCTCCAGCATCCCGCTCGAGGAGCTGGCGGAAAAACTGCAGAATCCCGGCCGCTTCGTCGGTCTGCACTTCTTCAACCCGGTCGCGAAGATGCAACTGGTCGAAGTGGTGGAACCAAAGAGCGCAGCGACGGAATCCATCGCCCGGGCGCGGGCTTTTGTTGGCCGTATCGGCCGGCTGCCGGTGCCGGTCTCAAGCGCGCCCGGTTTTCTGGTCAACCGGGTGCTGATGCCCTACCTGCTGGAGGCGATCCTGCTTTTCGACGAGGGGGTGGACGCCGAAACCATCGACCGCGCCGCCGAAGCCTTCGGCATGCCGCTTGGACCGCTCGAGCTGGCCGATCAGGTCGGCCTCGATATCTGCCTCGCGGTCGCCGAGATGCTGCGCGAGCGCCTTGAACAGCGCATCCCGCAGGTGCCCGGCTGGTTGCACGACAAGCTCGAAAAGGGCGAGCTGGGACGCAAGACGGGACAAGGTTTCTACGCCTGGGAGCAGGGCAAGCCGCAGAAGCGGGAGGAGAAGCCCGAGGCGGACGCCGAACTCCTCGACCGGCTGCTGCTGCCGCTGCTCAACAGCTGCATGGCCTGCCTGCGCGAGGGGGTGGTCACCGACGAAGAGCTGCTCGACGGGGCAATGATCTTCGGCACCGGCTTTGCGCCTTTTCGGGGTGGCCCGCTGCATTACGCCCGCAGCCGCGGCAGCGCCGAAATCGCCGAGAAGCTTGCCGCACTTGCCCAGAAGCACGGTGAACGCTTCACCCCCGATCCCGGCTGGACGGAGCAGCCATGCTAAAAAATCCTCTGCACCGCATCCTGCTGGTGATGGCGCTGCTGGTCGGGCTCAATTTCGTTTACACCTACCTGTTCCCGCGGCAACCGACCGAACCGGTCGCCGAAATTGCCTACAGCCTGTTTAAACAGAAGCTCAATGAGGGAGCCATCGTGGAAGTTACCCTGCAGGGGGAACGTCTGAGCGGCGTATTTGCCGGCAAACTCGCCCTGACCGCCGAGCAGGTCGCGGCTGGCCGATTTGAGGGGGAACAGTTGTTTACCCGTTTCCGGACCGTGATGCCGCCGGTGGAAGATCCGAACCTGTTCCCCTTGCTCGAGAAACAGCAGGTCAAGCTGCTGGTCGAGCCGACCGAGGACCGCGCCCTCTGGATGTCGATTGTCATCAACCTGCTCCCCTGGGTGCTGATCATCGGGGTCTGGTGGTTCATCATCACCCGCATGCGCCAGCAGGGGGGAATCGGCGGCGGTTTTTTGAATAAATTCGGCAAGTCCGGCGCGCAGCTCTATTCCCGCGAGCAGTCGCCGGTGACCTTCGCAGATGTCGCCGGGCTGCGCGAAGCCAAACAGGAGCTGCAGGAGATCATCGCCTACCTGCGCGATCCCGGCAAGTTTGCCCGCCTGGGCGGCAGAGTGCCGCGCGGCGTTTTGCTGGCCGGACCGCCCGGGACCGGCAAGACCCTGATGGCGCGGGCGGTTGCCGGTGAAGCCGAGGTCCCCTTCTTCAGCATCTCCGCCTCGCAGTTTATCGAAATGTTCGTCGGCGTCGGCGCCAGCCGGGTCCGTGACCTGTTTACCAACGCCAAGAAGAACGCGCCGAGCATTATTTTTGTTGACGAACTGGATGCCGTCGGCCGCGCCCGCGGGACCGGGTTGGGCGGCGGCAACGACGAGCGGGAGCAGACCCTCAACCAGCTGCTTTCGGAGCTGGATGGTTTCGCACCGCACGACGAGGTGATCGTCCTGGCGGCGACCAACCGGCCGGATGTGCTGGATACTGCGCTGCTGCGGCCGGGCCGCTTCGACCGGCAGGTGGTCATCGATCGTCCCGACTGGCGGGACCGGGTCAAGATCCTCGAAGTGCATACCCGCAAAATGCCGCTCGCCGAGGATGTCGACCTGGAGCGGGTCGCCAAGGGGACGCCCGGCATGGTCGGGGCCGACCTTCAGAGCCTGGCCAACGAGGCGGCCCTGATCGCCGCCCGCGAAGATGTCGAACGGGTCGCCATGAGCCACTTCGAACGCGCCAAGGACCGCCAGTTGATGGGGATGGAGCGCAAGCTGTTCATGTCCGACCTGGAACGGCGCATCACGGCGATCCATGAAGCCGGTCATGCCCTGGTCGCCAGGTGCCTGCCGAATACCGACCCGGTGCACAAGGTCACCATTATTCCCCGCGGTCAGGCCCTGGGAGTGACGCAACAATTACCTGAAGATGACCGCTATCATTTCCCGCGCAGTTATCTGCTCTGCCGGATGAGTGTCATGCTGGGGGGGCGGGTCGCGGAGAAAGAGATTTTCGACGAAACCTCAACCGGCGCGCAGAACGATCTGAAACAGGTCATGGACCTGGCGGAGAAGATGGTCTGCCAATGGGGGATGAGCAACGGCCTGGGGCCGCTCAGCTACCCGCGTGGCGAAGAGCACCCCTTTCTCGGTCGCAAGCTGGCCGCCGAAAAGACTTTCAGTGAAAAAACCGCCTGGATCATCGACCAGGAGATCAAGACTCTGGTCAACCTCGCGGAAGAGTGCGCAACTGCGGTTCTTGCTGAAAACCGTAAAACCCTGGAAGCCCTCGCCGAACAGCTGCTCGAGGAGGAGTCGCTCGATTTCCAGCAATTAGAATCATTTCTCGCCGACAAGACGCTGAACTTTCCGCAGAAGAGCTGCGCAGAGATGCGTCACAGCGGAAAATCAATCAAAGAGACTGACTAACAAAGCAACTTCAGGAATTACAAGAAAGCGGTCCGGCCAAAAGCAGCATTTACCCTTGCCAACAATGGCGGGTTGGCCGCCATTGCTTAACGCCATCGAAGTGATAAAATTTAAAGGGTAGAAATGAAAAGAAATATTTCTAAACCTTCAAAAAATGGAGGAAATCATGGCCGAGAAATATCACGACAGGTTTTCTGAGGCAGAAGAGGAGCTGAGCGAAAAATCAGCTTTCACCTGTACGAGCTGCAACAAGAAATACCACAAGAAAGAAGCCGTGAAAAAGGATATGCAATGTTGCGGCAAAAGCATGAAAGAGCTGATCGAGGAGAGCTTTGGACCTTGATCTCAGGCAGTGCACTGTACCATCGGGTGCCAGCGGCAAACGGTTCTGCGCCCGAGCAAGACAAAATATCGCGTTAAGCCTGGCCTGATTTCATGACCTGATAAAACAGGGGTGGTCAGGCTCTTCTTTTATCATAGTAGCGGACTTCAATCACATTCTCTTTCGGGTCGATTGAGCCCCACGACATAGATCGCGATATAGTCGAACGTAAAAGGCATCTCCTGCTGAGTTCTTTTCTTTCGGTAAACAGGGTATCTGCAGCCCTGCGGAAACAGATTTCAATCTGTCCCCTGTTAAAGAGACGTTCGATTCTCTGCCACAGGGGAAACCAAACCGGGCCAGTTCTCCGTCTGTTGCTGACGTCTGCTACAATGAGGGCTGGATCTTAATGAAGAGTTGACCTAATTTCAGGCGCTAACCGGTATGGATCATCGCCAAAAGCTGAGGCGGCAAAACACCTCGCAGCGGAAGCTGGCAAGGGATAACCCGGCATCATTCC